>NZ_BAABLK010000006.1:0-149672 GCF_039544305.1 Paeniglutamicibacter antarcticus
CGAGCATGGTTGCGGACATGACTTGGGCGCCACTGGCGGCGCCCTTGATTTCCTCGGTCAACGCGATCTTCTCGTGGTGTTCCTTGGCGGTGCCGCTCATGTCCAGGGCGGCGAGTCCGTCGCGGACGAATACGAGGAAGGCGAGGTCTGCCGCGTGGTTGGCCCCGGCCACCGGCCACCGCGGGTCCGGAGGCGGCGTGCCGGCTGCGGATCCGACCTCTTCGTCGGAATCTTCACCTAAGTGGGGTTGATTGATGTGTTCATCGAACATATCTCCATTCTACTCTTCGGCACCGTCGAATTGAAGAGCGGAAATTATGCTTGTTCGTACTGTATGGCCATGTCAGATATTGGTTGTGGTTATCCACATGCCGCCCTAGACACCTTGACAAGGCCTCCCGAGATGGGCATCCACGACCAAGAAAATAAGGCTTTTCCAGCTAGTCCGGCGATAATGGTTGAATGCTTCCCTCCCCGCTCGCTTGGCTGTCCGAAGGTCAGTGGCTCCCTGCGGCCACAGCCCACCAAACGCGGGCAAAGCGCTTTGGCGAGCCGTTCACGCAGCGCAGGATGAAACGGCAGAAGCACCCGATCGAGGATTTCCTCTTTACCTATTACACGCAGAAGCCCGGGCAGCTCTATCGCTGGCATCCGGGCCCCGGAGTGGTGCTGGGCGGGGAAAAGGCCCGCGAACGAGCGGACTGGAAGTTCTACCGCGAGGTCCTGCATCCCGAAACCGGCGAGCGCGGCTACACAGTGGACCTTGGGGCGTTCGCCTCGGCCCGGGCGGAGGCCATCCGCTTTGCCGTGGTCATCCTCTCCAAGACCGCGGCCCGTCCCGGGAATTTCGCCTGTTTCGGACTGCACGAGTGGGCAATGGCCTACAAGTCGGCGGACAACGGCATACGGCACGAGTATCTGCCGTTGCGCCTGGGTCCGGCCGGGACGGACACCGTGGTGGAAGAGCACAAGATCCGCTGCACGCACTTTGACGCTTTTCGGTTCTACACTCCCGAGGCCGTGCCGCTGAACGAGCTGCAGCCAACCCGCGAGACCCAACGGGATCTTGAACAGCCGGGCTGCCTGCATGCCAACATGGATCTGTACAAGTGGGCCTACAAGCTCACTCCGGCGGTGCCCAGCGACTTGGTCATGGACTGCTTCGAGCTGGCATGGGACATTCGCACGATGGACATGCAGGCCTCGCCCTACGACCTGGCGGACTGGGGGCAGGAGCCCATCCGCATCGAGACGCCCGCCGGCAAGGCGGAGTACGTCCGCCTGCAAAAGGACTTTGCCGACCGCGCCCAGGAGTTGCGCGGGCGGTTGCGCGCCGTTGCCCAATCCCTTCCGGTGCCACAGACTTAGAACATCCGGCCGCCACCGTGGCCGGACCACTGCTGGAGGGGCGGCGTCATGCGGGCAAGTACCCATTCGATCATCCCGGCCCTGCTCTTGGGCGCAACCATGGTACTGACCGGGTGCGCCGGCGGTGGATCGATGGAGCCGTCCGCCAGCGCGTCATCGGACGGGGCACCGAGCGCGGACCTGCAGGTATCCATCCTCGCCGATGGCACCAGCGAAAGCGACCACTACTCCTTGCAGTGCAACGGCGCCCAAGCACTGGAGACCAGCGTCCACCCGAACGCCGGGGAAGCCTGCGCACTGGTGGAGAAGGAACCCCAGGTTCTCGCGCAGTCCAAACCCGACCCGACAATCGCCTGCACCTTACAATCCGGGGGACCTGCGGTGGCACGGGTCAGCGGAACATTGCACGGGAAAGCAGTGGAACGCAGTTTCGACTTGGTCAACGGCTGCGCCATCGCCCAGTGGCAGTCCGCTTCGGCGCTGTTGGATATCCAGCCCGGCCTGCAGTAGCCACTGGGCCTTGTGGGTCCGGCGGCTACTTCTGCACCAGATATCGGTGCTCGGGACGCCCCCTACTTCCGTATGCCAGTTCAAGGCGCAGCGATCCCGCCTGCACCAGGTTGGCGAGGTATCGCTGGGCGGTGGCCCGGGAGATACCCACCGCGGTGACCACCTGCATGACGGTGGCAGGCTCGCCGGCCGCCGCGACAGCCGCCAGCACGGCTTGCTCGGTGGGGGTTGGGGCCGCCACTGCCTCTTCACCGGCCAGCAGCGCTCGCTGCGCCCTGTCGATCCCCTGCTGGTCAAGACCCGCCGGGCCCTCCAGCTGCCTGCGGTAGCGGGCGTACCCGCGCAACCGGGAGGCGAGCGCCTTGGGGTCGAAGGGCTTGATGAGGTACCCCAATGCGCCACGCCGAATCGCCGTGCGCACGGCATCGACCTCGGTGGCGGCCGAGACCACGAAGGCATCCACGTCTAGCGTCACCAGCAGGTCGAGCCCGGAGCCCTGCGGCAGGTATACATCAAGCAGCAGCAGGTCGGGCCTACCCTCGGCGACGGCGCGCGGCACCATCCGGGCATCGTGGACCGGGGCAAGCGCGGTAAAGCCGGGGACCTCGTCAACGTAGCCCGCATGCAGGGCCGCGACACGGAAGTCGTCGTCGATGACCAAGACCTTGTAGTCGGTATTCGGGTTCATCATTCGTGCATCCTTTCGGTTGGGCCGTTCTCGATGGTGAGCACGCCGGGCAACCGCGCGGCAAAGACCGCCCCTGCCGCGGGCTCCCCGGAGGACCCGGGAATTCCTCCGGGATCGGCGATCCAAACCTCGCCGCCCCGGGTACGCGCAAGCCGGCGGATCAGCGGCAACCCCACCCCGTGTCCGTGCACGGCCGAACCCGCCGCAGCACCGGTGCTGGCCCCTTCGGCAAAGACATCCATCCAGGCAAGCACCCCGGCCCCGGAATCCGCGACGGCAAGGTGCAGCGTACTGCCCTCGGAAAGCAGGTCAACCTCGACCCAGCGCGGCGCGGCTCCCGCCACGGCGGCATGCAACGCATTGTCGATGAGGTTGCCCAAAACGGCCGTGGCGTCCTGGGCATCATTGAGCCGGCCGTAGAGCGCGCTGGAGGTCCCCACCCGCAGCACCACACCACGCTCCCAGGCCTCGATGCCCTTGGCCCCGAGGAACGCGCCCAGGTAAGGATCCCGGATGGTGGCAAGGTTCTGCACCGCTTCGCGTACCGGCCCGGAATCGATAATTTCCCCGAGGTACGTGGCGGCCTCGGCGCTGTCTCCTTGGCGCAGCAGGCCCGAGATGGTGTGCAACCGGTTGGCGAACTCGTGTCGTTGGGCGCGCAAGGCCCCTGCCATGGTCTGCACCGCATCAAGGCGCGAGCCCAGGGTCTCGATGGTGGTGACATCGCGAAGCAGCACCACCATCCCCAGGTTCGCGCCGTCGCGGATGACCGGGCGCACAGTGGCCACCAGCGCCGCACTCTCGGTTTCCAGCCGAAGCGTGGTCTCGCCACCCCGGGAGATCGCGTCGACCAGCCGCGCAGGAAAGGGCACTTCGGTGTAGGGCAGCCCAATGATGTCCGAGGTCTCGTGGCGGTGCGGCAGCGCAAGCATAATGCGTGCCGCCTGGTTGCGCACGCTCACCCGCCCGTCGGGGCCGATACCGATGACCCCGTCGGCCACCCCGTGGAGCACCGCGTCGCGGTCACGCAGCAATTGTGCCATCTCAGCCGGTTCCAACCCGAGTGTCAGTTTCTTGAGCCGACGGACCAGCCAACGGGTTGAGACTGCACTGAGCCCCAGTGCCGCAAGGCCCAACCCCAACACCCAGGCGCCCGCTGTGCGAAGTAGCACGGCAAGTTCCTCCACGCCGACCCCGACACTGACCTCACCCACCACCGCCGCATCTTCCTTCGGGTCGAACACCGGAACCTTGGCGCGCACCGATTCGCCCAAAGTGCCGTGAGCGCGGGAAACCGATTCATTTCCCGAGAGAGCCACCGGGTCGGTGGAGACCCTTTGGCCCAGCAGTCCGGGGGTCGGGTGCGCCAGGCGGATCCCGCGGTCCTCAGTGATCACCACGAAGAACGCCCCGGTGCGAACCCGTACCGCCTCGGCCGCCCGCTGCACGTAGCCGTGGCGCAGTCCCGGGGCGTCGAGGACCTCCTGATCGGCGTATGCGCCGACCTTCGCCTTGATTTCCGGGTCGGCAGCCAGCGTACGGGCAATGGACAGCGCACGCTCCTGCGCCTGTTCGTTGACCCGCTCAACGGTCACCCACATGCCACCGCCGGCCGCCACCAGAATCATCAGCCCCACCACCAGGAACTGCAGGGTCATGATGCGGGCGGCGAAGCCCCGCCCGGCCTTTGGTGCGTGGGACATGGATCAAGTGTAGGAGACGCCGTGGGCTTTATGGGCACAAAGGGATTTAGCGGAAGAACGACGCTTTGTGGGCACAACCACATGCCCGTGACGCACACCACGTAGCGTGGTTTTTTGCGGCGCACCGGCTGGTTCGTGCACCCCCACCCCCCCCCGTTGAGAAGGAGACCCCCATGCTTGTAGTACTCGGGTTCCTGATGGTTGCCACCTTCATGGCGCTCATCATGACCAAACGCATGACCCCGTTGCTGGCATTGATCATCGTCCCGACGGTGTTCGGCCTCTTCGCCGGCGCCGGTCTGGGCCTGGGCGACATGGTGATGGACGCCGTGAAGTCGATGTCTGGGACCGCCGCCCTGCTGATGTTCGCCATCATGTACTTCGGCATCATGATCGACGTGGGGCTCTTCGACAAGTTGGTCGACGGCATCCTGCGCCTGGTCGGCAACGACCCGGCCAAGGTCGTGATGGGCACCGCCGTGCTGACCGGGCTGATTTCCCTAGACGGCGACGGCTCGACGACCTTCATCGTGGTCACCGCCGCACTGCTGCCGATCTACCAGCGCCTGGGCATGAGCCCGGTGGTGCTCACCTGCGTTGCCGGCCTGACCAATGGCACCCTGAACATCGTGCCGTGGGGCGGCCCGACGGCACGCGCCGCAGCGGCGCTGCACGTGGATGCCTCCGCCGTGTTCGTCCCGATGATCCCCTCGCTCATCGCGGGCCTCATCGTCGTCTTCGCCTTCGCCTGGGCCATGGGGGTCTCCGAGCGCAAGCGACTGCAGCGCGAGGATCCCCTTCGTTGGGGCCCGGGATCGAAGATGGCACCGGGCGCCGAACGCGCCGGCGGCTCCAACACAGGTGGCACCAAGAAACCTGTAGGTGGCCGCGGCGTCGCATTGCTGGAAAAGGTCGCGGTGCGCGGGGACGGGACCGAGGCGGCCACCATGAACGGCACCGTACTGGATCCCAACCGCGAGACCCTGCGCCCCAAGTTGTTCATCTTCAACCTCTCGATGACCGTTGCCATCATGGTGCTGCTGATCGTTGATGTGCTACCGCTGTCTTACCTGTTCATGGTCGGCACCGCTGTGGCCCTGCTGGTGAACTTTCCGCGCATCTCGGACCAGGCGAAGATGATCTCCTCCCACGCCTCCTCGGTGATCGCGGTGGTCTCGATGGTTCTGGCCGCTGCGGTCCTCACCGGCGTGCTCTCGGGCACCGGCATGGTCGATGCGATGAGCGCCTGGCTTGTCGATGTCATCCCCGCATCCATGGGCCCGATGCTAGCGATCCTCACTGGCATCATCTCCATCCCCGCCACGTTCCTGATGAGCAACGACGCCTTCTACTTCGGCATCCTGCCGGTACTCACCGAGGCCGGTGCGCACTACGGGATCGATGCCGTGGACATGGCGCGCGCCTCGATCACCGGCCAGCCGGTGCACATGCAATCCCCGTTGGTTCCCGCGATCCTGCTGCTGGTCTCGATGGCCAAGGTTGATCTGGGCGAACACCACAAGAAGGTGCTCTGGCGTGCCCTCATTGTCGCCCTGGTGATGCTCGGGGTTGGCGTACTCACCGGCGCCATCGGGATCGGATAGGTACCTGCACGGCCACCGCCTAGTTGGCCCCCCCCAGCGGCAGGCACCTGGCCTCTGGGCATGCCGTGCGCAAAGCCCAAAACACCGGGCTGCATGACACTGGTGTCGTCTTAGGCGGCGAGCCAGACTGAACGCAGCTCCGCCCCCGTGCCGTCCGTGGCCACGCGAGTGTGGAAAAATGGCATTCTCTGGAAGGAATGCACCATGGAATTCTTGTTGCTGCTGATTGGCCTGCTCTTCGCCACGGTGCTGGTTGTCGGGCTGGGCGAGAAGATCAGGCTGCCCTACCCGATCCTGATGCTGGTGTTCTCCGCCGGGGCCGCGTTCCTGCCATTCGTTCCCGAGATCCACATCAACCCGGAGCTGATTCTCCCGCTCTTCCTTCCTCCACTGCTCTATGCCGCGGCACAACGCAGCTCCTGGTCGATCTTCCGCCTGCGCTGGCGCTCATTGGTGCTCTTGGCGGTGTTGCTGGTGGTGGTCACGACCGCTGCCGTCGCCGGAGTCGCCTGGCTGATGGTCCCGACGATGGCGTTGCCGCTGGCCATTGCCTTGGGGGCGATCGTTGCCCCGCCTGATCCCGTCGCGGTGGAGGCCATTGCCGGCAAGGTCAAACTGAGACGCCGGCTTCTCACGGTCCTGCAGACCGAAGGCCTGTTCAACGATGCAATGGCCATCGTAATCTTCCAAGCGGCCGTCGCCGCCTCATTCAACGGAAGCGACGTCGGCTTCGACGTGGTGCCCCGCTTCCTCATCGGTGCGCTCGGTGCCAGCCTGCTCGGCCTGGCCATGGCCTGGCTGGTGGGCACCCTGAACCGATTCGTTCCGGACTTGGTGGCGCGCTCGGCAACCACCTTGGTGGCGCCCTACGCGGTGTACCTGCTGGCCGATGAACTGCACCTTTCCGGCGTGGTGGCCGTCGTGGTCACCGCGCTTGAGCTGGGCCGCCGGGCCCGCCCGCAGGACTCCGCCGAACGCCTGACCCGCACCGCTTTCTGGGACGTGGTGGAGCTGCTGACCACGGGAGTCGCTTTTGGTCTGGTCGGCATAGAGATGCGCTACGTCATCGAAAGTGAGGGCCGCGAGCTGTTCGCCTTCATCCCGGGCATCGCCGCCATCTGCGCCACCGTGGTGCTGGTGCGCTTCATCTGGATGATGGCCATCTACAAGCTTGGCGGCGCCGAGTCCCAGTCCAAGGCCCCCGGATCGCTTAAGGAGGTGCTGGTGCTCTCCTGGTGCGGGATGCGCGGGCTGGCCACCCTCGCCCTGGCTTTGGCCCTGCCTTCCACCACTGCCGACGGACAACCCCTGGAAGGGCGGAACTTCGTGATCGCCGCCGCCTGCACCGTGCTGGTGGTGACCTTGGTGCTGCCCGGACTGACGCTGCCGACGCTGGTGCGCTTGCTGAAACTGCCCAACGACGATGTCAGCGAGGAAAAGGCCCAGCGCGCGCTGGCCCTCCGGGCGGAGCAAGTCGCCATCGAAACCATGAAAAACTCCGCCGCAGCGGCCAAGCTGCCGCCGGAACGCCGCCTCTCGCTGGCCAAGCGAATGTCCGCGCTGCACACCATCTTGGAGTCCGACCTTGAACAGGACCCCGGGGAGATGCGGAGACTGCGGCGGCTGCTGGCACTGATGGACGACGTCCAGCGAGAGGCCTTGGACGCCGCCCGCGCGGAGATACTCAAGGCACGCAACGAGCCGGGAAACGACCCCGAACTGGTGGACCGCGTGCTGCGCCGGCTGGATTTGCGCACTGTCACCCTGGATCGCTGACTTATTCCTCCCGGGAAAACAGTTCCGGGTGGCTTCAGTGGCTGGTGCCCTCCAGCGCGACAGGGACCGGGTCAAACACCAACCGCACGCATTGCCCCGGCGCATAGGCTCCGTGGGCTTCGTGCTGGACGGCAACGGATACGGGGCCGTCGTGGTCCTGGACCAGGACCACCGTGCGGCGCATCGAACCCAGGAAGCCCGAGGAGACCACTGTGCCCTCCAACCCGCCTTCCCCGGGGTCCGAGGCCGGAAGAATCCTGATGTGTTCGGGCCGCACGTAAGCGATGGCCTGCTGCCCGGGCACTGCGCCGTGCTCCGAGGCCACCGGAAGCCGCTGGCCGTGGATCGTAAAAAAGCCCTCCTCGAACAGTCCGTTCAGGCGGTTGGAAATCCCCACGAAATCGGCAACGAACGGGGTTGCCGGGCGGTGATAGAGCCCTTCGGGGGTGTCGAACTGTTCAATGCGCCCGGCGTTCATCACCGCTACCCGGTCGGAGATGGCAAGGGCCTCTTCCTGGTCATGGGTCACGAACACCGTGGTGATCCCCAAATCGGTGACAATCGCACGGATCTGTTCGCGCAAGCGGATACGGACCTTGGCATCCAGTGCGGACAGCGGCTCATCGAGCAGCAGGGCCCTGGGTCTGGTGACCAGAGCCCGGGCCAGGGCAACGCGTTGCTGCTGGCCACCGGAGAGCTGGTGCGCATAGCGATCCTCATAGCCACCCAAGTCAACGGACTCCAGCGCTTCGGCCACCCGCATCACGCGTTGCGCACGCGGTATCTTGCGCATGCTCAGCCCAAACTCGACGTTCTTGGCCACCGTCATGTGCGGGAAGAGCGAATAGGCCTGAAAAACCATGCCAATGTCGCGTCGATTCACGGGAACCCCCGAGACGTCCTTTCCGTCGATCAGCACCTGGCCGGATGTGACCTCTTCAAGCCCGGCCAAGCAACGAAGCGCGGTGGTCTTTCCGCAGCCGGAGGGCCCCAGCAGGCACACCAGCTCCCCGGGGGCGAGTTCCAGGTCGATCCCGTGCAGGACCCTGCTGGTCCCATAGTCCTTGCTCACGGACCGCAACGCGATTCCGGTGCCGTCGAGGGCGCCAACCTTGGTGCCTGCGGTGGCTGGATTATGTGGCATTTTGGTCTTTCTTTCGCGTCAGGGTGCGCCGCCTGGTGGATCGGCTGCGGGTATTACCCATGCCGGACACCAGCGCCAGCAGAACGAACATGATCAGCAGGGACAACAGCGACACCAACACGGCGATGTATGGATCGGTTTGCGAGATCTGCAGCAACCCGGTCTGGAAGGTGTCGCGGCTCAGCAGCGAGGAGACAGTAAATTCGCCCATGACGATGGCCACTGTCAACAGTGAGGCCGAGAGCAATCCGCGGCGCAACCCGGGGATCAGGATCTTGCCGAACACCGCCGGCCATCCGGCCCCCAGGGTCCGTGCCGCCTCGCTGAGCACCCGGGCATCCATGCCCTGCAGGTCGGCAGCGATGGCCCGGTAGGCAAAGGGCAACACCAGCACGCCGTAGGCCAGGAACAACGTCCACTCCCCTGAGCCCAGTGTTCGCCCCAGTATCCGGTAGACCGGTGCGAATCCGACGACCAAGGCAATGGCAGGGATCGCGATGGGCAACACCGTTAACAGGTCCAGCAGTCGCTGCAACTTCGGGAAGCGCAGGTGCACCCAGATGACCGTGGGGGCGAACACCCCCAGCACCAGGCCAAGCGAGAGCGCGGAGAGCACCAGGGAGTTGCCCAGCCCCCGCGTCAGGGCCCGGTACTGCCGGCTCTCCTGCAATGACCCCAGCCCGATCCAGTGCTCGAGGCCATAACCTCCGGTGGTGCTGCGCAACGTGAACTCGGCCATCGCCGCAAGGGGCAACAGGAAGAGCACCGAGATGACCAGCAGGATCGTGCGGCGGACGGCCGGGCGCGGTGGCGTTGAAACCCTGTTCACTGCTGCCACCGCGCTGCCCTGCGCATCAACAAGCTGTACAAGGACATGACCACTGCCATGACGACGATCATGCCCAGGGCAAGCACCCCTGCGGTGTTGGCCACCGATGCGCCCGTTTCACCGATTAGCGCTGCACGGATCTGCAGCGGAACGATCTGTGCGCCTTGGCTGATCAGTGCCGCGGCCGTGGCGTAGGAGGAGAAGGAATTGGCAAAGAGGAGTAGGAGAGCTCCGAGAAAAGATGGTGCCAGCACCGGAAAACCGACATACCGCCAGTACTGCCATCGTGTGGCACCCAGGGTGGCGCTGGATTCGGCCCACTGCGGGCGCAGGCGTTCGATCGCCGGCAAGAAAGTGATGACCATCAAGGGAATCTGGAAATACAGGTAGGGAAGAACCAGCCCGGGCAGTTCATAGAGCCAGACGCCCTCGGCGTAGATATCCACTCCCCAGGTGTCGCGCAGCCATACACGCAGGATGCTTTGCGCACCCATGGTTGCAATGAAGGCGAAGGCCAGCATCACGCCGCCGAATTGGGCAAGCACCGATGCGGCCGCGTCCATTGAACGACGGATTGGTCCGTCTCCCCGAACCCCGGTCAACGCCCAGCACACCAAGGCGCCGACCACCGCACCAATGACGGCGGTAACCATGCTGATGAGTGTGGAGGAACCGAAGGTGCGCCAAACGACCGGGTTTTCGTAGACGGAAAAATTTCCCCAGGTGAACCCTCCGGCGGCGTCGACAAAGCCACTGCCGACGGCCAAAAGAGTGGGAACCACCAGAAAGGCGAAGATATAGACGGTGAAGGGGAGAAGTCCCAGCCACGAAAGCTTGCGCTTCAAAAAGGCAGCGCTCCTTGGAATACTCGTCGGGCTCCTACGGGGCAGCCCCTAGGGCCCGCCCCGCAGGAAGGATTTTCAATCAGCGGACCCTACTGGGTCAGTTCCGCCCAACGCTCACCGAGCAGCTTGTTTGCTGCTTCTGTCTCCGTTTCATTCGGCGAAACCCAATCCTCCGAGGTGGTTCCGAAGGTCGTTTTCTGCAGCAGAGCTTCGTCGACGGAACCGGATTCCTTCAACGCGTCCACGCGAACCGGAACCGAGTTGCCTTCCATGAACAGCTTCTGTGCGTCGTCGGAGAAGATCCATTCCTGCCACAAACGTGCCGCGGCCGGGTGCGGCGCGTCTGCATTGACTGCCTCGTTGTAGAAGGACACGTATGCGGCGCCCGGCAAGATGGTTGTCTTGAACTTCGGGTTTCCGGTGGCGGCGGCTTCGTTGTTGAACGACCAGTCGAAGACCACCGGGGTTTCACCCGAGGCGATGGTTGCCGGCGTTGGATCGACCGTCAGGAAGTTTCCGGCGGCCTTCAGCTTGCCCATCCAGTCGATCCCCGGGGCGAAGTCGGCAACGCTTCCGCCGGCCAATGTCGAGATGGTGCCCATGGCAGCAAAGGCTGCTCCGGCCTGTGTCGGGTCCCCGTTCAATGCCACGGCGCCCTTGTAGTCAGCTCCGAGCAACCCATCAAGGTCCTTGGGCTCGGGAACCTTGGATGAGTCGTATCCCACCGACATGATCCCGGTGTAGTTGTTGACCCAGAGTCCGTCCGGGTGCTTGTTCCCCTCGGGAATCGAATCCCAGGTGGCCACCTTGTACGGGGCAAACTTGTCGGTGTTGGCCAGCGCTACGGCTGCCCCGAGGTCAAAGACATCCGGCGCGGTGCTCTGCCCCTTCTGGTTCACTGCAGCCTGGATCTCCTCGGCCGAGGAGGCATTGGGATTGGCGGAGTTCACGTCGATATCGTATTTGTCCTCGAACCCGGTGATGACTGCACCGTAGTTGGCCCAGTCATCCGGCAGCGCAATGACGTTCAATCCGCCTTCTTTTTGCGCTGCCGCGACCAGTTCCTCCATGCTGCCGAAGTCCATGGCGCTGGTGGCTGTCGCGGCGTCAACGCCGCCGGCCGTCTCCTTGGCCCCGGACCCCGACCCACAGGCGGCGAGTGTGGTTGATAATGCCAGCACGACTGACGCGGCCAGCAAAGAACGACGCTTCATTTAAGAGGTTCCTTCCCCAAAAGTCTACAAACCATTGGAGGGCGGAACTGAGGCATGTACCTTCAGCATCCGCCAAGCGGATGACCCTCTGACCACACCCTACTGGCACTTAGCGACTAGTGGGAGCCTTAAAGATGAACATTTTGTTAAATGATCGAATACCGGAAATTGTCCGCGTGCGGGCAGGGGACCGACAAGTCTTCCCAGGGCACCACGGAAAACCACCGCGGGGCAGCCAAAAGTGCGCTCCCGGCCACGCAAGCTTCTCGGGGCCGGGAGCGCACGGTGGGCTGGCCTCGGTCAGCTCCGGCGATGTTCAGGCAGGGGATGGCGGCCCCTGCTTAGTCGGTGAAGGAGGTCAATACGATCTTGCCTCCGGCATGGCCGGCCATGGAGTCGGTGACGGCAGCGGCAGCTTCCTGCATCGGACGGGTGGAAACCACCTTGACGGACAACGTGCCCTCCTTGACCATGACGTCCAGTCGTTCAAGGACCTTCGCGTCCGGACGCACCCAGATGTATTGCCCTCCGGCCTCGGCCACCGAACCGTCGGCGATCGAGGCATGCTTGCCGTTCTTCTTGAGCACCGCGAGGGTGTCCTCAAGCGCTTCGCCGTGGAAGTCCGCCACCGCGTCGACACCATCGGGCGCCAACACGCGGACACGCTCGATAAGACCCTCACCGTAAACCAGCGGTTCGGCACCCAGCGAGGATAGGAATTCGTGGTTCGTTTCCGACGCGGTGGCCAAAACCCGGACACCTGCAGCCCGGGCGATCTGGATGGCCGCCTGTCCCACGCCGCCGGAGCCGTTGTGGATTAACAGCACCTGGCCGGCGGAGATATCCAGCGCGTCCAGGGTGCGTAACGCGGTCATGCCGGTCAGTGGAAGACCGGCAGCTTCTTCCCACGTCAGTTCTTCCGGCTTGTGGGCCACCATGCTTGCCGGCAAGGAGATGTATTCGGCCCAGGACCCGATACCCACGGTGTCCCGCCGGCCATAGGCATGGACCTCGTCTCCGATGCGAAATTCCGGGGTGTCGAAGCCTACGGCCTCGACGATACCGGCGACGTCCCAGCCCGGAACGGCGGGAAAGTCCACGTCCATGACCGGATCGAGGTATCCGGCCATGATCTTGTAGTCCACCGGGTTGACCGCGGCGGCCTTGATCCCGATGCGCACCATGCCCGGACCCACCTTGGGCACCGGAAGCTCGTGGAGTTCAAGGACCTCCACGCCTCCGTAGCTCGCATAGGCCATGGCCTTCATCGTGCGTTCAGTCATTGTGTTGCCCACCTTCGTTTCTCTGCTTGGGGTTTGCCATGGACAACAGCGGGTCCGCCGGAATTATTCACGTAGGCCGAAAAGCGCGGACCAGCGACGCATTGGCCGAGTTCCATGCCGGTTGCCGCACCCAGGGCCTAGACTCGTTTCAACCGTCCGCCAAGGGTGCGGATGCCCAACGACCAGGGAGCCAGTTCCGATGATCATTGCCGTGCCCACTGAAACCAAGAACAACGAACGGCGCGTTGCCATCACCCCGGCGGGGGTTTCGGAATTCGTGGCCCACGGGCACCAAGTCATCATCCAGGCGGGCGCCGGAATCGGTTCCGGCATCGAGGACGCGCAGTACATCGAGGCCGGGGCAAGCATTGCCGAGGGCGCGGATGCCATTTGGTCCGCCGGGGAGATGGTCCTCAAGGTCAAGGAACCGATCGGTGATGAATACGGGCGCATGCGCGGGGACCAGATCCTGTTCGCCTACCTGCACCTGGCCGCGGCACCTGACTGCGCGGATGCGATCCTGGCCGCCGGCACCACCGCCATCGCCTACGAGACGGTGCGTCGCGGTGCCACCTTGCCGCTGCTGGCGCCGATGAGCGAGGTTGCCGGACGGCTGGCCGCGCAGATCGGCGCCTACACGCTGCAAGAGCCCATGGGCGGATCGGGCATCCTGATGGGCGGTGTCCCGGGAACCCGTCCGGCAAAGGTCGTTGTCATCGGTGGCGGGGTCGCCGGCGAGAATGCGGCAGCTGCCTCGGCCGGCATGGGCGCGGATGTAACAATCATCGACGTGAACCTGGCCCGGCTCAAGGAAATCGACACCGCCTATCACGGCCAGATCAAGACGATCGCCTCCTCCAAGCACGCGATCGGGCTGGAGGTTGCCGCCGCGGACCTGGTCATCGGCTCGGTGCTGATCCCCGGATCCACCGCCCCGAAGCTGGTGACCCTTCAGATGGTGGAAAAGATGGCACCGGGCTCGGTGCTCGTGGACATCGCCATCGACCAAGGCGGCTGCTTCGAGGGATCGCACGCCACCACCCATGAGAATCCGACCTTCAAGGTGCACGACGCCCTGTACTACTGCGTCACCAACATGCCCGGCGCCGTCCCGCAGACCTCGACCGCCGCACTGACCAACGCGACGCTTCCCTACGCGCTGCGCATCGCCAACCAGGGCTGGAAACAAGCAATGCGAGAAGACGAGGGGCTCGCCAACGGATTGATGGCACACTGCGGATCGGTGGCGTTCGCGCCGGTAGCCGCGGCGCTGGGACGCGAGCACGTTTCCGTCGACTCCATGCTTGCCGATTCCTAGGAAACAGGCCGCCGCGCCCGCCTAGTCGGTCGAATCGAGGTAGTACCAGCGGCCATCGGTGCGCTGGAAGCGGCTGACCTCGTGTTGGGTCTCGGAGTGGCCCAGCAGCCTGTAGCGTGCCTCGAACTCGACGATCCCGGTCATGTCGAAGGGTCCGCCGGCTACGGTGCGGATGATCTCCAGGTTGCGCCACACCACCGCATCGTCAAGCGCCAGCTCCACGGGGCGGGTCTGCGGGTGCCAGCTAGCCAGCAGGTAGTCGGGCAGGTGCATCGCAAAGGCGCTGAAGCGCGATCGCATTAGCGCCTCGGCGGTGCCGGGCCATGGCCCTGCATC
Source organism: Paeniglutamicibacter antarcticus (assembly GCF_039544305.1). Classification (NCBI taxonomy): domain Bacteria; kingdom Bacillati; phylum Actinomycetota; class Actinomycetes; order Micrococcales; family Micrococcaceae; genus Paeniglutamicibacter; species Paeniglutamicibacter antarcticus. The sequence continues at coordinate 14,619 of NZ_BAABLK010000006.1, forward strand.
CGGGGCCTTGAACCCCCGGTGATATCTGCCACAGCAGGATTCGTAGGATACCCCCGAATTGCACGGGCATCGCGTCTCTTTTTCCATTGAACAAGCTTAAGGGCAGTGGATCGCGCGAAATACCGTCCCTTGTGTGACCACCCGCGGTCCGGAAACCTGGCACGAAATCAGCGGAACGGCATCAGGCCGCTAGACTGGAGGCGCAAGCTCGCGGAGCGCCCCCACCCTGGCGTGAGACGGCACCTCCGCAGGCGATTAACCACCCCTCGCGCACAGGAGAACCCGGATGCCCCGGATCGTTGTTGATGTTATGCCCAAGCCTGAAATCCTTGACCCGCAGGGCAAGGCAATCGTTGGCGCACTTCCCCGTCTTGGCTTCACCGCCTTCAGCCAGGTCCGTCAGGGCAAGCGCTTTGAACTGAGCGTCGAGGGCGAGGTCACCGAGGAGGTCTTGGCCCAGGCGCGCACCGCCGCAGAGACGCTGCTCTCCAACCCGGTCATCGAAGACGTTGTCAACGTTCAGGTTGTCGCAGACTAATGAGCGCAACCGAACTTCCCTTGATCGGCGACTACTCAACGCCCGACACACCGCTGTCCGGCGCCCGCATCGGCGTCGTGACCTTCCCTGGCACCCTTGACGACCGCGACGCAGCCCGCGCCATCCGTGTTGCCGGCGCCGAGGCAGTGTCCCTGTGGCACGCCGACCACGACTTGGGCGGCGTCGACGCCGTCGTCATCCCCGGTGGCTTCTCCTACGGGGACTATCTGCGCGCCGGCGCCATCGCCCGCTTCGCCCCGATGATGTCCAACATCATCGACGCGGCAAGCTCGAGCGCCAAGCTGCCCGTGCTGGGCATCTGCAACGGTTTCCAGATCCTCACCGAGTCGCACCTTTTGCCCGGCTCCATGGTGAAGAACGACCACCTGAAGTTCCTCTGCCGCGACCAGGTGTTGCGCGTGGAAAACAACGCAACGGCCTGGACCAACAAGTACGGCTTGGGTGAGGAAATCACCATCGTGCTAAAGAACCAGGACGGCCAGTACGTGGCCGACGAAAAGACCCTCCACGCCCTTGAGGCCGAGGGCCGCGTGGCGTTTAGCTACGTTGGCTGGAACCCGAACGGTTCCCGGCGAAACATCGCAGGCATCACCAATGCCGCGGGCAACGTGGTGGGCTTGATGCCGCACCCGGAGCACGCAGTGGAGGCCGGCTACGGCCCCGACCACACCGGAACCGACGGACTGGGGTTCTTCACCTCCGTTTTGACCCATCTTGTTGGAGGCCAGAAGTGAGCGCCGCAGAACAGAGTACAGAAGTGAAGAAGTTCAACATGGACACGGTGGCCATCGCCGCCGCCACCCCGGACACCGAACTTCCCTGGGCCGAGCTGGGCCTGAAAGCCAATGAGTTTGACGAGGTCGTCAAGGTCCTGGGCCGCCGGCCCACAGCGGCCGAGCTGGCCATGTACTCGGTCATGTGGTCCGAGCACTGCTCCTACAAGTCCTCCAAGAACCTTCTGAGCCAGTTCGGCAAGAAGGTCACTCAGGAGATGAAGAAGGACATGCTCGTGGGCATCGGCGAAAACGCCGGTGTGACCAACCTGGGCGACGGCTGGGCCGTGACCTTCAAGATCGAATCGCACAACTCCCCCACCATGATCGAGCCCTACCAGGGCGCGGCCACCGGCATCGGCGGCATCGTGCGCGACATCATCTCCATGGGCGCACGCCCGGTGGCCGTGATGGATCCGCTGCGCTTCGGCGCCATCGACCACCCGGACACCGCACGGGTGATCCATGGCGCGGTCGCCGGCATCGGCGGCTACGGCAACTCGCTGGGCCTGCCGAACATCGGCGGCGAGGTGGTCTTCGACTCCGTCTACCAGGGCAACCCGTTGGTGAACGCACTGGCCGTTGGCGTCATGCGCCACGAGGACATCCGCCTGGCCAACGCGTCGGGCAAGGGCAACAAGGTGGTGCTCTTTGGCGCGCGCACCGGCGGTGACGGCATCGGTGGTGCCTCGATCCTTTCTTCCGAGTCCTTCGATGACACCAAGCCCTCCAAGCGCCCCGCGGTCCAGGTCGGGGACCCGTTCGCCGAGAAGATCCTCATCGAGTGCTGCCTGGAACTGTTCAAGGGATCCCTCGTCGAGGGCATCCAGGACCTGGGCGCCGCGGGTATCTCCTGCGCCACGTCCGAGCTGGCCTCGAACGGCGACGGCGGCATGGAGGTCGAGCTGACGAGTGTGCTGCTGCGCGATCCCTCGTTGACCCCGGGAGAGATCCTGATGTCCGAGTCGCAGGAACGCATGATGGCCGTTGTCTCACCGGCGAACATCGAGGCCTTCGAGGCGGTCATGGACAAGTGGGCCGTGGAGTACTCCTGGCTCGGCGAGGTCACCGACACCGGTCGCCTGATCATCAAGTGGGACGGCGAGGTCATCGTCGATGTCGACCCGCGCACCGTGGCTCACGACGGACCTCTCTACGACCGTCCGTACGCCCGTCCCGAATGGCAGGATGCCCTGCAGGCCGACACCTTCAAGGCCTCGGAGGCCGGGGCGGACCTGCCGTCCACCGGCGATGAGCTGAAGGCCGCGCTGATCGAGCTCATGGCGAGCCCGAACATGTGCGACAAGTCGTGGGTCACCAACCAGTTCGACCGCTACGTCGGCGGCAACACCGCGCTGGCATCCCCCGATGACGCCGGAGTGATCCGCGTCGATGAGGAAACCGGCATGGGTGTGGCCTTGGCCACCGACGCCAACGGCCGCTACACCTTCCTGGATCCGTACCACGGCGCGCAGCTGGCCCTCTCGGAGTCCTACAGGAACGTGGCGACCTCCGGCGCCGTGCCGCTGGCGGTCTCTGACTGCCTGAACTTCGGCTCCCCCGAGGACCCCGATGTCATGTGGCAACTCGCGGAGGCCATTCGCGGCCTGTCCGATGCCTGCATGGTGCTCGGGGTCCCGGTCACCGGCGGCAACGTCTCGCTGTACAACCAGACCGGGTCCACCGCGATCCACCCGACCCCGGTCGTGGCCATGCTGGGCAAGTTCGACGATGTCGCCCGCCGCACACCCTCGGGGTGGCGCGCGGACGCCGACGGGCAGGCCATCTACCTGCTGGGCACCACGCATGACGAGCTCGACGGTTCGGAATTCGCGAACATCCGTGGACACCTCGGCGGCTTGCCTCCGAAGGTGGACCTGGCGGCGGAGAAGACCTTGGGTGCGATCCTGGTCAACGCTTCGCGAGACGGCATGATCGATTCGGCACACGACCTTTCCGAGGGTGGCCTGGGCGCCGCACTGGGCGAGATGGCGCTGCGCTACGGCGTCGGTGCCCGCGTGGCCCTGGACGATCTGTGCGAGCGAGACGGTATCGATGCCTTCACCGCGCTGTTCTCCGAATCGCAGGCACGCGCCATCGTTGCGGTCCCGCGTTCCGAAGAGGTGCGCTTCAACGACATGGCCACCGCACGGGCCTTCCCGGTGGTTCGCCTCGGGGTGGTTGATGCGCAGGCCACCTCGCTGGAGGTCCAGGGCCAGTTCGATCTGGACCTGGCGGAGCTGCGCGAGGCCCACGAGGCCACGCTGCCAAAGTACTTCGGCTAGCCATACCAAGCCCAAGGCGGGGCGTCGGGGGTTTTTCCCCGGTGCCCCGCCCCTCGTTTAACCCCGTAAGGGGGCGAGCAGCCCGGATTCACGGCGCTTTTCCTGGCCCGGGAAAACTGATACCTGCAGGTGCGGACGCGCCGTGGGGTCCGCGAGCCGCGCCCTGCCCCGGAGCACACGCCATCCCCCCGAGACCCACGCAAAGCATCAGTTCATACCGGGTATTGGTGGCCCGAGCGCGGGCTGAGACAGAGAAAACCGCAGGGTCTTCCCTCCGCAGCACCCTCGGATCCCCACGCCCCTTGGCCTATGATGCGTGACATCAACACTTGTGAGCCACGCCGCTTTGCCGTAGAGTTCCTCACTACAAGCCATGTTCGACTATAGAACTTGTCGTTCTAATATAGAACACACGATATCGGCAGCAGCCATCGCCCCACGAAAAGAGGAAAGCCCGTGCAGTTCCACCACCACGGTTACGTATCCGGTGACCCGCGTATCAAGCCAGCTGCCGGTGTCGGCATCGATCGCCCGGAGGAACTCCCCGAGACGGTCGACGTGCTCATCGTGGGCTCCGGTCCCGCCGGCATGCTCACCGCCGCACAGCTCTCGCAGTTCCCCGGCATCACCACCCGCGTCGTGGAACGCCGCGGCGGCCGACTGGAGATCGGCCAGGCCGACGGCATCCAGGCACGCAGCGTAGAGACCTTCCAGGCCTTCGGATTCGCCGAGCGCATCACCCAGGAGGCCTACCAGATCACCGAAATGGCTTTCTGGCGCCCGGACACCGAGAACCCGAAGGACATCATCCGCGGCGGCCGCGCCGTCGACGACGAGCATGGCATCAGCGAGTTCCCGCACCTGATCGTGAACCAGGCACGCGTCCTTGACTACTTCGCCGAGGTCGCCGAGCACTCTCCCACACGCCTGACCCCCGACTACGGCTGGGACTTCCAGGGCCTCGAGGTCACCGATCAGGGCGAGCACCCGGTCAAGGTCACCTTGGTGCGCAGCGCCGGTGCCGACGAGGGTGCCACACGCATCGTGCACGCCAAGTACGTTGTGGGTTGCGACGGCGCCCGCAGCCCGGTCCGCGCCTCCATAGGCGCCAAGATGGCCGGCGACAAGGCCAACCACGCCTGGGGCGTCATGGACGTGCTGGCCTCCACCGACTTCCCCGACATCCGCCTTAAGTGCGCCATCCAGTCCCACGACGGAGGCTCCATCCTGCTGATCCCGCGCGAGGGCGGTCACCTCTTCCGCATGTACGTCGATCTGGGCGTGGTGCCTCAGGACGACAACGGCGCGGTCCGCAACACCCCCATCGAGCACATCATCTCCCAGGCCAACGCGATCCTGAGCCCGTACACCCTGGACGTGCGCCATGTCGCCTGGAACTCCGTGTACGAGGTCGGCCACCGCCTCACCGACCGCTTTGACGACGTCGAGCTGGCGGACATCGGAACCCAGACCCCGCGCGTGTTCATCACCGGGGACGCCTGCCACACGCACAGTGCCAAGGCCGGCCAAGGCATGAACGTCTCGATGCAGGACGGATTCAACCTGGGTTGGAAGCTGGCACACGTGCTCGAGGGCCGCAGCCCCGAGGCACTACTCTCCACCTACTCTGCGGAGCGCCAGGTCATTGCCAAGAACCTCATCGACTTCGACAAGGAATGGTCGACGTTGATGGCCAAGAAGCCCGAGGAGTTCGAGAACCCGGACGACCTCGAGGAGTTCTACGTTTCCACGGCCGAGTTCCCAGCCGGCTTCATGACCGAATACACCCCTTCCATGGTCACCGGCCAGCCCGTGCACCAGGAACTCGCCACCGGATACCCGGTGGGCAAGCGTTTCAAGTCGGCCATGGCCTCGCGGGTCTGCGACACCAACCCGATGCACTTGGGACACCACGCAACCGCCGATGGCCGCTGGCGCATCTATGTCTTCGCCGACGCTGCGGCCCCTGGCACCGGCTCCAAGGTTGATGACCTGGCCCAGTGGCTCTCCACTTCCGCGGATTCACCGCTGGCGGCAACCCCTGAGGGGCTCGACGAGGACGCCTGGTTCGATGTGAAGGTCATCTACCAGCAGCGCCACGAAGAGCTGGACATCAACGCGGTACCCTCGGTCTTCAAGCCCGAGGTCGGCCCGTTCAAGCTCACCGACTACGAGAAGGTCTACGGCGTTGTACCCGGTGCCGACATCTTCTCCGAGCGCGGGGTTTCCCGCGACGGCGTCGTAGTGGTGGTGCGCCCCGACCAGTATGTCGCCAACGTGCTGCCGCTTGATGCCACCGAGGAACTCGGTGACTTCTTCGCGCGGATCCATGCGGGCGTGCGCGCCTAGCACCACCCCTGCATGGCAAAACGACCCCCGGTAGCGGTTTCGCTGCGGGGGTCGTTTTTTCGTGTGATTCCTGCAGCTAGGCCAGCTCGACGACCTCGAACTCGAGCAGTTCCATGCCGTTTGCCACCGGTGCCTGGGCCGCGTGGTCATGCCCGGCGCGTTGGGCGCGCCAGTTCTCGAAGTCTTCGCGGGTGGCCCACTGCGTATAGACGAAGTAGCGGTCCTCCCCGGCGACCGGGCGCAGCAGCTGGAATCCCTCGAAGCCCGGGGATCCGTCCACGGAGTGCTTGCGGGCCGCGAAGCGCGCCTCGAGCTCGCTTCCGGCCTCGACCGGGACGTTGAGTGCGTTGATGACGACGATGGACACAATACTCCTTCCGGGCCCGGATTCCCCGGACCGCTTGTCCTTCCAAGTTACACCCAGGACTTCAGGGCGCTACCTGGGTGTTGCCAGCTTCCGTGCCGCGGCCAGGTAGCGTCCTGTTGCATGGCGCGCGGCCGCTTCTGCGATCGGCGCACCGAGTCGGTAAAACCAGTTCGAATGCCTGGAAACAGCGTTCAATTCGAAGTAGACGGATCCATCGTCCTCCAGCACCGCGAGAAAAGACTCCTCCCCCGTTTCCGGATGTCCGGCCAAGGTTCCGTAGGCAAAGCCGCTGCGGGCATCCTCCTGAACCAGCCGCACCACCCTGCAGGGGGCGGGCAGACGCAGCGGACCCACACCGAATCCCAGCACGACCCCGGTTCCCAAGGAAATCTCGGGGGTGTCTGCCTGCACCCGAAGCCCGGCACCTTCCTGCAGCTTCCAGGTGCGGATCCCTTGGGCCAGCGACTCGAAAGCGGACCTTCCCTGACCCACGCATTCGCGGATGCGCGTGGAACGATATCCTTCCGGGACCACATCGCCCTCGGTTGCGCCGCGTTCGGCATAGCTCAAGTCGTTGACCACCCCGAGGCGGAACAGTCTGCGGCGGGCTGCCATTTCCGAGGGCCCCATCGTGCCCAGTGCCAATCCCGCAACCGCCAAGGTCACCTTGCCGGCCAACGAACTGGGCAGCCGAACGGGCCCCAGGGCCGTCCGTTCAAGACCCAACATCCTGCGGTGGCTTTCGGGCAGGGTGTCAACCACCGCGGCAAAGAGCAGTTTGTAGCCCGGCAGGACCATGGGGTCCAACGGAGGGTTCTTCAAAAATGAGACGACCTCGGCAACCCGTTCTCCGCCGGCCAATTCGCCGCGGGACTCATAGCCGGCCATGGCCGCTTTCAGTTCGGCATCGCTGCGTGGAGGGTTGACAACTCCCATCAGCTCCCCGGCCTTGGCCCATTCACGCACATACGCGTCCGCCCCTTGTGGAACCGGACCCGAAAATATCTCGTGGCTGCGCAGGAAGGCATCGGCGAAGGCGATGTGGACCCAATCCGAGAGGCCGGGATCATTGGCGGAGTATCTCTCTTTCGCGCCTTGCCCCGTGGTGTAGGTGCCGACCACCGGGACGTGGCGGCGCCTGACCCAGTCGCAGGCCTGTTGGGCTGCTGCCGTATCCCCGTACGTCAGCGTAAAGATCCAGCGGATGGTGCCGGCCAGCCGGGACAGCATGTCGTTTTGGTAGTTTGAATGTTCGGCCACTCCTGCCAATGCTCCCGGGTGCAAGGCCTGTGTCAGCAGTGCGCGGATTCCCGCCGCAATCGGGCTCATCCCCCCGTGGACCGTCCAGACCGCGGAGTCGTGGGCAAAGTAGCCGGCGTCCTCGCCCCGATCCAGCTCGCGTTCCCACACCGGGTCATAGGTTTCTTGGGCGGTGAATGTCTGCCGGAGCTTGATCCGCAGTAGCTGGAACATGGTCGTTGCTAGCCGATCTTCAGTTCGTCCATGTCGCCCCAGGAGTCGCCCTCGACCTTGCGGGAGACGATCTTGGGGGTCGCGGCCAGTGCCGGGCGCATGGATTCCAGGCCGGCCTTGAAGTGCTCTGAGTTCACGTGTGCTCCTGCCGCGTCGTCGTCTGCGAAGGCTTCGATGAGCACGAACTCGGTCGGGTCCTCGATGCTGCGTGACCAGTCAAACCACAGGTTTCCGGGCTCGGCGCGGGAGGCGGCCGTGAAAGGGGCCACCAGGTCCATGAATAGATCGGTGTAGTTGGGCTTGGTCTTTATTTTCACGACGATGAAGTACATGGTTCCTAGCCTACCGACCCGGAGCTAGCCACGCTCAACCAAGCCATTCCAGTCCAGCGCCGCTTGTTCGATGCGTGGAAGCGAGGCGACCACCAAGTCGTAGGAATCCTCGATGAGGTCCGACATCAGTTCCTCGGCAAGCCCGGGAACCACGGTGTTCCAGTGCTTTTTGTTCATATGGTAACCGGGGGTGATCTGCGGGTTGGCGGCCCGCAACTGCTCGGCCAGCACCGGATGGCATTTGAGGTTCAACGACACCAGACCGAATCGATGGCTCAGCAACCCGAACATCTTGGCCCGGGACCTGTCCTTGCCAGCGACTTTGAACACCGCGGCGCCCTCGCCGAAGGGGAAGTCCTCATAGGCGCCGGGCATGCCCAGTGCCAGTCCGCGCCACAATTCGTATTCCACAGCTTCATCCTAGCGATGATCTTTCCACGGCAACACGGATGAAAAGGGCCGGCTTCGTTGCCTCCGCTGGAGAAATGTCAACGGAACCGGCCGGTTCAGGGTTTTCCCTGGCCGTGCAGCGGCAGAAAACCGTCTTGGATCGTGCACCGATGAGCGGTACAACGGTTCCCATTTCAAAAAAGCTGCCGGCCAGCCGTGCGGCCGCGCAGCTAAAGGCGTGGCAGTTCGATCAGCGGGCAGGTGTTCATGACAACCTCGAGTCCAGCCTCCTTGGCGCGTTTGGCGGCATCTTCATCGATGACGCCCAATTGCAGCCAGACGGCATCAGCCCCGATCTCGATTGCCTGGTCCACGATGGCCCCGACTCTTTGGGAGTTAACGAAGCAGTCGACAACATCGACATGGCCGGGAATATCAGCCAACTTGCGGTAACCGGGCTCACCGAGCACGCTGTCCGCGCGAAGCGAGACCGGAACGATCTTCATTCCCAGCTCTTCCTGCAGGACCCGCGAAACTCCCGGTGCCACGCGCCTGGGGTTGTTGCTCAAGCCGACCACGGCCCAACGTGCGGGAGTCTTCAGGAGCCGTCGTATCACTTGGGGATCATTGGCGTGCGATGCGTTCATTGTGGTGCTCATGTTCCCAACGCTACAACTGCACGCCTGTTCCTGTCGGCGAAAGGCCCTGCTGACTTAAACGCCGTGGCCTGCGTGGGATCCAGTCCCGCGCCGACCTCTCTCATGCATTTCTGCGGTTCGTTCGCGGCTAACCGATGCTTTCCAGCTTCATTTCCGTGTTGGCAGCGGAGAATTCGGTGAAGGCTCCGCGGAAACGCGCCGCCGGGTGGGTTTCTTCCAGACGATCACCGCGTCCGAACATCTTGTGGCGCAAGCTGCCCGGGGCATATTCCTTTTGGGCAAGGCCGCGGCTGTGCAGCTCGGGGAGGATCCCGTCGATGAAGTCCGTGTAGGAACCGGGAAGGATCTGGTTCATGATGTTCAATCCGTCCATGCCCGCATCCTGCCAGCGTTCGATCTCATCGACGATCTGCTCCGGGGTGCCGGAGATCTGTTGCGCCTTGGCCCGATAGCGCGCCAAGTCACCGATGGTCGGCTTTCCGCCGGGCACCGATGCGATGGCCGCCTCGAGTACCCCTCGCGCGCCCTCGGTCTCGATCTCCCCCAGCGGCGTATCCAAATCCAACCCACCGAAGTCGACGCCGATACCACCGCCGATGTGGGCAACGATCGCATGCAGGTCCAGGTACTCGTCGTACTCTGCCTCCTTGGCCTTGGCTTCCGCCTCGGTGCTTCCCACCACGAAGGACAAACCGGCAAACACCTTGACATCCCCTTTGGCACGCCCGGCAGCGGCCTCGAGTTCACGGATCTTGCCCACCTGCTTGGACACGTATTCGGTGTGCGGGGCAAACAGGAAGGTGGCTTCGGCGTGCTCTGCGGCAAACTGGCGTCCCCGCCCCGAGGAGCCGGCTTGGAAGAGGAAAGGGGTTCGCTGGCGGCTCGGCACGGCAAGGTGCGGACCGTCGATCGAATACCGCTTGCCCCGGTGGTTGATCTTGTGCACTTTTTCCGGATCTGCGAAGATCCCGGATTCCTTGTCGGCCAGCAGTGCGTCGTCGTCCCAGGAACCTTCCCACAGCTTGTAGGTCGCCTCGACGTACTCGTCTGCCCAGTCATAACGGTCATCGTGCGCCGTCAAACCCGCGGCCCCGAAGTTGCGGTGCGAGTTTTCCAGCACGCTGGTCACGATGTTCCAGGCAACCCGGCCCTTGGAGAGGTGGTCGAGAGTGGAAAGCTGGCGGGCAAACTGGAAGGGCGAGGCCTGCACCACCGAGCTGGTCATCGCCAACCCGATCTCACTGGTGGTAGCGGCGAGTGCCGAAAGCAACACCATGGGGTCGTGCGAGGGAACCTGCATTCCCTTGCGGACGTGGGAGGCCCAGCCACCTTCATGGTCTCCGTAGAGCCCCACCACGTCGGCAAAGAAGAGATTGTCGAACTTGGCATCCTCCAGCTGCTTTGCCAGATCCACCCACAACGACAGCTCGTTGAAGCGGTGCTGTTGCGCCTCGGGGTGGCGCCATTGCCCGCCGAGGATGTGGCTGGGGGTGTTCATCAGGAAGGCGCTGAGCAGCAGCCGTGGCCGCGTGTCGAAGGTACCCATTTACTTGTTCTCCTCCTGTGTATCCGTTGCTTCACCGATCGAGTGCAATCCGGTGGGGATGGTGCCGTTGATGTAGTAGTCCCCCACCGAGCGCGCCTTGAACGTCACCGGGTTGTGGGTGGCCACAGTACGGGCGTTGCGCCAATGCCTGTCCAGTGACTTGCCGCGCGATACGGCCGAGGCCCCGGTGACGTCGAAGATTTCGCTGGTGGCATCCAGGACGAGCTTCGGAACGCTCACGTGTGCTTGCTGCACCGCGATCTCGGCGCGGATGAACGCAGACTCCTCGTCCAGCCCCAGGGAGGGGTCCACTGCTGCGTCCAGGTCGCGGGCGGCAGCGAAAACGATCGAGTCGGCCGCGTAGACCGCGGCGGCAATGCGCCCGACCTTTTCCTGGATCAATGGGTCGTTTCTAAACAGCTCGCCGGAACCGGTGTTGAAGGTCCGGGTCCGGTTGCGCACCAATTGAGCGGCATCGGCCAACGCCGCGTGGCCGATGCCGGCCAGCACGCTCAGCAGCGCAAGCTGGAAGAACGCCGGTTCAAGCGTGGAGGAGACCTTGCGCGCGATGATGTCCTCCCCGGGCACCACCACATCGTCGAAGATCGCGGTTCCGGTGCCTGTCAGCGGCTGACCGAAGCCGTCCCAGTCATCAATGATCCTCACCCGCGGATCATCGGCGCGCACTATCGCGTACTGGCGCCCCTCGACGCCCTCGGTGCTGGCCATGACGATGACCCAGTCGGCAAAAATAGAACCGGTCGTGTAGTACTTCTGACCCTGAAGCAGCCATCGGCCTGCGTCCTGGCGCAACTTCGTGTTGGTGGTTCCCAGGGCGTTTCCGCCCCTTTCGGTCGCCGCGTTGCCAAAGATCTCACCGGCAATCACCCTCGGGAACCAGCGAAGCTGGAAGTCCTCGGGCTGCAGCGCAATGGTTTCCACGAAAGAGAAGTGTGAGCGCAACAGGTGCCCGACGTTGGAATCGGCGGCGGAGAGCTCCACCACCAAACGGAAGAGGTGTTCGTGGCTGATCGGATCTCCCCCGTGCGCGGCCGGAACACGAAGTGCGGTGAAGCCGGATTCCTTGAGCCAGCGCACCGGTTCGAAGGGCAATACATGGTTGTTTTCCCGTTCCACCGCGCCTTCGGCGATCTGCGCGAATACCGGGGCAAAGCGTGCGCCCAACTCCGCGTAGCGAGACTCTGCTGTTCGTTCCTGTACGTGCGTGGTGCTCATTGTTATTCCTCTACATCCATGGGATCGGGGCCTTGTTGGCCAAAGTCAGTTGTTTGCCAGCTCGCGCAATAGCTGCCCGGGGTTCGAATCCAGCAACAGCTTGGTGTATTCGCTCACCGGGCTTCCAAAGACCTGTGCTGCCGGGCCTACCTCGACGAGCCGGCCCCTGCGCATGACCCCCACATCATGGGAGATCCGTTCCACCACGTGAAGGTCGTGGGAAATGAACAGGTATGACAGACCCTGTGTGACCTGCAGGTCTTCGAGCAGGGACAGGACCTGCGCCTGGGTCAGGACGTCGAGGGCCGAAAGGGCCTCATCGAGCACCAGCGTCTTTGCCCCAAGTGCCAGCGCCCGGGCGATGGCAACGCGTTGGCGCTGGCCCCCGGAGAGTTCCTTGGCGCCGAGTGTTGCCATGCGGGCAGGTAGGTTGACCGCGTCCAACAGCTCTGCCACGCGGATCTCTCGTTCGGCCTTGCTCCCGACTTTGTAGTTTTTCAGGGGTTCGCTGATGATCCGGGACACCGTGTGTCGCGGATCCAAGGCGGAATCCGGGTTTTGGTAGACGAGTTGCAGGCTGCGCCAGAGATCCCGTTTTCCGGCCCCGCGAAGCTTTGTCACATCTTGCCCATGGATCCTCACGGTTCCCGCGCTCGGTTCGAGCAGACGCATGACCATCCGCGCCGTGGTGGATTTGCCGGATCCCGATTCACCCACCAGGGAGAAGGTGGTGCCCGGACGTACCGCAAAGGAAACCGCCTCGACAGCCGCATGGGCGTCTTTTCCATTGCCGTAGACCTTTTTCAGCCCAAGGACCTCAATGGCCGGGACCTCGATGTTCCCCTCGCGCCCGGTGGTACGGACGGCGGGGTCACTCGGAGCGGCCTCGGCAAGCAGCAGTCGGGTGTAGGGATCTTCGGGTTTAGAGAGGATCTCGCGCACCGGGCGGTCTTCGCGGATGCGCCCATGTTTCATGACCACGATGCGGTCGGCGATGTCTGTGGCGACGGCGAGGTCGTGGGTCACGAATATCACCGCCGTTCCCATGTCGCGGGCGAGCCTGGTGAAGACCTCCAGCACGGTTTGCTGAACAGTCACATCGAGGGCGGAGGTCGGTTCATCGGCAATCAGCAACTCCGGTTTCAGGGCGAAGGCAATGGCGATGAGGACTCGTTGCTTCAGTCCGCCGGAGAGTTCGTGCGGGTATTGGACGATGCGCTGGGCCGGGCGGTCGATGCCAACGAGTTCCAGCAACCTCAGCACCTCGGAGCGCAGCTCCGCCTTTGAGTGCTTTCGGCCACGCCGATGCAGACGAAAAACCTCCCCTACCTGTGATCCGATGGTCTTGACCGGGTCCAGCGAAGCTCCCGGGTCCTGTGGGATCATGCCGATGCGGCGTCCGCGGATTTGTTCAAATTCCTTGGTCGAGCGGGTGAGCAGGTCCTCTCCCCAAAGGGTGATCGTCCCGTCGAGTATCTTTGCCGAGGCCGGCAGCAACCCGATGATGGCCTTGGACAGCGTGGATTTCCCGGATCCCGATTCACCCACCAAGGCAACGATCTCACCGGCCTTCAGCGTGAGGTCGATGTTCTCCGCCGCCGTGACGGATTCGGCTCCGCTGCCGTATTGGACGCTCAGTCCGTGGATGTCCAACAACGCGGGCGCTTGGGCTTTGGTGCTCATGGCATTGCCTTTCACTAGAAACGGAAGATCTTGTGTAGCTGGCGGCCCAAGCCCGCCAGCAGGATGACCACGGCGACGATTACCAGGCCGGGCAGGGTGGTGAGCCACCATGCAGAGGCAAGGTATTGCCGGCCCTCGGCAATGAGCAGTCCCCATTCCGGGGTGGGCGGCGGCGACCCGAAACCCAGGAATCCCAGGCCCGAAATGGCGAGGATCGCCACGCCGAGGTCCACCACCAAAAGCGCCAGCACGGGGCCGCATGAATTGGGAAGGATGTGTTTGAAGACCACGGAGAAGTAGGTTCCGCCGTTCATGAACGCCGCTTCAACGTAGTCGAGGCTGCGCACCCGCAGTACCTCGGAACGGACCACCCGGGCAAATGACGCAATGGATGCGATGCCTACGCCGATGCCCAATGAGATCGGCCCCGGGGCAAATGCCGTGACGATGATCAGCGAGATCAGGAATCCGGGCACAGCCAGCAGGACATCGACCAGACGCATGGTCAGTGCATCTACAGCGCGGCCCGCCGTCGCTGCCAGAAGCCCCAGCCCGGTACCGGCCACCAGGCCGATGGTGACGGCGAGACCTGCCGTCACCAATGTTTGGCTGGTTCCGTGAACCACCCGGGCGAACATGTCGCGTCCCAGGTGGTCGGTGCCAAACCAATATTCGGCTCCAGGAGCCCGGAATTTTTCCGCCGGAACACCGCTGATGGGATCGAACCCGCTAAAGATCGCGGGGAACAGCGCCCAGCCAAGGACGATGGCCAACGGCGCGCAGGTCAGCCAGAAAACCGGGGACCGAAGCGCCCCTGGCTTGGGTTTCGGGCTTGGTAGGTGCCCGGCAGCAGGCAGGCTGTCCATCGAGGCCAACCGGTGCGCGTCAACTTGTGCCAGCGGTTCCTCTAGCTTGATGCTCATGCGGGTTCTCTCCGTTCTTTCTTAGGCAACGAGCGCGCGCGGCGCACCGTGCGTTCCACTCTTGAGGATCCGTGGATCCAATAGCGGGTAGATCAGGTCGACCACGAGATTCACGGTGACGAAGGCCGTTGCGGTGAGCAGCACCAGGCCTTGGACCAGCGCAACATCTTGTGCCGTCACGGATTGCAGCACCACTTGTCCCAGGCCTGATCGTGCAAACACCGTCTCGGTGATCACCGAACCGGCCAGCAGTGTTCCTACGGTGATGCCGCTGATGGTCATGGCCGGTGCCGCAGCGTTCTTCAGGGTGTGGCGAAAGAAGATCCACGATTCCGAAGCGCCCTTGGCCCGCAGTACGTCCACGAACGGCTGCGCGTAGACGTTCTCGACGCTTTTGAGCAGCACCTGGGCAATCGGGGCGGAAACATGGATCGCCAGGACCAGGACGGGAACGGCGATGGAGGCGAAGGACCCATCCGGGAAAAGCGACATCACGCCAAACTGGATCGAGAGGACCTGCAGGAGCACCAGGCCCAGCCAAAACACCGGCACCGCGGCAAAGAGAGGCGGCAAGTTGACGATGAACCGCTTCAACCACGTCCGACGAGCCAACGTGGCCGAAGCGACCAGCACAACGGCAAACACCACAGCCGTGGCAAAGGCGCTTGTTGCCAGCAATAGCGTCGAACCGACCACGGCACCGATGCGCTCGGCGACGGGCTGGCCCGAGGCCAGGGAATAGCCGAAGTCTCCGCGAAAGAGACCCGCCAGCTGGCTGGCGTACTGCACCAAAAGTGGCTGGTCGTATCCATACTGGGCCTTCATCGCTGCGATGGTTGCTGGGTCGGCCGCGGCATCAGCCGACAGGAAAATCGTTACGGGGTCATTTGGAAGCAACTGCACGGCCAGGAAGACCAATGTGTAGGCAAGCCAAATGACCAGCAAGGCTTGTCCGATGCGGCGGGCGATGTATGCGGCCATGGGTCAGCTACTTTCCGGTCTTCCAGGCGCCCTGGAAGATCGGGGCGGTTCCGGAGGTGAACTCGACGTGGGCGTCTGAATTGCCGCCGTAGACCTGGACCTCGTCCCAAAGGACCAAGGCCAGTGCCTTCTCACTGACGAGCTGGCGCTGTTCCTCGGCGATGAGTTCGTTGTGCTCCGCTTCGCTGGTCGCTGCGCGTTCCTTGGCAAACAGGGCGTTGAGCTCGGTGTCGGCGTTGAGGGTCTGGGTGTTGTTCTCGGGACCGAAGACCGGTCCAAGTCCCCCGTATGCGAATTGGCGGGTTCCGAAGAACTCGATGTTGGGGTCGATCATTGCGGTGGCAAGGAACGTGTTGTCCGAGGCACGGTTGATGAGCTTGACACCAATTTCACGCCACTGTTGTTCGATGAGCTCGAATGCCGGCTTGATGACCACCGAGTTGTTGGAGCTGGTCACTGTGACCTCCAGCTTCTTGCCATCCTTTTCGCGCACGCCGTCGGCACCAACAACCCAGCCGGCTTCATCGAGGAGCGACTTGGATTTTTCCGGCTCGTAGGCCAGGTCCGCGGAAAGGTCGATGAAACCGGGCGCTGCGTGGTTCAGCACCGAATCTGCCACGACATAGCTCTCGGAGAGGACGGTGTCCTTGATGGACTGCCGATCGATGCCTGCTTGGAGCGCCTGGCGGACTTTGGCATCGGTAAGCTTGCCGCTGCCGATGCGCACCGCGGCCATGTTGGTCGTCAAATCAACGCCTTGGGCTGGCAACACATTGTCCCCGCTGCTCTTGAGCGCCTGCTCATCGACCGGCTGCAGCCCGCGCACCAGGTCGACCTGGCCTGTTCTGTACCGCTCCAGCACGATGGGCAACCTCGGGCAGGTACTTCACCACAAGAGAGTCCAGGTATGCGGCTCCCTGGTTCGCCGCGCTCTCCGGTGCCCACTTGTAGTCCTCGCGCTTGGCGAAGGTGACTTCCTCATCGGTCTTTTCGGATTCGAATACGAAGGGCCCGGATCCGATGATCTTGGCGATCGCAGACTGTCCAGCGTTGTCGAGCTTGAGTGTGTCAGGGGAGACAAGACCGGCTGTTACGGAGGAGGTGGCACGCAGGAAGTTAGCGTCGGGCGCCTTGAGCGTCACCTTGACCTGGTTCTTCCCGATGACCTCTGCGGATTTGTAGGCACCAAAGTCCACGTTCGGTGCGATCTGGGCGGCCTTGACCCCAAGCCCCAAGGCATCCAGGTTCTTCTTGACAGCCTGGGCATTAAGGGCGGTGCCATCGGAGAAGCTGACCCCGTCACGAATCGTGAAGGTGAATTCGGTCTGGTCCTTGTTGGCGGTGAAGTCGGAGGCTATCCAGCCCACGAGCTTGCCCGATTCGGCATCGAAATACGTCAGGCGGTCAAGAAGGCTGTTGAGTACGTTCGCTTTCTCATAGAAGCGTGCGGCCTGTGTCTGCCAGTTGCTGATGGGAGTCACCTCCGCAAAAACGAAGGCTCCGCCCTGCACCGGCTCATTGCCGATGGGACTGTTCGGTGCTGCATTGCCGGCGTCTTGTGTCCCCGATCCGCATGCACTGAGCGCGAGCGTTGCCGCGGCGAGCATCGTCAGGACCTTGACGCCGGTACCGGCGTTGCGACGTCGCTTCGCAGGTGGGTTGGTGTTGCCCATGGTGTTCCCTCTCGGTTAACCCGAGGAATGCCGCCACATGGCTGGTCGTCCGCTTACCGTCATGGGCATGACGGTTCGTAGTGGACCGGCGCAGAGTTTGGCTATCTCCATCGGTCCTGGCGGTAGCACCGGTCCCCAATGACGGGGGTGGTTGCTGCGGCGTCAACGAGCCAGGTCTCTCAGCCGCTCTGGATGGTGTGTTCGGGTGTAGCCTTGCGCCACTGTCGAACCATTCAAGTCTGTTGCAGATTCTTCGATATGACCAACCGAAAGGTCGCTTCCGTGAAACAAACCGACGCATAGCGTCGATTGTGAGGCGTATTCATGTCATAAATCTTTACAAGTCGGACTGTGAAGCGTCAACGTAATCATTCTTGCGTCATGGGCTGGTCATGTTGATAATCCGGTCCTTGTTCGGATTCGGGCTGATCGCCAGAGGCTTGCAAGCTGACAACGCTGCATGACGCCAATCTCGGCGGGTCCATCTGCAGGGCTTTGGCGCTGCGTCCGGATTCGCTCGGAACACCGCCGCTGCACGTGTGCCAACCGAGGTGTGAACCATAATCCGAAACCAGCGTCCAGTTACGGAACGTGGCAAGATCACCTCATGAAAGGCACACGCACACGGCGTGCAAGGCATCGAAGGATGCGCTTGCTGGGAATGCTCGTCGGCGGAATCACCGCCGCCGGATTAGCCGGGGTCCTGGGCCAGTGGAACTACGCGCCGGCCGTTGGATGGACAGCGGCGGCACTGATCTACAACGCATCGGTTTGGCTGACCATTGCATCGATGGGTCACGCACGCACTTGCGACGACGCCCAGGAAGAAGACCCGGGGGTGCAGGTAACCGACCTGTTGATCATCCTGGCCGCCATCGGGTCGCTGGCCGCAGTGGCGTTGGTGATGGCCAGCGGCAGCAACCTGAGCGCATCGGCCAGGTTGCCCCTGGCCCTGTTGGCTTTGACCTGCACCGCAATGTCGTGGTTGATGGTCCATACCCTTTACACGCTGCGTTACGCCAGGATCTACTACGCCGGTGCACCAGGGGGGATCGATTTCAACCAGGACGAGCCGCCGCAGTACACCGACATCGCTTACATGGCCTTCAGCGTGGGCATGACCTACCAGGTCTCGGACACCTCCATCACCACGCGCGAGATGCGTTCGGCGGTCCTGCGTCACAGTTTGCTGGCATTTCTTTTCGGCACCGGCATCCTGGCCACCACCATCAACCTGGTGGTCAGCCTTGCCGCATGAAAGGCCTTGGGAGTGGACACACCATGGTGTGACCACTCCCAAGATTTCATCTGAGCGTCCGCGGCCTAGCTGAGAAGCGCGTTGGAGAACCGGTAGTTCGCCGCACGGTGCGAATCCTCGACCCGGTCGCCCCGGCCAAAGAGCTTGTTGCGCAGCGTGCCTTCGACGTAGTCCTTCGGGTATACGCCACGGGCCTGCAGCTCAGGAACGATGAATTCGACGATGTCCTCGAAGGTGCCCGGCGTGATGGCGTAAGCCAAGTTGAATCCATCAACGTCGGTGTCCTGGACCCATTCGATGAGCTTGTCGGCCACCTCCGCCGGGGAACCGACGGTGATGGGGCCGAAGCCGCCAACACCCACCCATTCGGCAAGCTGGCGGATCGTCCACGGGTTGCCGGCATCCCCGCTGGCCTTCTGGAAGGTCGCCACCGAAGACTGGATCGCATTGGACTTTACATCGTTGCCGATGACGTCGTCCGGGGCATAGGTGGACAGGTCGATGCCCATCCAGCCCGAGATCAGCGCGAGGGCGCCGTCGATGTCGGCATAGGACTTATAGTCCTCGAACTTGGCCTGCGCCGCGGCGCTGTCCACGTCCGTGATGATGGTCTGCATGGCGTAGATCCGCACGTCGTATCGTCCACGCCCGGCCGTCTCGGCCGCGTCACGGACCTTGGTGACGGTCTCCTTGAGCAGCTCCTTGGTCGGCGAGGTCACGAAGACAGCCTCCGCGTTTTCGGACGCGAACTTCAGTCCGCGCGGGGAGGTGCCTGCCTGGAACACCACCGGGGTGCGCTGCGGGCTGGGCTCGGTGATCGCGATGCCCGGGACCTTGAAGTACTTGCCCTCGTGTTTGATGTCGTGGACCTTGGACGGATCGGTGAAGATCCCGCGCTCGGCATCGCGCACCACGGCGTCCTCTTCCCAGGATCCCTCGAGCAGCTTGTAGACGACTTCCATGTACTCGTCGGCGTGGTTGTAGCGCTCGTCGTGCTCGAGCTGGTCCTCCTGGCCCATGTTCCGGGCGGCTGAGGGGAGGTACCCGGTCACCACGTTCCAGCCGATGCGGCCCTTGGTCAGGTGGTCGAGGGTCGCCAGTCGGCGGGCAAACGGGTACGGGTGCTCATAGGCGGTGCCTGCGGTGACGCCAAAGCCGAGGTTCTCGGTCACCGAGGCCATGGCCGATACAAGCATGAACGGGTCGTTGACCGGAACCTGCGTGCCGGCACGCAGCGGGACCTCGTTGGAGCCGCCGAAAACGTCGTAGGTGCCCAGCACGTCGGCGATGAAGATGCCATCGAACTTGCCCTTCTCCAAGGTCTTGGCGAGATCGGTCCAGTAGGACAGGTCCTTGTAGTTCGCGGACTTGTCCTTCGGGTGCCTCCACAATCCCGGGGACTGGTGTCCCACGCAATTCATGTCGAAGGCGTTGAAACGGATCTGGCGCTTGGCAGGTGGGTTGCTCATGGGTTTGTCCTTTGCGAAAGAGGTGGATGTTTGCCGATTCGAATCCTGTCGAACCGGTGGGGTGGCTTTTGGCCGGGGACCAGCTAGGAAAGGTGCGTGCCGGGGCCCGGGCCCACGTCGCCGATGGCGTTGAGTTGTTGAGGCGCGGTCCCGTTGACTTCGTAGTCGCCAATGATGCGCGACTTGTAGATCGCCGGGTTGTGAGTGGCTACGGTACGGGCGTTGCGCCAGTGCCGGTCCAGGTTGCAATGCCTTGAGGTGGCTGAAGCACCCAAGCCGTCAAAGAGCTTGGTGGCGGCCGATAGGACCAGTGGTTGCACGATGGCTTGGGCACGGTCGGCGGCAAGTTCACATACGGCGAACCGTTCGGCCGGGCTCAGCGACGGATCGCCCAACGCAACCTCGACCTCAGCGACCGCGGCCAACACGATCGAATCTACGGCGAAAGCAGTCCCGGAGATCTCACCAACCAACTGCAACACCTGGGGTTCTTCGCGGACCGGAACACCGGTCCCGGTGCTGAAGCTCCGGGTCCTGGCCTGGACCGCTGAGCGCACATCGTTAAGCACCGCGCGGCTGATCCCTGCCTGCACAGCAAGGAGCACCAATTGGAATATCGCGGATTCAGGATCGTTGATCTGTTGTTCCTCCGGAAGGACCGTGTCCACCGGAACGTCTTGGAACGTGGTCGATCCGGTCCCGGTAAGCTGCTGCCCGAAACCGTCCCAGTCATCAAAGATCTTGACCCGGGAATGCTGGGTGGAAACCACGGCAATCTGCCGTCCGGCACGGGTTGGGTGCGCGACGGCGACGGCCACCCAATCTGCATAGATGGTGCCGGTGCAATAGTATTTATCGCCGTTGAGGATCCACCGCTCCCCGGACATGGCAATCGTGCTGTTCAATGTACCGAGCCGGTTGCCGCCACGCTCGGTGTAGGCGTTGCCGACGATCTGCCCAGCCGTGATGCGCTCGATCCATCGATGGCGCATGGAGTCGTCTTCGAGCTGCAACACCGCTTCCACGAAGCCAAAGTGCGAGCGCCAGAGGTGGGCCACCTGGGAGTCGGCCTCGCCGAGTTCGATGAGCAGGCGGAACAGGTCCCGCAGACTCGCCCCGTATCCACCGTCGTTAACCGGTATCCGCAGCGCACCAAAACGTTCACGGTTCAGCCATCCGACCTGCTCGAAGGGAAGGGTCCGGGTGGCGTCGCGGTCGCTGGCACCTTCCGCGATCTTGGCGAAGACCGGACGGAAGATCGCAGCCAACTCGTCATAGTGCCCATCCACTGGCACTCCCGGGGTCAGCTTGAGCAGGTGCCGGGCAGGTGTGGCTTCGGTGAACGCATCAAGATCGATGGCTCCAAAAATTTCCGGGTCGCCTTCAACATTAAACGTGTGCAGAGGTGCATCGGCAGCCATAATTCGTTCTCCATCGACTCTGGCGTGAGCACCTACCGCCCAGTTAAGGGGAGGGGTTGCTGCGGCGTCATGGAGCCAGATCTCTCGGTCGCTCAGGATGGTTGTTGTTCACATTTCTACATGGATTCTCGCGCCGAAGACAACCCCGTCCGTCACAATCGAGGCGCGCATCACAAGGCAAAGCACTTTTGCGCTCCGCCGGAGGGCCAGTGACCCGGCGGGCCTCCGGCATTGGGTCCGCTAGTTCTTCGACGCCGCATGGGGCGGGACCGAGTGATTCGGCGCTAATTACCGACATGGGCAGATGGCGCGCCTATCCGCGAGATCACGCGGATCAGCACACTCGTGCTCGGGCTCAACGACAAGATCCCGCTCGTCGAATTGCCAAAAATGCGAAACATCGAAATTTCTGCATTCCATCACAGATCATTTGATCGGAAGAGGCATATTTCCGTGCTGTCGAAGGTTTCGTCACATTCCCATGGGTTTGCTCCTATGCTTCCCATCGACTTTGATGGAAGGCGTAACCCATCCCGAGCGGCCGAGAGATCTGGCTCATTGACGCCGCAGCAACCACCTCTTTGAGGCCGGTGCTACCGCCAGGTCCGATGGAGAAAACATGACTTCCCCTTCAGCTCGCCCCGAAGCGCCCGAGAGTGGCAGCTCCCATGACAAGCGAATCCGCGCCAAGGGTTCCTGGCAAGGGAACATGCGAACCACTGTCGATATCCGCAGCTTCTCATTCGATATCGATGAGCCGCTTCGCGTGGGCGGCACCGATACTGCTCCGACACCCATGGAATTCATGGCAGGCGCCCTCAACGGTTGCGTTAGCGTGGTCGTTGAACAGGCGGCCAAGGAAATGGGAATCGAATTCACGCGTCTGGAGACTTACTCGATAGCAACCCAAGACACCCGCGGCTTCGCCGGGACGGCAGACGTCTCACCGTTCTTCCACTCGTACAGGCTGGAGGTCCATCTTGAAACACAGCTTGACGATGCCGCGGTCAAACACGACCTGACAAAACAAGTTCACCGCCGCTGTCCCGCCATCAACTTGGTAAGTGCCGCTGGAGTGAACTTAGAGATCAACTGGGTCTTTGCCACCCAGGTCACAGAACATGCCGCCGAAAACGCCGGCAACATCGCATTGGGCTATGTGCCGCGGGAAACCCCCATCAATTCGCATGAAGAGGCCTCCGCATGAGCGCCGCCGGATACTGGACCATCGGATTAGCCTTGTCCTATACGATTCTGCTGATCGCCGGAGGGCGTCTCGCCCAGCAACGGAGCGCCGTGGGCAAGACCAAGGGGTTCTTCGTCGGTGGCAGGACCTTCAGTCCATGGACGGTCGCCTTCTGCATTACCGGGTTATTTTCCGGCTCATCCTACATTGCCATCATGGAGCTGAGCTACCGTACCGGTGTTTCAGCTCTTTGGTACGGAGTGGCTGAAACAGTACAGATATTGCTCATTGCCCTGCTGTTGGTGAAGCCTCTCCGAGAAAAGCTGGTCGTGACGGTCACTGGCATCATCGGCGACCGCTTCGGTCGGGTTGCCAAGGCAATCTCCGGTGTCATCACAGCCTTCACATTCCCCATGTGGTCGGTGGCCACCACGATCGCCTTCGCCTCGGCACTGACGGCGTTCACTGGCCTTAGCCTGCATGTGGCCGTCATCGTCACAGCCCTGTTGCTCCTGGCTTTCCTATGGAGCGGCGGGATGCGCTCGGTGGCATTCAACCAGAGCATGAACTGCCTCGTTTTCGTGGGAATGCTCTTGGTCGGCGCATACGCGGTCTTCGCGAAACCAGGTTTCTTCGGCCTGCGGGAATTCGCCGAAACCAACCCCCAGATGTTTGATCCGGGCAACGCCGGCATCTCGCTGATCGTCGCTTGGTTCGGAACCTTCATCGTGAACGTTCCGCTGGCCCAAGCCGCATTCCAGATGACCATGTCTTGCCGTACCCCGGAAGACGGCCAAAAGGGCCTCTACACAGCGGCGGCATTCGGCGTCCCATTCATCATTATCGGCGCTCTGATCGGCACCTCCGCCGCGGTGGTTGTGCCGGCGCAGGACCTCGCCCTAGTCGCAATCCCCCACTACATAGAGCAGGTTCTTCCCGCTCCGCTGGTAGGTGTATTTTTCCTCGGCGTCTGGGCTTGTGCCATGGGTTGGGCGGGTCCGTGCCAGTTCTCCGGGGCCACATCCTTGGGCCGCGACGTCGGCAGTGCCATAAATCCCAAAGCCACCGAGGTCCAGCTGGTCCGCTATACCCAGTGGTCGCTCGTAGCCCTGACTGCCCTCATGATCCTCTTTAGCATCTTGCGCACGGAACAGTCCGCCTGGTGGAACGTCTTGGCTTGGACCCTTCGCAACGGCGCAACGCTGGCGCCGGTGTTGGCCGTGTTCTTCTGGCCATTGGCGACCCGTAGCGCGGCCTATGCCTCGATGGTCACGGGCTTCAGCGCCGGGATTATATGGAACCAGCTCGCGGGCTGGTCCGCGACGTCGTTCTACCTCGGCACCCACCCGGTTTGGGTCGGTATGCTCGCAAACGTCGCAACCTTGGTCTTGGTCACCCTGGCCACTTCTCCCTGGCGTTTGAGCGTCGACCCGAGGCGGGTCCGCCGGGCAGTCCGATTCGGTCTTGGTGCACTGGCTGCACTTGTGACATTGGTCTTCACCGCAGGCTGGTTGGCGGGCTACGGGTTGATTGCCATGGTCCTGTTCATCGTCGTCCTATGCGCCGCCTTGTCAGTGTTCTTTGCCACTGAATCACGCGAATCAAACTTTGCGGGTCGGGCTTCCAAAGAGAATCCGGAGCACGAATCCTCCGGGCGCGCCATCGAAAATGCCGTGTAGGCAGGCTGGCGTCCGCGAGTAGCCTCCACCCATTCCGAGCGGCCTAGAGATCTGGCTCAGTGACGCCGCAGCAAGCACCGCATAGACGGTGAAGTGCTCATGCCAAGACCGATGGAGAACACCATGACTGAGACCCTTTGCCCCGCCACGGCGGACATCACCAACGAGACCAACTGGAGCGAAGCGGAACGCCTCGCATTTTGGGACAACGCCGCCAAGCGCCTTGACTGGTCCGAGGACTGGCACACCACCTACACCAGCACCGGTGTGGACACAGCTGCACGCCGGGGACCCGAGCTGCGCTGGTTTGAGGGCGGCAAGCTCAATGCCGCCTACAACTGCGTTGACCGCCATGTCGAGGCAGGTCGCGGGGCAAAGGTCGCCCTGCATTTCGAGGGCGAGCCCGGCGACACCATTACCGTCACATACCAAGATCTGCAGGACCGCGTGTCCAAGGCCACCAACGCATTGGTTCTTCTGGGCATCGGCAAAGGCGACCGCGTGGTCATATATCTACCGGTATTGGTGGAGACGGTTGTCATCACCCTGGCCTGCGCCCGGATCGATGCCGTGCACTCGTTGGTTTTTGGCGGCTTCTCCGCCGAGGCGTTGAAGTTCCGTGTCGAAGACACCGGCGCGAAGCTCTTGGTCACCACCGACGGCCAATTCCGTCGCGGCGAGGCCGTTCCGGTCAAGCACAACGCGGATGCGGCAGTGTCCGGGGACAACGACATCGAGCACGTGCTGGTGCTTCGCCGCACCGGATGCGAGGTCCCTTGGACCGCGGACCGCGATGTGTGGTGGCATGAGGTGGTCGACACCGCCGACAGCACGCTTATCCCCGAGGCCTTCGACTCTGAAACCCCGCTGTTCATCATGTACACCTCCGGTACCACCGGCCAGCCCAAGGGGCTGGTCCACACCACCGGCGGCTACCTGACCCAGGCGTCGTGGAGCCACGAAGCCCTCTTCTCGAACCCGGATCCGGAACAGCGCGCCAACGACGTCCACTGGTGCACCGCTGACCTGGCCTGGGTTACCGCCCACACCTATGAAATCTATGGGCCGCTGTCCAACGGGGTCACCCAGGTCATCTACGAGGGCGTGCCCAATGCCCCGCACCCTGGACGCCACTTCGAGATCATCGCGCGCTACGGCGTGACAAGTTACTACACCGCACCCACGTTGGTTCGCTCGCTGATGGGATGGTTTCCCGCCGGAATCCCTGCGGAGCATGACCTGTCCTCGATCAGGGTGGCAGGAACCGTGGGTGAAGCCGTGAACCCGGAGGCATGGCGCTGGCTGCGCAGCCAGGTCGGACGCGATACCGAAAGCGGCATCCCGATGGTCGATACATGGTGGCAGTCGGAAACCGGCGCCACGATCCTCTCCCCCCGCCAGCAGGACACCGGGTTCAAGCCCGGTTGCGGCACCCGTGCCCTGCCCGGTGTCAGTGTCGACATCGTTGACGATGCCGCACAAACCGTGGAAAAGAACCTTCAGGGCTACATCGTACTGACCAAGACCGGGCCCGCGATGGCCCGTACGGTCTGGGGCAACCCCGAGCGCTACTTCACCTCGTATTGGCAGAAGTACGCCGAACAGGGCTGGTTCCTGGCCGGGGACGGCGCTCGTTTCGATGCCGACGGGGACATCTGGATCCTGGGGCGCACCGACGATGTCATCAACATTTCCGGGCACCGGCTCTCCACCATCGAAATCGAATCCGCACTGGTGGCCCATCCGTCCGTCGTCGAAGCAGGGGTCTGTCCTACACCGGATACACGGACGGGGCATGCTGCCACCGCTTTCGTGGTTCCCTTCGACAAGTCGGTGGTGGGCACGGACCTTTCAGGCGAGGCCTTGGCCAAGCAGCAAGAGCTCATCGCCGCGTTGCGCGACCACGTTGCAACGCAGATCGGGCCTATTGCCAAGCCGCGCGAAATCGTTTTCGTCCCGGACGTGCCAAAGACCCGTTCGGGCAAGATCATGCGTCGGTTGCTGACCCAACTCTTTGAGGGCAGCGCATTGGGCGACACCACCAGCCTGCAGAACGAACCGTGCATCGAACAGGTCAAACAGATCTGCGACGCACGCTAGGCCCACGCTTAGCTACCGCGCAGTGCCGGGGTGCGGAAGCGGTGAAGCCCGTGGAACCGGTGTACCGGAGGGGCTCTCGTCGCAGGCGCGGAAGTTGTCCATGCGGTCCGAGTTTTGGAAAAGCGTTCCTTAGCGGACGGATTCGCGGAAGTGCTCACGCAGCTTCTGCACATCCACATGAAGAGACTCGCCGTTGCGCAAGATGTTACTCTTCGCTCCCCCGGTGATCACGTCCAATGCCACCCGGATCAATGTTCCGTGCGCCACCGCAATGATCCGCTGGCCCTCGTGACGCTGGATCAAGTCATGGAGCACGAACAGTGCACGGTGTGCCACCCGTTCCTCCGGCTCCCCGGAGCCCAGCAGTGCATCGATCTGCGGGCGCGGAAGGTCACGGACCACTTCACCTTCGGCGTCGCCGTAGTTGCGCTCCTGAAGACCAGTGATCCTTTCGGTCAATGCCAGGCCAAGATTCTGCCCGATCAACTCCGCGGTCTCCACCGCCCGCCCCAGCGTGGAGGAGACAAGGATGTCCCATGAATCGGCACCGAGCCGCTGGCCCGCCGCGTGGGCCTGTGCGCGCCCCAGGTCGTTGAGCGGAATATCCGTTTGCCCCTGAAGGCGGCCCTCGGCGTTCCATGCCGTTTCGCCGTGCCGAACCAAAACCAATGTTGCACTCATGCCTCCAAGCTTACCCGGCGGGGCACGTCGGGTTTTTTGCCGCAGGATCTTCGACCACCGGCCCGTGGAGCGCAACTTGGGATCACAATCTTTGGACAACAACGGTTTTGTTGCCACAATGGAATGACGATGACCATCCCGAGCGGCCGAGAGATCTGGTTCAATGACGCCGCAGCAACCTTCCACACTCCGGTGGACAAGGTGCTACCGCCAGAAACGATGGAGAATGCGCAAGCAATCTTTGGCACCGCCGTGATCCATGGCGGCGCCGCATTGAACCCGGGAACAGGTCAGCCACCCACCACCGATATAACGGGCGCCTGCACTGCACTGGCAGTGAAGTCGGCGCGCCCGTTCACGCAAGGAGTCAGCCACCGACCATGACAGAACACGTTTTTGGGTTCCGCACGCGCGCACTGCATGCCGGCGGCACTCCGGATGCCGAGCACGGTTCCCGCGCCGTCCCGATCTACCAGACCACCTCGTTTGTCTTCAAAGACTCCGACGACGCCGCCAACCTCTTTGCACTGCAAAAGTACGGCAACATCTACTCACGCATCGGCAACCCGACCGTGGCCGCTTTCGAGGAGCGCATCGCGTCCCTCGAAGGCGGAATCGGCGCGGTTGCCACCGGCTCGGGTATGGCAGCGGAGTTCATCACCTTCGCAGCATTGGCCGGGGCCGGGGACCACATCGTGGCTTCCTCCAAGCTCTACGGCGGCACCATCACCCAGCTGGATGTGACCTTGCGCCGATTCGGCGTGGAAACCACGTTCATCGATTCCACCGATCCGGCGGAGTTCGCCGCGGCCATCCGGGAAAACACCAAGGCGCTGTACACCGAGGTGGTGGCCAACCCCTCGGGTGACATCGCTGATCTCAAGGGCCTGGCCGAGGTGGCGCAGGCAGCGGGCATCCCCCTGGTCGTCGACTCCACGCTGACCCCTCCTTACTTGTTGCGGCCCATCGAACATGGAGCGGATATCGTGATCCACTCCGCCACCAAGTTCCTTGGCGGCCATGGGACCACCCTTGGCGGGGTCGTGGTGGAGGCCGGAACGTTCAATTGGGGCAACGGCAACTTCCCCACGATGACCGAACCGGTCGCCGCTTACGGGAATGTCTCCTGGTGGGATAACTTCGGCGAGTACGGCTTCTTGACCAAGCTGCGCAGCGAGCAGCTGCGCGACATCGGCCCGGCATTGCCGGCCCAGTCCGCGTTCCAGCTGCTGCAGGGCGTAGAGACCCTGCCCCAACGCATGGACTCGCACCTGACCAACGCCAAAGCCGTGGCCAAATGGCTCGCCGCCGATGAACGCATCAGCTACGTGAACTTCGCTGGCCTGGAATCGCACCCGCACCACAAGCGGGCCAAGGAGCTACTGCCCCTGGGCGTCGGCTCGGTCTTCAGTTTCGGGGTCAAGGGCGGCCGCGCCGCCGGGACCGCATTCATCGAAGCGCTGCAGCTGGCCAGCCACCTGGCCAACATCGGGGATGTTCGCACCTTGGTGCTGCACCCGGCATCCACCACACACCAACAACTCAGTACCGAGCAGCTGGCAGCCGCCGGCGTCGCGGAGGACCTGATCCGCCTCTCGGTTGGCTTGGAGGACATCGAAGACATCCTCTGGGACCTGGACCAGGCACTGACCGCCTCACAACGGGTGGCCGATGCCCCGGAGCAGGAAGCCCGTGAAGGGGCGGCATGCTCCATTGATGCCGCCCGCCCAGCGGCCATGACGGGAGCCAACTGATGTCCAACGCCATCGAAACCCGCAACTGGGTCGGACCGAACGCCGCCGAACGCCTGGAACTGTTGCGCACCACTACCTCGATCGCGATCGTTGGAGCATCGAACAAGCCTTCACGTGCCAGCTACTTCGTGGCCACGTACCTGCTTTCCTCTTCGAAGTACAAGGTCTACTTCGTGAACCCGGTGCTCAATGAGATCCTGGGCCAGCCGGTCTACAAGTCACTTGCCGACCTGCCCGAGGTCCCGGACCTCGTCGAGGTGTTCCGCAAGTACGACGATTTGCTCGGCGTGCTGGACGAATCGTTGGCTGTGGGGGCCAAGACCCTGTGGCTGCAGCTGGGTTCCTGGCACGAGGAGGTTGCGGCAAAGGCCGAGGCCAACGGCATAAACGTGGTCATGGACCGCTGCGTGAAGATCGAGCATGCCCGATTCCACGGTGGGCTGCGCCTGGCCGGATTCAACACCGGAGTCATTTCCTCCAAGCGGCAACTGCTCGCCTGAGCCTGTGCGCATCAGGCAAGAAGGGTCGGTACCCGACGGGCACTGACCCTTCTTGTCCCCGCGACAGGTGTCTCGCGACACGCAGCTCTTAGCCGTGCAGGATTCCTACCACGCGGCGTCCTCCTCGTCATCGGCCTCGGACACCCCGAGGGAGGGCTGCTGGTTCGCGTCGAACTCGGCCCAGGCCTCGACGAAGCCCAGGATGTCCTCGAGCGTCTCTTCTTCCTCGTCTCCGAGCTGCTCCACGGCCTCTGGCGTGTCCAGGATCAGGGCGATGGCGACTGCCGGGTGCTCCTCGAAGTGGTCGGTGGGCGCGTATTCGGTATTGAACGTCAGGGTCTTGCTCTGTCCGTAAAGCTCGATGAACGCCCGCACGGCCGCCAGAACCCGGGAAAGATCCAGTCCGGTCAACGAGTCGTTGTAGGCCTGGGCCGTTGCATCGGCCCAGGCCTCGATGATCGATTCGGTCATTTGTGTGTCTGAATTTCCCACTGCTGATCCTGCCTCTTGACGGTTGCTTCGAGAGTCAACACTAGTGCGCGGGGTCCGCCGCGTATATGCGGAAAAGTGTGAAATTGGCCCGGTTCCTAGCTGCCTCCCGTGGCGGTATCGGACTGCCTAGAGCCGGCGGTTGGCCAGCACCGGCAGGTACTCCCGCACCTCGTCGATGCGGCGACGGGTGACATCGGCGGTCACCAGGGCCTCCGCGTCATCGCCCAGATACTCGATCGGCACTCCCATGGGGTCAAGGATCGCCGAGTGGCCGATGGTGTGGCTGGAGCTGGTGCCGGCCGCGGCAACCCACACCGTGTTTTCAATGGCGCGTGCCCGCAACAGCGTTTCCCAGTGCTCGATCTTGTGCTCGCCCTTGAACCAGGCGGCCGGAACCAGCAAGACCTCGGCGCCGGCGTTGACCAGCCTTCGGGCAACTTCAGGGAAACGCAAGTCGTAGCAGGTCAGCACGCCGACCTGCAGTCCTGCAATCTCAAAGACCGGGATCTGGCCGACGTCTCCGGCCTTGATCGACCGGGACTCCTGGTAGGAAAAAGCGTCATAGAGGTGGATTTTGCGGTAGGTGCCCATGATTGCACCGTCGGCCGCCAGCACCGCCAAGGTGTTGTAGGGCAGGTCGTCGTCGCTTTGCTCGTATCCGCCGGCCACGATGGCAACGCTGTTTTCGGCGGCCAAGAAGGAAAGCTTCTGGACGAACTTGGTCCAGTTTCCCTCGATGGCGGCATTCAAGGGACCGGTGACCTTGGAAACAGCCAGCATCGCTTCTTCGGGGAACAGCACTAGGTCGGCGTCCTCGGCCTTCGCCTGGGCTACCAACCGTTCAATGGTTTCCAAGTTGTCGGTGACGGAGCCGGTGGGTGCGAACTGACCAACGCTGACCTTCATGGCGATTCCCTTCGTTGCGGAGTGCTTGGAACCAGCCTAACGACAATCACCCATCCGGTGGATCCATTGCTCCGGTTTTCGCCGTAGCCTGAGAATTGTGACGAGGAAACCCGAAAAAAAGTGGTTGGCGCTGGCTGTCCTTGCTGGAGCCCTGGCGTTGATCGTGCTCGATGGAACCATCGTCGGGGTTTCACTGCCCAGCATGATCCAGGACCTGGACATGGACCTGACACAGGCCCAATGGATCAATTCGCTCTACTCCGTGGTCTTGGCGGCATTGCTGATGACCGCCGGTCGCCTCGGGACCGGGTGGGACGACGACGCCTGTTGGCCCTGGGCGTCGGGCTCTTCGTTCTCGGCAGCCTCAGTGCCGCATTGGCCTCCGGGCCCGGGCCGTTGATCGCATCACGCGCAATCCAGGGCATCGGCGGGGCCGCGGTGCTTCCCTCGACGCTCTCGAGCATGAACTCCATCTTCCGGGGCAAGGAACGCGCGGCGGCCTTTGGCGTCTGGGGCGCTGTCATGTCCGGTGCCGCGGCCATCGGCCCGCTGGCAGGCGGGGCGTTCACCACCTATCTTGATTGGCGTTGGATCTTCTGGGTGAACCTGCCCCTGGGGGTGTTGGTCATCCTGGGGATCTGGCGCTACGTTCCGGAAACCCGGGAGGCCCAGGCCAATCGCGGAGCTGACATACTGGGCGCGCTGATCAGCGCGGTGGGGTTCGGGCTGCTGGTGTTCGTGCTGATCGAGGGCCCGAGCTGGGGTTGGCTCAGACCTCGCACCGGGGTCGATGTCGGCCCGTTGCATTGGCCGGCCGATGCCGCCGTGTCACTGATCCCGGTCCTGGGCGTGATGGCCCTGGCCTGCCTGGGTGCATTCATCGGCTGGGAGCTGCGACGGGCGAGGAAGAACCAAAGCACGTTGCTCGACCTATCACTCTTCTCCTATTCGACGTTCTCCTGGGGAAACGCCACGGCCACCATGGTGGCCATGGGCGAGTTCGGGCTGCTGCTGGTTTTGCCGCTGTACTTGATCAACGTCCTGGGCACCGATCCCATGGGTGCCGGTTTGATCCTGGCGGGCATGGCGGCCGGCGCGTTCCTCTCCGGTGCGATGGCCCGGCACCTGGCCGAACGACTGGGAGCCGACCGGGTCGTAGTGCTCGGGTTGGGCATGGAGATCGTGGGCGTCGTGGCTCTCGTGCTGGTCCTGGGGGCCGGGGCACCCTTGCTACCGCTGGTGGCGTTCCTGGTGCTCTACGGACTGGGACTCGGCTTGGCCTCCGCGCAACTGACCAGCACCGTGCTGCGAGACATTCCAACCAGCGCCTCGGGGCAGGGCTCGGCAACCCAAAGCACCGTGCGGCAGCTGGGCGCCGGGTTCGGCACCGCGATTGCCGGCAGTGTGCTTGCCATCGCCACGACCCATGCGGCGGTAACGAACCTGGGGGTGTTGGCCCTGCCGGGGATCAACGCCACCGACTGGGCACAACGCCTCAGCGACTCCGCCGGCGGGTTGATCCCGCTGGTGCTGCACACCGATGCCGGCGCGGAATTCGGCGAGCACACCGCACAGGTCGCTGGGGTCATGTCCGACGCATTTACCACCGGTGTCCAAGCCGCAATGGTCGCCGCTGCCGTTTGCCTGGCCATTGGTTGGCTCGGTTCGCTCGAGGTCAGCCGGGCCGCCCGGCGCAAGCCCGGGGCGCACACCGCGACAGAACGCTGAAAACACCAAGGGCGTGATGCCGGTACCAGCGAAAATCCATCCGCCCGGTGTCAGCACCACGCCCTTGGCGTGTGTTTGGTGTCAGTCGTTGATCAGGTCGTGGCGAACGATCGTCTGTTCGCGATCCGGTCCAACACCGATAGCCGAGATGCGGGTCCCGCTAATGGCCTCGAGCGCCAGCACATAGTTACGCGCGTTTTCCGGCAGGTCCTCCATTGTCCGGGCACCGGTGATGTCCTCGGTCCAGCCATCGAAGTACTCGAAGATCGGCTTGGCGTGGTGAAAATCGGTTTGCGTCATCGGCATTTCGTCGTGGCGCACCCCATCCACGTCATAGGCCACGCACACCGGGATCTTCTCGATGTTCGACAGTACGTCGAGCTTGGTGACGAAGTAGTCGGTAAAGCCGTTCACGCGCGAGGCCTGGCGTGCCAGGACCGCGTCGTACCAGCCGCAGCGACGTGGCCGTCCGGTGTTCACACCGAATTCGCCACCCGTCTTCTGCAGGTATTCACCTATGTCATCAAACAATTCGGTGGGGAACGGCCCGGCACCAACACGAGTCGTGTAGGCCTTGATGATGCCAATCGACCGGCTGATCCGGGTCGGGCCGATGCCCGATCCCACGGATGCTCCGCCGGCGGTCGGGTTCGACGAAGTGACGAACGGGTAGGTGCCGTGGTCGACGTCGAGGAACGTTGCCTGGCCGCCTTCCATGAGCACGACCTTGCCGGCATCCAATGCGTTGTTCAGCTCAAGGGTGGCGTCGATGACCATCGGACGCAGCCGTTCGGCGAAAGACAGGAAGTACTCGACGATCTCGTCGATCTCGACGCTGCGACGGTTGTAGACCTTGACCAGGAGTTCGTTCTTCTGGCGCAGTGCACCCTCGACCTTTTGGCGCAGGATCGATTCGTCGAAGACGTCCTGGACACGGATGCCGAGGCGTCCGATCTTGTCCATGTAGGCCGGGCCGATGCCGCGGCCAGTGGTGCCGATGGCACGCTTGCCCAGGAAACGTTCGGTGACCTTGTCCATGGTCTGGTGGTACGGGGCGACCAGGTGTGCGTTGGCCGAAACCCGCAACTTGGAGGTGTCTGCTCCGCGTGCTTCGAGTCCGTCGACCTCTTCGAAGAGCGCCTCAAGGTTCACGACGCAGCCGTTGCCGATGATCGGGATCGCGTTGGGCGAAAGAATTCCGGCGGGAAGGAGCTTGAGCTCATACTTTTCACCGCCAACGACGACCGTATGTCCGGCGTTGTTGCCGCCGTTTGGCTTGACTACGTAGTCGACCTGGCCACCCAAAAGATCTGTGGCCTTGCCCTTGCCTTCGTCGCCCCATTGGGCTCCGACGATCACGATTGCTGGCATGGGATCCTCCCCCTTGCTCGATTCAGCGCGGCCGGCGCAATGCCGGGTCCCGGCGGTGCCGGGCGCAGAAATGCCCCTCGCTCTTCGATTGGCCCAAGCATGGATCAGGAAGAACAATAAGGGGCTCTTACCTCACGAGTTTACCCGATGAAGCATCGATGAGTGGATTTAGGCCTTTTGGGGCTCGCCTTCTGCCTTGATCGCCGCATTTAATGCGGCCCGCATGAGTGACTCCCAGTGTTCCAATGAACTTTCGGGGACCGACACCCAGTCACGGTATGGCCGGCCTTGGCCGGAGAGATCGAAAAGGACGGCTCCAGGATAGCTCATGGCGGTGGCCATGGATTCGCTGTCACGCCCGACCTTGAACCCCATGGAGTCTTCGAGCAGGCAGGCAATCGCCTTGGACCCGTACTTCAAGGCATCCTTGCCAAACATCTTTCCGACTTCCACGTCCTCGCCGAGCAAGGCGCGGGCGAGCCGTTGGAACTCGTTCATGGCCTCTGGTGTTGGGAATTGCATACTCATGACCCCATCAAACTCCCCTTTGGGTGTTTCGTCGAGAGGTTTGGACGCAGGGCTTTCCCCAACGACGTCGGGATCACGGCCCTGATGCCTGATGCGCAACCACCAAAACGGCACCAGGAACGTTCCCCCTGCGCTGCGATCCTGTGCGAATGTCCAAAAATTTTAGACTGCCAGCGAAGCGCCGGGCAATAAAGCGGCCCCGTGTCGCGGCCAAGAGACCGCTCACCGATGACGCGAAGAAGATTTCCAGTCGATCCAGAAAATAGATCATCGTCTTGGTCGAAGGCAAGCTGTGTGTTCTGGGGCGGCCGTGCCGGAGGCGGTTATATCCGTTGCCGCCATAGACTGGGTTCCATGGCCCTGACTCGTGAGCAACTTATTGACACAGCCGTGGGCGTCCTCTCCGAATTCGGCTTGGCGGATCTGTCGATGCGTCGGCTCGCGCGGGAACTCAATGTGCAAGTCGGCGCACTGTACTGGCACGTGAAATCCAAGCAGGAGCTACTTGTTGATGTGGCTGCCAAGTTGCTGGGATCCGTGCCGCGGCCGGCGACCCCGACAGCAGGAGCGATCCCGTTGGCCATTGCGTCCTTGCTCCAACAATTGCGCACCGCTTTGATCACCGTCCCGGACTCGGCCGAGGTGATCCAGCTGGCACAGTCGATGCGGCCCGATGCGCTGGCTCCGCTGGGCTGGCTGATGGATTTTTTGGAACTCGCCGGCATCCCGCCGCACGAGGTCCCCTATGCACGGCACCTGTTGCTCAACCACCTGCTGGGTTCCATTGCGGCGCACCAGGAATTCCAGGCACTGGCCGGCGGGCCGGAAACAGACTCAGCGCCGGACGAACTGGGCCAAGAGGCATTCGAATACGGCATCCGTGTGATCCTTCAAGGGCTGGCCATGGAGCATCCGGCCAACGCGGCCTAGCTTCCCAGACGCCCGCCGGAAGCTTCCAGGTAGCAAGAGCCGCACAGCGATTCGTACCAGACCTCGTCGCCGTCGATCGCTATCTGGTCTCCGTCAAAGGTGATCCGCTCTCCGGATCTGCGGGTGTTGAACACTGCCTTGCGGCCGCAACGGCAAATCGTCTTGAGCTCCTCGAGGGAATGCGCAATCTCCAGTAGGCGGGCGGAACCCGGGAAGGCATGGGTTCGGAAATCGGATCGGATCCCGTAGGCAAGGACCGGTACGTTGTCCAGTACGGCGATGCGGAAGAGGTCATCGATCTGTCCGGGGGTCAGGAACTGGGCCTCGTCGACCAGCACGCAAGCCACCGGGGGCGCATCGACGTGCTGCAGCAACGCATCGGGATCATCGCCCGCGGCCATTCGCGTAAACAGCTCCCGCACGTTTGCCGTAGGCGGGATCAGGAAATCGACATCGCGGCTCATTCCCAGGCGGGACATGATGCGCGAATCGCCCTTGGTGTCGACCCCGGGTTTCGTCAAAAGAACACGTTGGCCGCGCTCTTCGTAGTTGAATGCAGTCTGGAGCAATCCGGTGGACTTGCCGGAGTTCATCGCTCCATAACGGAAGTACAGCTTCGCCACATCGTTCCTTTCGAGTTGGGCACCGGGGAAGATTCTATGCGCTGAACCGTTCGCTGGACCCACTCACAGGCATGGGCGAGCACCACGGAACAGTCTTCCGGCCCCGAACCTTGAGGTTCGGGGCCGGAACAACCCGAGCGCGCTAGTTGTACTAGGTCACGGCGTGGCGTGTGCGATACGCCGGCACGTCCCAGTCCCGGGCCTCGAGGACATCGCGCAGGATTTCCACGGCGTCCCAGATGTCGGTGAAGGAAAGGTACAACGGGGTGAGGCCGAAGCGCAGCACCTCCGGTTCCCGGTAGTCCCCGATGACGCCCCGGTCGGTCAGGGCTTGGATGATCGCGTAGCCCTCGGGATGGCGGAAACTGACGTGGCTGCCGCGTTCAGCGTGGTTCTCCGGCGTAACCAGTTCGAGGCCAAACCCACCACAACGTTGGCGCACCAGGGCAATGAAGAGGTCTGCCAAGGAAAGTGACTTCGCGCGTACTGTCTCGATATCTGCGTCCAACGCAACGTCCAGCCCGCATTCGATCATCGCCATGGAGGTGATCGGCTGCGTTCCGCACAGGAATCGGCGGACGTCATTGGCAGCGGTGTAGCTTTCTTCCATCTCGAACGGCGAGGCGTGGGACCACCATCCAGTCAGTGGCTGCCAGAAGCGTCCTTGGTGGCGGGAGTTGACCCAGATGAATGCCGGGGAGCCCGGGCCGCCGTTGAGGTACTTGTACGTGCAACCCACCGCGTAGTCGGCGTTGGCTCCGTTGAGGTCCACCGGCACCGCCCCGGCGGCATGCGCGAGGTCCCAGACGATCAGAGCCCCCGATTTGTGCGCTGCGGCGGTGACGGCTTCCATGTCCCACATCGCCCCGGTGCGGTAGTTCACATGCGAAAGTGACACCACGGCCACCGAATCATCAAGGGCCCGCTCAAGCGAGAGGTCCTCATCGATCAGACGGATCTCGTAATGCGTGCCGGTTTCCGCGTTGACCGAGTTCAGGAAGTCGCTGATGCCTTCGGCAATGTAGATGTCGGTGGGGAAATTGTCACGTTCGGTTAGGATGACGCGCCGGGTCGGGGCGTCTTGCTGCTGGATGCGGACGGCGGAGGCAAGCGCCTTGAACAAATTCAGGCTGGTGGTATCAGTGACCACCGTTTCGCCGTCGTTGCCACCAATGAGCTTGGAGAGCGTGTCCCCCAGTCGCGTTGGCAGGTCGAACCAGCCCGCCGTGTTCCATGAACGAATAAGACCGTGGGCCCATTGGTTGTTGATGACCTCGGCCGCGCGCTCGGCAGCGCCAATGGGCAGCGGGCCAAGCGAATTCCCATCAAGGTAGATCACGCCTTCCGGGAGCGAGAAGCGGTCGCGAAAGGAAGCCAACGGATCCGTTGCGTCGGCTGCCTGGAGACTGGCGCGGTCCAACTGGGTGGATGTACTCATGTTTGGGGTCGATGACCTTTCTGGAATGCGTGGCGGGGCCGGATGGCTGATTCAGCGGACACCGCCGGAACTCTCATCATAGAATTATTAGTGCTCCAGTAGATACACTTCTGAATAAGTGATCGAAATCCTAGGAGTTTATCGTGCTGAATTCTGCATCGATCAAAAATCACGACGCCCATCAGAATAGTGTTCGGCTCGACGACGTGGACTTGAGGATCCTTGCCGAGCTCAGTGCAGATGCGCGGATGCCCAACAACCTCTTAGCTTCACGCGCAGGGGTTGCACCCTCCACCTGCTTGGGCCGGGTCCGCGCACTTCAGGATGCCGGGGTGATCCGGGGGTTCCACGCAGACATCGATCCGGCCAAACTGGGGCTGCGCATCGCAGCCATGGTCTCGGTCGTGGTCAGCCCCGAAGCCCGCAACGCAATGCTTGAAGCAGCACGCATCCTGCGTGGGCTTCCGGAGGTCCAGGACGTCTTCGTACTCGGCGGAACACCGGACATCATGGTCCACGTCATCACCGAATCCATCGAAGCCCTGCGGGACTTCGTGGCTGCGCACCTGGGCGGGAATCGCGCCTTTTCCTCAACGCAAACCAACATCGTCTTCGAGCACCTGTCCCCCGCCAAGCAAGGATGAACCACCGGTGGTGGCGCAAGGGCTGCTCCTACGGGGCGGCTTCGGCATATGCCCGCAACGTCTTCAAGGTGCTGGCCTCGGAATCGGCGATTGCCGAGAGCAAGCCCCCAACCTCGTCCCGAAGACCCTCGGCCGCCTGGACGCTGATGGTCAGCCGCACGCATGCTTGCTCCGACTCCTCAGTGAGCAAATAGGTATACAGCACGGTGATGTCCCCTCCACCGGAGGACAGGG
Organism: Paeniglutamicibacter antarcticus; assembly: GCF_039544305.1. Lineage (NCBI taxonomy): Bacteria > Bacillati > Actinomycetota > Actinomycetes > Micrococcales > Micrococcaceae > Paeniglutamicibacter > Paeniglutamicibacter antarcticus. The sequence continues at coordinate 52,790 of NZ_BAABLK010000006.1, forward strand.
TTATGGAATCCTCCTCGCGCACATCGGTAATGAGCAATTGGCGCTCGTGTGGGCCGCAACGGTAGTCAAGCACGGTCCCGGGGCCGGTGAGCTGTTCGGCTTCCATCCAATCAACCCCGGGCATCCACTCAGGGGCCGCGGCCCAATCGGTGAGCAGTTCCCACACCCGTGGCACCGAGAGGTGAATCAGCTCCTGAACATCTAAAGCCTGAAACTGTGTCATAGCCAAATCGTGTCACGCTGCGGCGCAAAATGAAATGTCTAGAAGCTGCACGCTCCACGCCTGTTTGCTGATCGTGCCCCGGCTGCTTCCACTAAGGCCTATCCAGGCTGGCCCAAGAACGATTAAAGCCATGGGGGCTGTTCGTGCAAACCATGGGCTTGCACGAACAGCCCCCATGGCTGGCTCGTCGATGGTGCCCGAAGGCTATTCGGCCTCGATGGCCGCAGCGGCCAGCGGATCCGAGTCGTTGAGGAAACGGCCGATGCGGTCGACTTCCTCGGCCTCGCCGAGCGCCGCCGCGGCGCGCTGCAGTGCATACAGCGCACGCAGGAAACCGCGGTTGGGCTCATGGGTCCACTGAACCGGCCCTTGGCCTCGCCAGCCGGCCTTGCGCAGGGAATCGAGCCCGCGGTGGTAGCCAACACGCGCATAGGCATAGGACTCCACGACGTGGCCTTCGGCATGCGCTTCGTTCGCCAGCAGCGCCCATCCCGTGGAGGACGCCGGGAAAGCTGCGGCGATGTCCACCGCCTCGTCACCGGCTTCCAAACGTGAGTTGACCTCGGTTTCTTCCGGCAACAGGGTTGCGGGGATACCAAGCAGGTTTGCTCCAAGTTCTGCCATGTTTACTTCAGTGCCTTTCCGGCCGAACCGAGCTGCTGTGCAGCCTCGACAATGCGGGCGGCCATCGACTCTTCGGCCTTGGCACCCCAGACGCGCGGGTCGTAGGTCTTCTTGTTGCCGACGTCTCCATCGATCTTCAACACCCCGTCGTAATTGGAGAACATGTGTCCAACGATCGGTCGGGTGAAGGCGTACTGGGTATCGGTGTCGATGTTCATCTTGATGACACCGTAGGAAACCGCGTCGGAGATTTCCTTCTCCGAGGAACCGGACCCACCGTGGAAGACAAGGTCAAACGGGTTGGCCTTGCCGAGCCTTGCACCGACCTTCTCCTGGATGTCCTTGAGCAGCTCGGGGCGGAGTTTGACGTTGCCCGGCTTGTAGACACCGTGCACGTTGCCGAAGGTCAGTGCCGTCATGTAACGGCCCTGTTCGCCCGTGCCCAGTGCGTCGATCGTGGCCAGCGCGTCTTCAACGGTGGAGTAGAGCTTGTCGTTGATGGCGTTTTCCACGCCGTCTTCTTCGCCGCCGACGGCGCCGATCTCGACCTCGAGGATCTGCTTTGCTGCTGCCGAACGCGGGAGAAGCTGGGCAGCGATGCGCAGGTTCTCTTCGAGGGTCTCGGCAGAGCCATCCCACATGTGAGAGTTGAAGAACGGGTTGCGGCCTGCGGCCACTTCGGCCTCCGACGCTGCAAGCAGCGGCAGCACGAAGTCATCAAGCTTGTCCGCCGGGCAATGGTCTGTGTGCAGGGCAATCTTGACGCCGTAGTCCTTGGCCACTTCGCGCGCAAAAGCCACGAAAGCCAGTGAACCGGTGACCATGTTCTTGACGGAGGAGCCCGACCAGTAGGCGGCACCGCCGGTGGAGACCTGGATGATTCCGTCGGATCCTGCTTCTGCGAAACCGCGTATCGCGGCATTCAGTGTCTGCGACGACGTTACATTCACTGCGGGGTAGGCGTATCCGCCCGCCTTCGCGGAATCGATCATGGCATTGTATTGTTCCGGGGTTGCGATGGGCATACTAACTCCTATGTAGATAAGGAATGTGTGGGGAGTAGACCTCGTTGGCTACTCCCATCCTATCTACTTGTGTGCTGGATCGCTCGCGGGCTGACACAACAGCACCGAAAGGGCTGCTGGCGCCGATTCACGTGTCACTGCGCCTTCGGCTGGATTGCATTGCGCCAAGTCCGTTTCACATTGGGGCTCAGCAATCTTTTCCGGGGCGTCATTTGGATCCTGCGCCTCTTTCTCCGGTTTCGCTTCCTTCTTCAGGTCGGGCTTGAGCGGCTCGCATTTATCCTCCTCCGGAGTCGGGTCTCCAGCCTTGGGCTCCGTTGGCTCCGCGCTCGGTGGCAGCTCTGCCTGACCGGTTGGAACCGCACTGGGTTCCTCTGGCTCCGGCGTGGGCTCCGTGATTCTTGGCGGCTTGTTGCCTTCCGGCGGCGATGTGCTTGGCGCCGGTGTCCTGGGTGCTGGAGTCGGCGCCGAAGCGGTGGGTTCCGGGCTCGAATCGGGAGCAGGCGGGGTCTTCGACGGCGGTGATGGATGCGTGGGTTTGGGCGAAGCGGTATGCTGCGGAGCTGGCTTGCTGCTTGGCGTCGGCTTGCTGCTCGGGGCGGGGTTTGTGCTCGGCGCCGGGTCGATCATCGGACGCGGCTTGACGTGGGACCGGGTCTTCGTCGGCGTGGCGCTTGGTGTCCGGGTACTTGCTGGCTCCGGGCTTGCAACGTGTGTCTTGGGGGCCGCGTCCGGACGCTCCTGGCGCCCCCGGGCCTCGGCCACGGGTGCTCCGGCGTTACGAATAGGTTCTGCCGCGATGGTGGTGCGGCGCGAATCGATCATGGGATTGGGCTGGCCCGAGATCGGGGGCAGGAAGTTCCGAGGGTCGTTCCAGCGCCCATTGATGATCACTTCGAAGTGCACGTGGCAGCCGGTGGAGTTTCCCGTCGTGCCGCTCAATGCAAGGAGTTGACCCTGTTTGACCTTCTCCCCCACCTTGGCAATGAGTTTCGAGTTGTGGCTGTACCCGGTGCGCACCGAAGACCCGTTATCAAGAGTGACGCGCATGCCCGAGTGTCCTGCCCAGGCGGATTGGATGACTGTGCCATCTGCCGATGCATACACCGGGGACCCGCACGGGATGGCATAGTCCTGGCCGATATGGATCTGGGTTCCGGGACCTGTCGGATTGTTCCGCCAGCCATACGGGCTGGTGATGTGCCGGGAGGTGACCGGGTGTATCAGCCGGAGGTTTCCCGGCAGCGTCCCAAGCCGGCCCATGTTCTGGCCTACCAAGACGCCCACGGCATTCCGCCCGGCGGCGCGCGGCGCCGAACCGGGATTTCCCGAATTGAAAAGTGCCGAACGCCCTGTTTCCCATTGGCCGTCTGCCGCAATGCTGGTGATGTCCGGCGCTTGCCAATTAATGGCGTCCACGCCGCTGAGCAATGAAACGGTGACGGGCGCCACGTAGTCCTCCGACGCCTGCATCGGCGCGGCGATCGCCTGCGGTGCGAGCTGGTCCACGGCGCCGCCGAGTCCTGAGGCCCCGGACAATGCCATGGTGGCGGCCAAAACGAGGCCCAGAGCAGGAATACTCGGAGATTTCTTGCCGGTGGCGTTCGGCGGCCATCCCCGATTCACCTGATGCTTTTTCAAAGGCCACAACCCCCCGCTACCTCGACCCTGAAGTTTTAGGCAGCGAGGTAAGGATCACGGTCCGTCCCGAGCCATCTACGCGTTCGTGTCACCCCAAGCAACCGATCGCTTAGGCATCACCGTAACGCACCCACGCGGAGGAATAAAGGGAAGATCCGCCTACGCGGCAAATTGTTGCCGCTTCCGCGTCGACCGATGCAGTATCCATGGCGGTTACGTGCCTGTAGGCCGACTCGCCATCACCTCCCGGATGCACTTGCCCTGATGTAGCCCTAGGTGGATTCGGCATGCGATTACGCCGTGGAGAGGGTACTGCCCCCGTCGCTTTGGCCCGGGTTGCTGCCCGTGGATGGCTCCTCGGGCCCCGGGTCTGGAGCCTTGCTCGGCAATGCTTCCTGAGGCACGGTGGGGGCGATGCTATCCGCCGCCGGGGTTTCCTCGCTTGGTTCGGATGTCGAGCTCAGTCAGGCTGTCGGCTCTTTCTTGGGAGCCGGGCATAGCTTGTTTCCGCTTTTTCGTTGCAGACGGCCCCGGTGATTGGACTCGGGTGGGCCGGAGAGAGCCAAAGGACGGGTGTGGCCAGTACCGTGATCCCCCAGCACCACGGATATGGGGTCCTTGGGCTTGCAGCGCAGCTCGCGCCGTTTGGGCAAGTGGAGATAGTGGTTGACCGGGTGCTTGTTCACCGGCGTTGCGCTCCGGTGCCCGTATCCAAGATGTTGGCCGTTGCCCTGCGGCCTTTGCTTGCCGCCGGGCGGTGGGCCATCGTTGCGTCGGCTTGGTTCCAGTGCCGGAGGCCTGGGCTCCACGGCAACGTACGTGGCGTGGGCCGAACAGGGGGCATTGCCTAAACGTTTGGCTTTCTGGCCAAAGGGATAACTGCGGCTAGACGGACTGGTTGAAAACGTGGCGCCGCACCCACGCATGCATCGCAATTCCCGCAGCGGAAGCGGCGTTGATCGAGCGCGTGGAACCGAATTGCTCGATCGAGAGGGTCGTCTCGGCGCTGCGGTGGATTTCTTCGCTGAGCCCTGGCCCCTCTTGGCCGAAGACCAACACGCAGTTGCGCGGCAATTCGTAGGTTTCCAGCTTTTGCGAATCCGGGAAGATGTCGATCCCGATGATCACAAGGCCTTCACCCTGGGCCCAGGCAACGAATTCTTCCACGGTGGGGTGGTGGCGGACGTGCTGGTAGCGGTCGGTGACCATGGCACCGCGCTTGTTCCACCGCCGGCGTCCGATGATGTGCACTTCCTTGGCCAGGAAGGCGTTGGCGGTACGCACCACGGTGCCGATGTTCATGTCGTGCTGCCAGTTCTCAATGGCGATGTGGAAGTCGTGACGGCGCGTATCTAGGTCGGCGATGATCGCCTCCATTGACCAGTAGCGGTATTTGTCGGCGACGTTGCGCCTATCCCCCGACCCCAGGAGCTCGGGGTCGTAGTGGTCCCCGACCGGCGGCTCGCCTCCCCACGGGCCGACCCCCACCTCCGGGCGTTCTTCATGGACGGGGTCGTATTCGAGGGTCTGAGGCTCAGTGGGGTTCACGGCAGAAGTCACTCCCCAAGGATAGTCGCCATTGTTCCCATGACGGTTTCTCCCGCAGGACACCGCCCCCGGGAAAGTTGTATCGGTGCTCGCATCGCCCCTGATGATGGCAAACTGAACTAAAGCACTTTTGGTCCGTCGGGGATTCTCCCGTCCGGTTACGCGAGGAGGGGCCATGCCCATAATTGACAATGCGATTTACGTTCAGGGCAAGCGCGTGATCCATCCTCCGGACCTCAACTCCACCTTCGAGTCCATGAGCGAATCCGGTGGCATGGGATGGCTTGGCCTTTATCGCCCGAATGAGCAGGAAATGCGCGAAGTCGCGGAGGAACTGGGACTCCACGAACTGGCGGTCGAGGATACGCTCGCCGGACACCAACGTCCGAAACTTGAACACTACGGCGATCACCTCTTTGTCGTCCTGCGCCCGGCGCGATACCTCGACGATGTGGAAAAGGTCGAGTTCGGGGAACTCCACGTCTACGTTGGATCGCGATTCGTGGTGAGCGTCAGGCACGCTGAATCCCCCAAGATCGCAGAGGTCCGCAAGCGTCTCGAGGGGGATCCCGAGCTGTTGGCCATCGGCCCGGAAGCCGTCCTCTACGCGGTACTCGACCAGGTCATCGACGAGTACGAGCCGGTTGCCAATGGGTTGGGCAATGACATCGATGAGATCGAGGACCAGCTCTTTTCCGGGAAGACCGATGTTTCGCGGCGGATCTACGAACTTTCCCGAGAGGTCATAGAGTTCCAGCGGGCCGTTGCGCCACTGGACGGGGTGTTGGAGCGGCTTCGCTCAGACATGAAGCTCGCGGACCTCACACCGGAGGAATCCGTGGAACTTGACCGAAAGCTCATGGATGTCCAGGACCACGCACTTCGCGTGGCCGAACGCGTTGCAGCGTTCCGGGCCCTGTTGACCAACTTGCTCTCGCTTTCCTCGACCCTCGCCTCGCAGCAAGCAACAGAGGCAGGCGTGAACCAAAACGAGCAGATGAAGAAGATCTCTTCCTGGGCGGCGATCCTCTTTGCACCAAGCTTGATCGGCAGCATCTACGGGATGAACTTCGCCAACATGCCCGAGTTGGACTTCAGGTTTGGCTACCCGGCGGCGCTTGCCCTGATGGTGGGCCTCAGCGTCGGTCTATTTGTCATCTTCAAGAAGAACAATTGGTTATAGGCGCCTGCAGGCTTCGTACAGGGCCATGGAACCTGAAAGACTTGGTCATCGCAGGTTATCTATTGAAGGGAACACCCACTCGTGCCAACGCATGAAGCACGCAACGTCCACGACCTTGAATGCTGGCTCACGGACATGGACGGGGTGCTGGTCCACGAGAACCATGCCATCCCCGGGGCAGCAGAGTTGATTGCGCACTGGGTCGCCACCGGCAAGCGGTTCTTGGTGCTGACCAACAACTCGATCTACACCCCCCGCGACCTGCGAGCGCGGCTGTTGACCTCCGGACTTGATATCCCCGAAGCGAATATCTGGACCTCTGCCATGGCCACGGCTGAGTTCCTGCGACGGCAGCGTCCGGGCGGGCGGGCCTTCGTGATCGGAGAGGCCGGACTGACCACCGCCCTGCACGACGCCGGGTTCATCCTCACGGACCAAGATCCCGACTACGTGGTGTTGGGTGAAACCCGCACGTACTCGTTCGAGGCGATCACCAGGGCGATCAGGTTGATTGCCGCCGGCGCGCGGTTCATCACCACCAACCCCGATGCCACCGGCCCTTCCCCCGAGGGGTTGCTTCCCGCCACCGGGTCAGTGGCGGCCTTGATCACCCAGGCCACCAACCGCGAGCCCTACGTGGTGGGCAAGCCAAACCCGATGATGTTCCGTTCGGCGTTGAACCGGATCGACGCGCATTCCGAAACCACGGCAATGATCGGTGACCGCATGGACACCGACATCATTGCCGGCATGGAGGCCGGGCTGTTGACCATCCTGGTGCACACGGGGATCACCAAACCCGCCGATGTCGCATTGTTCCCGTTCCGCCCGGACATGGAGCACACGTCGGTGGCCAGCCTCCTGGCAGAGCTCCAGGAAGGTCCCAGCGGCGAAACCATGGACTCCGGACCGCACGAGGACTGATTGCATCGCGACGTCTCGTGGTGGCCGGACCCTGAGGGTGCGCGGCCGTCCCCGTACCAAGGTCACGACCTGCTAGAGAAGTTCGAGCTGGTCCGCCACGACACGGCCGTCATGGATGACGGTGCGGTCGGTGCCGCGGTCCATCACCGCGCTGGTCACCGTTTCCCCGGCAAGCAAGACAATGTCCGCACGGTCTCCCACATTGAAGCCCGGACGCTCGCTGGTTGAACGCAACCGGCGAAGGCCCGGGTCCATGATGCTTGCCCCGCCCCAGGTGGCGATGGCCGCAGCATGCTCAATCAGTTCGTCCTGTCTGAGCCCATGGGTAAAGGCCAATTGCCACGTGCGCGAGAGCATGTCACAGTCCCCGTAGGGGCTCCAGTAGTCCCGCTGGCCGTCCTGGCCCAGCCCTACACGGATGCCTGCCTCGGTCATTGCTGCCAGGTTGAACTGCTTTCCCTTGGTGGCGGGGGCGATTGTCGCCCACGAGATATCCAGGGCGCTCATCGCCTCCATGACCCGGGCCGTGGCCGCCTCGGAAACGTTTCCCAGCTCGTAAGCGTGCGATAGCGTCACCCTGCCCTCCATACCCAAGGCCCTGGTTCGCTCCAGGATGAGCTCGGTGCTGAAATGCGCAAGATGCCCGGGCTCGTGAAGGTGGATGTCAATGTCCACCTGGTGCTTTTCGGCCAACCGGAACACGATGTCCAGGTGCTGGACCGGGTCCCTGTCCAGTTCGCAGGGGTCGATCCCGCCCATCACGGTGGCTCCGAGCTTCAGTGCTTCTTCCATATAGGCCACGGTGCCCGGTTCACGCAGCAACCCGGCCTGCGGGAATGCCATGATCTGCACCTCGGCGCCGGCTGCGTGCTTTTCCTTGGCCGCCAGGACGGCCTCAAACTTTTCAAGCTTGCAGTTGGCATCGATCTGCGCGTAGCTACGCACCCGTGTGGTGCCGTAGGCAATCATCCGCTCGAGGGTCCCGGCAACCCGCTCGGGCAGTGGCACCTCGGCATCACGCCAGTTGTTGCGGTCGTTGAGCATCATGCCCCAGACACCGGGGCTCCCGGTATGTGCGCGGAACGGCAACCCGATACGGGTCGAGTCAAGATGCACATGGACATCGGAAAACCCCGGAATGGCAAGCCGGCCGCGGCCATCAACCACCCCGGCGTCGGGGAGGTGTGGATCGTGCGGAGTGACGGCGCTGATCAGCCCATCAGTGATCTCCAGGTCAACTGCCTCTTGGCCCCAAGGCCGGGCATTGCTTACAAGCACCGTGTATCTCCCTCTTTTTCTTCTGCCTGCCGTGTCTTTCCGCCAGCATAGAGCCTAGCCGTTCAGCGAAGGCAAGACCCGGGAACCATCCTCGGCGCCGTCACCTAGCTGGTTTCCTGGCCTCTGCTGGCTGCAGCAATGTGCGTCATGGATTTCCAGACAAGCAGCAGGATGATCAATGAGCCGACGAACCCCGCATAGAACGGTGCCCGGTAGCTGAAGGCCTGGCCCAGCACACCGCCCAGCAGTGAACCCAGTGCGATTCCTCCCACGCCACCGAGCATGTACACCGAGTTAACCCGGCCGCGCAGCCGGTCAGGCACCAGGCGTTGGCGCACCGTGGAGGATACCGAGCCCCAGACCAGGGTATGGGCCCCGAAGAGGAACAGGACGCCCATCGCCACCCATGCCTGGTGGGTGAGCACTAGGGCAAGGTGGGTGAAGGTCTCCAGAACCAACCCCGTCCGCAGCAGCGTGGCGTAGCTGAACCTGCGTTCAAGCCATGGGAACAGCAACGACCCAATAATGCCGCCCACGGCACTGGCGCTCAGCAAAAGGCCGTATCCGACGTCGCCGAGCCCCAGCTGCCCAGTGGCATAGAGCACCAGCATCGCCAGCGTCGCCCCGAAGGTGACGTTGAAGGTGGTGATCAAGATGGCCAAGGTGCGCACCGCGAAATGTCGGCGCATCCAGCCAAGGCCCTCGCGGATTTCACGCAACATCGAGGCCTTGGCCGCCGGGACGCTCCCTGCCTGAGGCAACGGGACTGCAACCCGCGAGTAGAGCACCACCGCGATCGCCAGCAATGCCGCGAACCCCGCATAGGGAAGTGCGTAACCGAGGGCAAAGAGCACGGCACCAAGCGGCGGGCCCGCTAGTTGGTTGGTCACCGTGATGGTGCCAAATAGCCGTGAGTTGGCCAGCCCCAGTTGGCGGCTTGGCACCAATGAGGGGATCAGCGAGGTGGACGCGTTATCCGCAAAGGCCTCGGCTGTTCCCAGCACAAATAGGCAGCCATAGAGCACCGGCAGGCTCAAGGCCCCGGAAAAAATGACCAAGGCCAGGCCGATGAGCGCCAGCATCCGCAAGAGGTTTACCAGGATCATGAGCTTGCGCCGGTCAACCCTGTCCACGACGGCACCGGCGAGAAGCCCGAAGAGCACCCACGGGATCTGCTGCGCAAAGGGCGCCAGGGCAACAGCCAACGGGTCGCGGCTGATGGTGGTGACCAGCAGCGGACCTGCGGCTAGCAGCATCCCGTCACCGAGGTTACTGACGCTGGCACCGGCCCACAGCCAGCGGAACGGGACCGGCAGCGAGTTGCTAGAGGACTTGGTGTTCACGGGCTACAGCGTACGCGCTTGTCCCGTTGCGCCATGTCATCTCGCACAATCTTTGATTGCCGCGCCGGGCGATTCCTGCTGGTTTAGTGCTGCGGGTGCTCGGGGTGCAAGTCAGAATGAGGTGCCTGCATTTGGTGAAGCAGCCGGTGGACCTCTGGATTGCTCAGCGTCCAGCGGCGGTAGCGGCCGTCGGTGCGCACACTGACCACTGCTGCCTTGTGCAAGGTGGCCAAGGCCTGGGTCACCGTGTTGGCACCCAACGCGGTAGCGGCGGCCAATTGGCTCACCGAGGAGTCGGGGGCTGCGTGCATGGCAATAAGGATCTTCATCCGGGTGGCGTCGGCACACAGTGCAAAGACGTCGATCCATTCGGGCATGTTCTGCTCGGAACGGGCCACTGCGTCTGCCCCGATCTTGCTCCGGTCCGTTTCCGGCATGTGCGTCGCTCCAGTCCCGTGCTGCTGTCCAGCGTGTTAATATATCGGACATATTTCGCCAACAGATCATCTGTCCAGACAGACAGATGTACTGTGGAAGCATTCCCGTCTCCCTCCTGCCCGTTGACCTGGGTGAAAGGACATGTCCTGAAGGTGACCATACTTCAACGCCCGCTGTCACTAGTCTTCCTTGGCTCCATACTATTGGCCAGCACCGGATGTGCCTCTGCACCTCCCGGGCAGGGCGCCCCAGTCCCCAGCGACTCATTGGCCTTGCTCACCGCGGCCCTGCCCGAAACGTTGAACCCACTGGCGGGGTTCGACAACAACGGCACCGGCAAGGTCAACGAATCGCTGTACACCCTCCAGGGCACCGCCGACCAACTGCCGGATATCGTGCCGCTGCTGGCCTACGGCGAACCAACCGTGTCGAGTGATGCGCGAAGCTGGACCGTCCCGTTGCGCCAGGATGCACGATTCAGCGATGGAACAGACTTTGACGCAGCCGACGTCGTGGCCAGCTACAAGACCGTCATGGACCCGGCGAGCGCTTCGCCGATCATTGGAACGTTGAGCAACCTCAAGGACGTCAAGGCGCTGGACTCCCATACCGTCAAATTTACGCTGCACGAATCACAGGTTTCCTTCAAGACCGCCCTGCTCATCGGCATCGCCCCCTCCGAAAGCATCGAGCCCGGCCAGCGCGTCGAGGACTCCGCGTTGAACCGCGCGCCGGTGGGCACCGGACCCTACACCGTGGATGCGATCTCCCCGGCACGGCTGGTCTTAGTGGCCAACCCGGATTTCCGTGACGGAGAGGCCGCGCTCAAGCGCGTGACCTACGAAGCCGCGCCCGATGACAACGCCCGGGCCCAACGCATGATGGCCGGGGATTTCCACGGCACCGTACTGCCCCCTCGCCTGGCCCAGACGTTCGCATCCAACCCCGAATTCGACCTCGTGAACGCCACCTCCGCAGACTGGCGCGGGCTCTCGCTTCCTGCCGGGAATCCCCTGACAAAGGACCCGAAGGTCCGCCTGGCAATGAACCTTGCGGTGGACCGCGTGTCGCTCATTGACGGTGTGCTGGCCGGATCCGGACGCCCCGCCAACACCTTCGTATCCCCCGAATACGGTGACGCATTCGAGTCCTCGGCGGTATTTGCCCATGACCCGCCGCGCGCGGCTTCCCTGCTTGATGATGCGGGCTGGGACACGGGGGACGATTCCATGCGTTCGAAGGACGGCACTCCCGCCGCATTCACGCTCATGTATAGCCCCGGCGATCAACTACGCCGGGACCTGTCACTGGCATTTTCCGCCCAGATGAAGCAGCTGGGCATCGACGTCTCGGTCGAGGCAGCGACCTTCGACCAGGCCGAGCCGAGAGTGGGCACCGACGCGATCATGCTCGGCGGAGGCGACACCCCCTATGACGTGGACACCCAGCTGTACAAGATGCTGCACTCTTCCTACCCGGCCACCGGCGCCTACTACGACAACCCGAGCAAGTTCTCCGATCCGGCGATGGACCGCGCACTGGAGGCCGGTCGCACCACCCTAGACCCGTCCAAGCGTGATGCCGCCTACCGCGAGGTCCAGCGTCTGTACGTCAGCGAACCGTCAATGGTCTTACTCGCCTTCGTCGACCACACCTATATCCAGCGTTCCTCCGTCTCCGGGTCGTGGCAAGGCACCGGGACCCTGCTCGAACCCCACGACCACGGAACCGCATGGGGTCCGTGGGTAAAGATCGGCCAATGGGCACCCAAGCAATGAGCATGCACCACCGGGTGACGGGTCTTGCGGCCCCGCGTTCGCGTGCCGGTGAGGTCATTGCCCTGCTGGGCTGCCGAGCCTTCGTAGGCTTCCCCGTCACCGTGGGTATCACCGCCGCGGTCTTTTGGCTCGCTTCCCTGGCACCCTTCAACCCGTTGGCCCTCTACATGGGCTCGCAATACGAACAAGCGACTCCCGCCCAACGCGAGGAACTGGCCCAACAGCTAGGCCTCAACGATGTCTGGTATGCGATCTGGGGACGCTGGGCGGCAGCGGCATTGCACGGGGACTGGGGAACATCGCGGGTGTTTGGCCAGCCGGTAGCCCAGGTCCTCTCCGAGCGGTTGCCCTACACTGCACTGCTGGTGGGTCTGGGGTTGCTGACCGCCATCGCCTTGTCAGTGCTTTTAGCCGTGGGTGCCGCACGTCGTCCTGGTTCGCTCGTTGACGGCCTAGCCTTGGGTCTTGTCCATATCGCCCAGGCCATCCCTCCCTTCGTGATGGGATTGGTGGCCATCGCCATCTTCGCGATCCACATGGGCCTGCCGGCCGGCGGCGCGAGCGCTTCAGGAGCCGATCCCACGCCCGGCGGCCTCGCCCTGCACTTGGTGTTGCCAGTGGGAGTGCTCGCCGTGACCCTGCTGCCGTGGCTGGTGCTGAACCTGCGGGCCTCGCTGCTCGAGGCGTTGGACAGCGACGCAGTGCTCGCGGCGCGCGGACGCGGGCTGGGTGAATCCACGGTGCTGCGCACCCACGTGCTGCCGGTGGCGTTGCTGCCGTTCGTGACGGTGGTTGGTGCCCGGATCGGTGAACTCGTCACCGGTGCCCTGCTCATCGAAGCGGTGTTCTCTTGGCCGGGGCTGGCCTCGGCGACCGTATCCGCGGCGAGCGCAGGCGACTTCCCGCTGCTGGCCGCCGTCACGGCACTGACCTGCGCTGCGGTCTTTGCCGGCTCTGCAGTGGCCGATGCCTGCTATCTTCTCCTCGATCCACGGGTAAGCGATGTCTAGGCGACGCGCGCTTGCGCTGCTCCTGCTCGGGACTGCTGCCTTGTTCGCCTTGTTGGTCCCGTTGCTGCAACCGCTTGATCCGCGCGCGGTGGATCTTGAAGCGGTGTTGCAGCCGCCCTCGGCCGAACACTTCTTTGGCACCGACCAATTGGGGCGTGATGTGTGGGTCCGCTCCGCCCAGGGCCTGCGCATGTCCCTGCTTTTGGCATTGGTGGCTTCGGTTTTCTCCACCGTCTTGGGAGTCGGGGCGGGACTGCTGGCGGCGTGGTGCGGCGGCATCGTGGACCGCGTGTCCATGCGTGTTGTCGACGCGACAAACGCGTTGCCGCACCTTTTGTTGTCGGTGGTCGTTGTGGCGTTGTGGCGTGGGCAATGGTGGGCGATCGTACTTTCGATTGCCTTGACGCACTGGACCCAGGTGGCACGGATCGTGCGTTCGAGGCTGCTGAGTGAACGCACCACGGACTACGTGGCGCTGGCTCGGGCCTCGGGCGCCGGAACCGCCGCCATCTGGTTCACCCACCTGCTTCCGGCAGTTGCACCACAGGCGGCCATCGCCTTGGTATTGCAACTGCCTCACGCGATCTGGCATGAAAGTGCGCTGTCCTTCCTGGGCGTGGGGCTACCGCCCGAATCAGCGTCACTGGGTTTGCTGCTCGAAGACGCCCGGGGAGGTCTGCTGGCCGGAGCCTGGTGGCTTCTGGTGTTCCCCGCCGGGATCCTGATCCTGGTCAGCTTCTCCACCACTTCGATGGTGGACACCGCGGGAACCAGCCGACTGCGTCCCGCTCTGGCACGGGCGTTCACTCGCGGTCCGCGGTCTGCGGCATCGGCAGTGGCCCGGACGGCCCGTCCTGAGACCCATGGGCAGCGCCCCGGCAGCCCCGCGATTCTCGCGCAGGACGTGGAACTGTGGCTGTCCTCCAGCGCGAATCCCGGCGTGGGCTCGAGGGTGCTCAAGGGCCTTGATTATCGCGCCGAGGCCGGGTGCATCAACGTCATTCTCGGTGATTCGGGTGCCGGCAAGTCCCTGCTGCTGCGCACGCTGACCGGGCTCCTTCCTGCCGGTGCCCGCTTCACGGGCACGATCGCGATCAACGCGCAGATGCTTGATACCTCGGGGCTGGCCGACGCGCGGGGCACCGAAACGGTGCTGGTTCCTGGCTCGGCCGGCACCGCCCTGAACCCCGTAAGGACCGTTGCATCGCAAATGCGGCAAATGCTCAAGGCCGCCAGCCGACCCTTCGCCCCCGTCGATATCATCGAGGCCCTCGGAGTTGCAGACATCGACAGCTCGTTGGCCAACCGATACCCCCACGAGCTTTCCGGCGGGCAGGCCCAACGGGTGGCCCTCGCCCTGGGTGTCGCCGTCGGCGCTCGTATCCTCTTGGTGGACGAGCCAACCAGCTCCTTGGATGCCCAGACGGTGGAGCACATTGAGAGGCTCCTGCACTCCCAGGCCGGTGCCGGGCGCACGGTTGTCATGGTGACCCACGATGTCGCTTTGGCCCGCCGCATCGCCGACTTCGTGGCCGTGGTCAAGGACGGAGTAGTCGTTGAGTCCGGTCCGACCGACAGCGTCCTGGGCAAGCCCCGGCATCCCGCCACGTGTTCACTCTTGGGTGCGCTGAGATGAGCCTGGAGCTTCGCGACATCGACTTCAGCCATCCGGGTACCGGTCCGGGCCCAGGGAAGCTGCTTGACGGAGTCCATCTGGTGGTGCGTGCGGGGGAAATCACGGGGCTCGGCGCCCCTTCCGGCGCCGGGAAATCGACGTTGCTGCGTATCGCGGCATTGATGAAGCCGGCAGATTCGGGCTCGGTTCTCATTTCCGGACAGGCCTTTTTTCCAGGGTCCTCGGTCCCGGTGGCGGCACGTCAATCCGTGGGAGTGGTACTGCAGTCACCGCGCACCTCAGCCGATCCCCGCTTGCGGCTCGACTCCTTGATCAGCGCGCCACTGGCCTTCCGCGATCGTGCCGTTCGCCCCCGCCCTCAGCGCTACGCGCAACGATTGGCCGAGCTAGCAGAACTGGTCCACTTGGAACCGGCCCTTTTGCGTCGCTACCCGCATCAGGTCTCGGACGGGCAGCTCCAGCGGGCCATGCTGGCACGCGCCTTGGCCTTGGAGCCAGCGGTACTTCTTTGCGACGAGCCCACGGCCCAACTCGACCCGGGAACCACTGCTTCCATCCTCGGGGTATTGGCGGGCCATGCCGCGGCAGGGGCTGCCGTGCTGGTTGCCTCGCACGATTACACCGCCCTGGCCAGTGTTGCCCACACGATGGTGGAGCTCGCGCAGATCAATGGCGCCCCTAAAGATCAAACGGGCCGGTCCCGGGCGTCGTGAGAGCGAGCCTCACCAGGGAGCGTTCCGGAAAGAAGCGGGATCAGGGGCGCGCGGCAGGCCCATGCCCCACGCTGTCCCTTGGCTTGGAAACCTGTTGCCCGCTCCGCAGCGAGAGCGGGCCCCTGGCGGGATTTTGGCCCCAGGATACGGACGGGGGTCGCCAGCCATTTTCCAGTGGCGCATCGTCTCGGTGCTCAACGTGTCATAAAACGGAACCTCAATCCAAGACCTGATAACTTCCAACGTCCCGAGAACGAAGAAACCGGTCAGCAGCCTATCGGTCGGCGAATGAACCCAGGTTAAATACAGCCACAGCAAAGGCCATGGGGGTGTCCTATTTCCGAGAGATTCCCGATGGTGCTCTCCGGGGTATGGCCAGTTCCACCGCGGAGCACCACGACCAACAAGATCGATGCAACCAACCAACAGCTCGGGGCTACGAAGATGATGCGCAACAAGTATCTTGGGAGCGTTCGGCGCATGTGGAATCGTCGCGCATCTTAATCCCACATCATGGCCCCGCGATGTCCACCAGCGCAAAGGCAATCCACCACGAGCCGGTGATTGCCAGGCCTACCCCAATCGTGGAAAGCCCCACGGCAACACCGGCCTAAGGACCCAGCAGGATTACAGCTATTGCGATACCCTCCATGTCGAAGCAGAGCGGTAATTCCAGCCAACCCACAAGGGCGAGTCCCAGGACGTTCAAGAGAATACCTGCCAAGAAAAGGATGGATTTTCGTCTCTTTCGCTGCGCCCGCACCCACAGCAATGATGCACTGCGGGACTGGGCGCGTTGGTCCCGGTCCGACGACCAGAACCGGATCGAGCGTCATCGTCGGGGTCTGCGCGGCATCCGGGCTATGCTCTTCCCATTGGGTTGCTTCCAGGTCCGATGACCCCAGGAAGCGGACGATTAAGCCGACAAGCTTGGGGGCTGGCTCCCGTTCCTCCGATTCGGCAGGCGTCGTAGCCAGTGGTGCGTGCGCGGCACCTCTTGCTGGTCTCCACGGTGCTGCGTTTCCTGTGGAACGCAATCCGGCGAACTACCTCGGCGTAGGAATATCTCCGGCGGCAAAGTGGGGATTGGGCCTAGTATTTGCGCAGATTCAACGGTTTTTGACCTCGCAAGTGGTGGCGAAGGTCGTCAATGACTGCCACCAGGACGGCATTGATGGCCTCGGTGGAGTGTGACAGTGCGCGCACCGCGACGCCGGGTCCCGGCACTTGGCTGATACCCAGGTGCACTTCGCTGCGCTGGGCATCACCGATCCGGTAGGCCAACTCACGGATGCGTTCAACATCATCGCTGCCGATATTCGCATCGATGCCCAGCAGCATCCCCACATGTGTGTAGTCCTGCAGGAACAGCAACGAATCCAGCGAGTCCTTGCCCGGTTTAACCAGCAAGTTATCCAACACCGCCAGCCGCCCGTTCACCGAGACCTCGGTGCGCAGGCGCACCTGGTCATAGCGGAAACGTTTCCCGTCCGGACTCCAACCGGGGGTCAGCACCTCACAGATCAGCAGGCTGGAGTCCTGCTCCATTGCCACCTCGGTGAACTGCCGATAGTCGGCGCCGCGGTAGGCAATGAGCTGGTCGGGAATGTACTCGAGCACCGCACCGGCACCCAGGCGTACCAGCATGTCCTGCCGGGCGTGGGTATCCGGAGTTTTGTACACTTTCGTTGCCGACTGGGTGGTCAGCAGGAGGCTGGTTTCCTCGTCCACGGAGATTTCGATGCCATAGTTGTCCCCACCGAGGTATCCTCCGCCGGGGTTCACGATGGTGTAGCAAACCTGGGCGGTGTCATCGAGGTAATGAGGGCGCAGGATCCGCAGCGCACCCTGGTGGTATTGCCTGGTGGCGATCGCTTTCCCTGCGCGGGTTCCGACCTGAAGGCGCAGTTCCCCGACTAGTTTTCTCCCGGCAAAGGGCGAGGGGCCCAGTTCCCTGATCACGCCCGTCGGGATCGTTGGTGGCATGGCGGTTCCTAGCCGAGGTCCAGCATCAAGACCTCGTGCTTGAGCCAGTCAATAACTGCATCCAGGCCATCGTCGGTCTTGAGGTTGGTGAAGCAGAAGGGGCGATCGCCACGAAATTCCCTGGAGTCGCGTTCCATCACCGTAAGGTCGGCACCCACGTAGGGTGCCAGGTCGGTCTTGTTGATGATGAACAGATCCGACTTGATCATGCCTTGGCCCGCCTTACGCGGGATCTTCTCGCCCTGGGCCACGTCGATGATATAGATGGAGAAGTCAACAAGTTCCGGGGAGAACGTTGCCGAGAGGTTGTCTCCCCCGGATTCAACGAAGATGACCTGCAGGTCAGGGTGCTTGGCCTTGAGCTCCTCGATGGCGGCCGAGTTCATCGAGGTGTCTTCGCGGATGGCCGTGTGCGGGCAGCCACCGGTTTCGATGCCCACGATCCTGTCCAGCGGCAGCACCCCGTTGGCCGCCAATATCTTGGCGTCCTCGATGGTGTAGATGTCGTTGGTGATCGCCGCCATCGAGATCTCGTCGTTGAGCCGCCGGGTGACCCGCTCGATGAGCTGGGTCTTGCCCGCTCCCACGGGCCCACCAATGCCAATGCAAATCGGTTCCATCTTTGTACTCCTTCGAATCGTAGGTTTCCTGAAATCCGTTCGCCGGTTCTCCGGCTAGGACATGAACATCCGGGCACGCAGGTGCTCGTGGCGCATTTGCGCAATTTCCAGCCCCGGTGCCGCGACCCCGAGGTCTTCTTCTTTTAGCGTGAAGATCATTTCCACGGTGTCCAGTACCTGGGCATGCATTTTACGCTGCACCCGCTGTCCGGCGTCCTGTCCGATGGGGATCCCGCGGATCGCGTTCTGCGTCATCGAGGTCACCGTGGAAAACAGGTAGGCTGCCACGGTGTCGGCGCACGGGGCACCTGCACCGCGAGCCCCCAGTGCGAAGGCAATGCCCGGGTGCCCGGCGCAATGCCCCGCAGCCACCTGCCGGCGGTACTCCTCCACTTCGGGCGTCGGGAAGACGCTGGTTGCCACATGCAGCATGCGCGCGCCCATCTTTACCCCGGCCTCGCGGATCTGCCGCGGCACGGCAGCGCCATGGACCAGCGCATCGATGCGTGCGAGCTCGTCACCGCTCGTCGTTTCGTGTGCCAATCGCACCGCCAGCCCGTCGGTGTAGGCCAGCGACTGGGAGAGGAACTTGCCCAGCCACGTGCTGAAGCTTGCTTCGTCGTGCACCATGCCGGTGGACAGGTAGCTCTCCAAACCCAGCGAGTGGCTGAACGCGCCGGTGGGCAGCGCCGAGTCGCTAAGCTGCAGCAGCGTGAGCAGATGGCCCGCCGGGGAGCTAGTGGGTGTGTTCTGCATGGCGGAACGGCACCGGCATCACGCGTTCCTGACGCCGGTAGTCGGTGCCCTGGTGCTTGAGGAAGTCCTCGACGGTGTGGTCGTACTGCACCACCATCACCGCCGCGGCATAGTCCGAATCGGTGTCGAAGAACTGGGCCTGTAGGTGCCTGTTGCCCAGCGCGTGGGCCACCTGTCCCATTTCGAAGACGCTTCCCGGTGCAATGACCAACACGTCGGTGGCCAGCACCGAGATCGTGATGATTTCCTTCTCGTTGCGCAGCAGGATATCCCCGTCTTCGAGGTCCGGCCCGGGAGCCAACCGGATCCCCAGTTCCTTGCCATGGTCGGTCTTGACGCGTTGTATGCGCTTGACCAGGGCGGAGGAAGGCAGCACGACCTTCTCTTCGTGAAGGTGCGCCAGCTCGGCATCGGGGACATCGCGTTTGTTGCCCAAGAGCTGATCGATAATCATGAAACTCCTTGTGGATTGGCGGCTGTGGCCTAAAAGAGGAAGTAACGCTGGGCCATGGGCAGCACGGTCGATGGCTCGCAGGTGGCCAAGACACCGTCGACGCGCACCTGGTAGGTTTCCGGATCGACCTGGATGTCCGGGGTTTCCCCGTTGTACTTCAGGTCGGCCTTCGTAAGTTTGCGGATCCCGTGCACCGGCCGGATGACCTTACGAAGCCGAAGGCGTTCAGGAACGCCCTCCTCGATGGCCGCTTGGGACAAAAATGTAATGGAAGAGGCGTGGACGGCCGTTCCCAGGGCCCCGAAGTTGGGGCGCAGCGTCCGCGGCTGCGGGGTGGGAATCGATCCGTTGGCATCACCCATCAGCGACTGCACGATCAGCCCTCCCTTGATCACCATGTCCGGCTTGACTCCGAAGAATGCCGGGTCCCATAGCACCAGGTCGGCGAACTTGCCTTCCTCGATGCTGCCGATGGTCTCGGCGATTCCGTGGGCGATGGCCGGGTTGATCGTGTACTTCGCCACGTAGCGCTTGAGCCGGAAGTTGTCCCCCACCTCAAGGTCCCCGGGAAGCTTGCCGCGCTGGCGCTTCATGGCATCGGCGACCTGCCAGGTGCGGGTGACCACCTCGCCGATGCGGCCCATGGCCTGCGAGTCGGATGAGGTGATGGAGAAGACCCCCAGGTCATGCAGGACGTCCTCGGCGGCGATGGTCTCGGCGCGGATGCGCGAGTCGGCGAAGGCGACGTCTTCGGGGATATCCGCGTTGAGGTGGTGGGCCACCATGAGCATGTCCAGGTGCTCATCGACGGTATTGATCGTGTAAGGCAGGGTGGGGTTGGTGGATGCGGGCAGCACGTTGGGCTGGCCGGCCATCTTAATGATGTCCGGGGCATGCCCTCCCCCTGCGCCCTCGGTGTGGAAGGTGTGGATCACCCGTCCGGCGATTGCCGCGATGGTGTCCTCCACGAAGCCGCATTCGTTCAACGTGTCGGCGTGGATGGCGATCTGTACGTCGAACTCGTCGGCGATCTTCAGCGACATGTCGATCGAGGAGAGGGTGGATCCCCAATCCTCATGGATCTTCAGGCCGATGGCCCCGGCACGGACCTGTTCAGCCAGCGGGCCACGCGCGCTGGCATGCCCCTTGCCCAGAAAGCCGATGTTCATTGGAAGATTCTCCACGGCCTGAAGCATCCGGGAGATGTGCCAGGGGCCGGGGGTCACCGTCGTTGCCTTCGAGGCGTCCGAAGGACCGGCGCCTCCTCCTATCATGGTGGTGATTCCCGATCCCAGCGCCACGGGAACCTGGTCGGGACTCACGAAGTGCACGTGGGTGTCGATGGCGCCAGCGGTGAGGATCTTGTGTTCCCCGGCGATGATGTCCGTCGCGGTGCCTATGGTGATGTTCACCCCGTCGGTGATGTCGGGGTTTCCGGCCTTCCCGATCTTGAAGATATGACCGTCGCGCAGGGCAACGTCCGCCTTGTAGATCCCGGTGTAGTCGAGCACCACCACGTTGGTGATGACGGTGTCGGGGATGTCCTGGTCGCGGGTGAGCTGGCCGTTCTGGCCCATTCCGTCGCGGATGACCTTGCCGCCGCCGAAGACCACTTCGTCGCCGTAGTTGGTGTAGTCGTGCTCGATTTCCGCGAACAGCTCCGTGTCGGCCAGGCGGATGGCGTCCCCGGTGGTCGGTCCGTACATTTCCGCATAGTGCCTGCGGCTCATCTCAAAGCTCATGCTTGGCCATCCTCCGTGGACTCTTTCGTCGAGGCCTGTTCTTTCTCGGTTTGCTCGTTTTCCTGGGTGGCGCGCCGGACTTTCTCCGGGTGCGAGGGCAGTGAATCATCCACGGGGTCCACGCCGAAGTCGGTGTGGAAGCCAACGGATTCACCACCGAGGTTGGGCAAATCGATGTCGTAGTCGGAGAGGAGTTCGGCCTCGGTCAGCGGATTGATGCCGGCCGAGCCACCGATGGCCTGGGTTTCCACCACGGGGATGGTTACGCCCAGTGGCCCGTTGACCCGGTTCTGGAATCCATAGACATGTCGGCGACCGGCGAATTCAACCAGGTGCACTGTTCGTGCGTCCCCTGGCTCGAAGCGCACGGCGGTTCCCGCGGGGATATCCAGGCGGAAGCCGCGGGCGGCTACCCGGTCAAGATCCAGCTGTGGGTTGACCTCGGCGAAATGGTAGTGCGATCCGACCTGGATGGGGCGGTCCCCGTGGTTGACCAGGTTCAGGATGCGGGTTTCGAGCTCAGCGTTGCAGAGCACGGGTTCATCACGCAGGATGTATTCTCCCGGTTTCATGTTCTTTTCTCCCTGGCCTAGCGAATCGGGTTGTGGACGGTGACGAGCTTGGTTCCGTCGGGGAAGGTCGCTTCGACCTGCACATCGGAAATCATCTCTGCCACGCCTTCCATGACCTGTTCACGGGTCAGGATGGTGGTTCCGTAGCTCATCAGGTCCGCCACCGTGCGCCCGTCGCGGGCACCTTCGATGAGTTCATAGGTGATGACGGCAATGGATTCCGGGTGGTTGAGCAGCAGGCCGCGGGATTGGCGGCGGCGTGCCAGATCGGCGGCGACAACCACCATGAGTTTTTCGTGCTCACGCGGGGTTAAATGCATCAGGGCTCCAGTTCTCAGCAACGGTTATACAAATCACCACCCGTTATCTGCAACCGGCTTCGAAGTTCGCCGGGAGGTCCGTGGATAGGGCAAGAATAGCAGAACGAATGCGGTGAATACGCGCCGTTGCCCCCGCGGCCCGGCCGGTGTGTCCACCTCGGTGAGTGCGAAGCTCAATTAGCTCCGCAGCCCACTTCCCAACGGAACCCTGGCCGTGGGTTCAAGCATGGAGCGCCGCATTTTTCGCCTCGGGTGGCTCCCCGAGGCACCGTGCCCATTCCCGTGTTGCTCGCGGGACCTTAGAGACCCAGCTCGTCCTTGCCGAAGGCGTAGAGGTACGGAACCTGCGCCTCTGCCTCGATGCGCTCCTTGGAACCGGTATCACGGTCAACGATGACGGCCACTGCAACCACGTTCCCGCCGGCTTTGCGGACACCCTCAACGGCGGCCAACGCCGAGCCACCGGTGGTCGAGGTGTCCTCCAGGACGACCACGTTGCGTCCCTCGACGGATGGCCCCTCGACCTGGCGGCCCATCCCGTACGATTTTTGCGCCTTGCGCACCACGAATGCGTCGATTGGTCGCCCCGCATGTCCCGCTGCGTGCATCAAAGCGGTACCGACCGGGTCGGCCCCCATGGTCAGGCCCCCTGCATTGGTGAATTCGATGCCTGCCTCATCGAGCATCTGAAGCATGACGGAGCCGACCAGGGGTGCGGCTTCGTGGTGCAAGGTGATGCGGCGAAGATCTATGTAGTAGTCGGCTTCCTTGCCGGAGGAAAGAATGACCTTGCCGTGGACCACGGCAAGTTCCTTGATGAGTTCGAGCAGGCGTGTGCGAGCAGCAGTGTTGTTCATGTTTTCAATTCTAGTTTGGAGATCGTCCTTGCAGCGATCGCAGCGGCAGCATGTCTTGGTCCGGCATGCATCCACGGCATCCTTCGGCCTGCCCGGTTGTTGCCCCGAACTTGCTACAGACAGGCAGGTGGTCCCCGGGTTAGGCTGAGGGCATGACCGATTCTCGCCCTCTGGGTTACTGGCTTAAATTGGTTGACTCGCTCATCTCCGAGCAGTTCGCCAACTCCCTCGAAGAGCACGGCGTCACGCGCCGGCAGTGGCAATTGCTCAATGTCCTCTCCCGCGGGCCCGCAACCGGCGGCCAGCTCACGGCGGCACTGGCCCCCTTTTTCGGGGAGGCCCCGGCCGAGGACGAACCGACAAGCCCCTCCGAACATCTCTCCGAGCTCGTAGATTCCCATTGGGTTGCCGAGGACGGGCATACCTTCATGCTCACCGAACGCGGCTCGGTCTCCCTTGAGCGGCTGACCGAGATCGTTGATGAAATGCGCGAGGAATCCAGCGCAGGAATCACCACCCAGGAATATTCAACGACCCTTGGATCGCTAAAGAAGATGGCCACCAACCTGGGCTGGGATCCGGACAAGCCACCCGCCGACCTCTAGACCTGGGGTCGTTCACCTCGCCTCCTCACAACGACAAGATAGGCTTGGGGCATGCGTGAACTACAGGCCATCATCATCCATGAGATGGGCGTCAAACCCCAGATCGATCCCGCTGCAGAGGTCCGCTCCCGCATCGATTTCCTCAAGGAATACCTCGCGACCACAGGAACCAAGGGGTTCGTGCTTGGCATTTCCGGCGGGCTGGATTCCACGCTGGCCGGACGCCTGGCCCAGTTGGCCGTTGAGGAATTGCGCGCAGCAGGAACCGCCGCCACCTTCGTGGCGGTCCGGCTGCCCTACGGTACCCAGCTAGATGAGTCCGATGCCCAGTCCGCCATGGAGTTCGTGGCAGCCGACGTGAAGCGGACCATCAACATCTCGGCATCCGTCGACGGATTCGAGTCCGCGTTCCGCGAGGCAGTCGATTCCCCGATCTCCGACTTCAACAAGGGCAACATCAAGGCACGCATGCGCATGATCGCCCAGTACACCCTGGCCGGGGAAGGGAACCTCTTGGTCATCGGCACCGACCACGGTGCCGAATCGGTCACGGGGTTCTTCACCAAGTACGGTGATGGAGCTGCAGACGTCCTTCCCCTCTACGGTCTGAATAAACGGCAAAACCGCGAGTTGCTGCGCCATTTGGGCTCCTCAAGGCTGTTGTGGGAAAAGGTCCCTACCGCCGACCTGCTTGATGGTCAGCCCTTGCGCACCGATGAGGACGAGCTCGGCATCACCTACGAGCACATCGACGACTATCTTGAAGGCAGGGAGATCCCGGAGGAAGCGGCAATGAACCTGGAAGGGAAGTTCCTGCGTTCGCGCCACAAACGCACCACCCCGGCCAGCCCTCTTGACTCGTGGTGGCGGAAGTAGATCGCCGCAATGCCGCATAGGCTGGATCCCGTGGAAAACGCCCCGAACGACCCATCCTCGCCAGTGCTCCCCGGTGGGGACTTCCCGGAACCAACCGGTGAACTGGTCCAGCCGATCATCTTGCTTGTTGACCGCGAAGAACCCTGCCCCGAGGACGAGGGAATTGCTGTCGCGGCCTTGGCATCGGTCAAGGCACTGCTGGCAAACCCGCGCCACCCGTATTGGCGGATTTGGGCGCAAGGGGCATTTGCAAAAAGCGTCCGCCGTGCCGACTCTAAGATGTTCGCCAAGGTCACACTGGAATTCCCCGACCACGAACTGGCCGAAATCGGGACGGCAAGGGCCCTCGGTTTCGCCCCCATGGAAGCGGGTTCGCTACCCAAGCGTCTGGCCAAGCTTCAAGTATCAGGCACTGTGCTGCCGCCGGGAGAGCCGATGGAACCAACCTCGGTTCGCATTGTGCTCGATGACTCCCTGGGCATGAGCACCGGGAAGGTAGCGGCGCAGGCCGCCCACGCACTGTTTGCCTGGGTCCTCGAGGGCAAACCGGAGGAACTTGACGCCTGGCGTGCAGCCGGTTGCCCCCTTTCAATAGAACGCATCGATTCCACGGCGTTCAGGAAGAATGCACGCACCGCCGATGGACCGGTGATCCGCGACGCCGGGCGAACCGAAATCACCCCGGGCTCCGCCACTGCGTTCGTGAGCGTTAGCCCACGAACGCAGAGACGCCCGTGACGGCCCGGCCGACGATCAGTGAATTGATCTCATAGGTGCCCTCATAGGTATAGAGGATTTCAGCGTCCCCGAAAAGCTTGGCCATCTCATAGTCACTGCTCACCCCGTTGCCTCCGAGCAGAGCCCTGCCCTTGGCTGCGGATTCACGCGCGAGCCGGGTGGTCGTCGATTTCGCCATGGCTGCCTGCACCATCTCCAGGTCCCCGCTTTCCTGGATCCTGGCGAGGTCCGACATGAGCGAAAGACTCGCCATGGCATTGCCCAGGATCTCTGCCAGCGGCAACTGCACCAGCTGGAAGGCGGCGATGGGCCGGCCGAATTGACGGCGCGCAAGAGCGTAGTCCCGGGCAACGTCAAAGATCCCCAGCTGCACTCCTGCAGCCTGCCAGCCGACCCATGCCCGGGAGTGCTTGAGCAATTCGTTGGCCGCAGCAAAGTTATTGGCACCGGGAAGCCTGTTGGCCTCCGGAACACGAACATCATCCAAGCTGATGTCAGCGTTTTGCATGATGCGCAACCCAACCTTGTTGGAAATCTTGGTGGCGTTGAACCCGGGCCGGGTGGACTCGACGATGAAGGCCTTGATTGCATCGTCATCGGTGTCACGGGCCCACACCAGGGAGAAGTCGGCCACGGTGGCCGCACCGATCCAACGCTTGGCCCCGTTGATGACCCACTCGTCGCCTTCCCTGGTGGCGGTGGTGGAAAGCCCCCCGGCAATATCGGAGCCGTGGTCCGGCTCTGTCAGGGCGAAGGCACCCAGTGCGGTGAATTGGGTCAACCCGGGCAACCATTTTTCTTGTTGCTCAACCGAACCCAATTCGAGGATCATGCCAATAATGAGTTCGTTATGGATCCCGACCAACGCTGAGAGCGAGGCGTCCGCCCGAGCTGCTTCGACGTAGACGAGCCCCTTGAACAACTCGCTGCTGCCGTCCAGCTGGAGTGCCCCGAGCCCATATGCGGCCATTTCGGGCAAGAGATGGCGCGGGAATTCCTCGCGGTTCCAGTAGTCGATGGATTCGGGGCGCACCCGTTCCTGCAGGAACGCACGAATCCCACTCAACCGTTGGCGTTCATCCGGTTCAACGAGGTGCCAAACATGCATGAGGTCAACGTCGGGAAACGGCAGTTCGCCGGCGTCCTGCAGGGGGCCGGCTTCGGTGGATGTTGCGTGGTTCTCACTTAGTGGCATGAGGTCCGTGGCTCCTGTCCGTGAAATATTCGGCTCGGTGGTGTCGCGCTCTTCCAAACCCTTGGATATCAAAGTATATTTGCTAGTGATTCAAATCACTAGGGCTTCCTACTATTTAGAACCCGGGCGAAAGGACGGCAATGACCGTTACCGAAGAATTCCGTGCCGCACGTGACCGTCTCCTTGAACTGCGCACCGACTACGCCGGAGCCAAACAGGAGTTCCGATGGCCTGAATTCACCGAGTTCAACTTCGGACTCGACTGGTTCGACCAGATCGCCAAGGACCCTGCCCGCGCCCGCACCAACGCGCTGGTCATTGTGGAGAAAGACGGTTCATCAACGCGCTGCACATGGGCGGAGCTATCGGCCCGGTCCAACCAGGTCGCCAACTGGATGCGTTCAATCGGGATGAAACGCGGCGAGAAAATGATCGTCATGCTCGGCAACCGGGTGGAACTCTGGGAAATAATGCTCGCGGGCATCAAGCTGGGCATGGTCATGATCCCCACGACCACACAGATGACCCCCGCAGACCTGCAGGATCGGGTTGATCGCGGCGATGCCCGCTGGGCCTTGGCCGGAAGCGCAGACACCGAAAAGTTCAGCAAGGTCCTCGGGGACTACACGGTGATCCACGTGGACGCCGACGCACCCCAGGACGCCATCAGCTACGCCGACAGCAGCGGTTTTCCAACGGAGTTCGTTCCGGAGGTTCCCACCAAGGCCGACGAAACCCTCCTTCTGTACTTCACCTCCGGCACCACATCAAAGGCGAAACTGGTCGAACACACCCATACGTCGTATCCTGTCGGGCACCTGAGCACGATGTTCTGGATAGGACTGGAGCCAGGGGACGTGCACCTGAATGTCGCTTCGCCCGGATGGGCCAAGCATGCCTGGAGCAACTTCTTCACCCCGTGGATCGCCGAAGCCACCGTCTTGCTCTACAACTATGACCGGTTCGACGCCAAGGCGCTCATGGCCCAGATGGATGCCGAATCCGTCACCAGCTTCTGCGCACCGCCCACGGTGTGGCGACTGCTAATCCAAGCCGACCTCACAGCGCTCAGGCATCCCCCGGCCAAGCTCGTCTCTGCCGGCGAACCACTGAACGCCGTGGTCATCGACCAGGTCGCCCGCGCCTGGGGCCAAACGATTCGTGATGGCTTCGGGCAGACCGAGACCACCGTGCAGATCGCCAACCCTCCGGGGCTCCCCATCAAGATCGGCGCCATGGGCCGCCCGATGCCCGGCTATGACGTCGTGCTCATCAATCCGGGCAGCGGCGAGCCCGGCCCGGAGGGCGAAATCTGTTTGCGGATCGATCCGCTCCCGCTGGGACTGATGAAATCCTACTTCGGCGACGCGGAAAAGACAGCGGATGCCTTCCGCGACGGGGTTTACCACACGGGGGACATGGCCGAGATCGACGATCAGGGGATCATCACCTACGTTGGCCGCGGTGATGATGTGTTCAAGTCCAGCGACTACAGGCTCAGTCCCTTCGAACTGGAGTCGGTGCTGATCCAACATCCGGCGGTGGCGGAGGCAGCGGTGATTCCCTCCCCGGACGCACTACGGCTCTCTGTCCCCAAGGCCTTTGTGGTCACGGCCGAGGGCTATGAGCCATCAGCAGAGATTGCCGAGAGCATCTTGCTCCACTGCAGGGAAAACCTTGCCCCCTACAAACGGATCAGACGCCTTGAATTCACCGAACTGCCAAAGACCATTTCGGGAAAGATCCGCAGGGTGGAGCTGCGCCGAACCGAGGCCGCGCGCTACGAGGGCGCCTCCGAACTCGCAACCGAGGGCGTCGAGTACCGCGACGATGACTTCCCGTCCCTGAAATCCTGATCCGGCACGGGGCTTGGATAAGCTGGGGCACGAGTTCGAATCGGAGTGAAAATTGAGCCAACCACTATCGCGCGATCCCATTCTTGAAGCCCAACGCAATTGGGAGCGCCACGGATGGGGCGACGTTGCCGAACCGATGGCCGCGATCACCGCCCTGATGAGGACGCAACAGATCTTTTTGCAGCGCGCGGAAACAGTGCTCAAGCCTTTTGGCCTCACTTTCGCCCGTTACGAGATGCTCGCGCTGCTCAGCTTCACCCGCGACGGCGCCTTGGCCATGAACAGGGCCAGCGCGCTGCTCCAGGTGCATGCAACATCGGTGACCAACGTCGTGGACCGTCTGGAACGCGCCGGGCTTGTGGCTCGAACCAAGCACCCGACAGACAAGCGAACCACGCTCATTGCCCTGTCCGAACAGGGCCGGGACTTGGCCGCCGCCGCTACCCTTGAACTCAATACGCGGGTCTTTGCCGAGTCAGGCCTCTCCGACCGTGATATCGGCACGATGATCCGGATATTCGCGAAATTCCGTCGGGATGCCGGGGATTTCTCCGACCAGCAAGACAGCGAATAGCGCGCACCACCCTCACACGCCACGGGCAGGGCCGATTTCTAGAAACGTCGATGTGCAGCTGCCCCGATTCGCCGGTGGCACCCGTCAACATTCCAATGGTGTCGCACCCGCACGCCCTTCCCCCAGGCGCAACCAACAAGGACGGTCCGGCTTCGGTCGAGCCTGGCGGAGCGCATCACTGCTCGACCTACATGAGGCGCTCGTTGCGCCGGCGCGCCAGGCCCGGTCCCCTTCGCCGCACTTGGGATCAGGTCAAACGAACTCGCCCCGGAACGATCCCGATGGACGCCGGAAGAACTTGTGCACAGGCAAGACATCGGGCTCAGGCCAGGCCCCTCGCCGCTGTGCGTCGTTGGCCATCCCGGACCGATTCCCCGCCCAAGCACATCCTTCCCATGCCTGGTCTTCGTCTTTCCACTGAAAGTACGTCTATCCGTACTTTTAAGTTCGTGATGTGGTACTACTATATGTAGTGCCTATTCCTTATGCCCCCCACAAGGGGTAGTGCATCACCGAGACACCGGCACGCGAAAGAAGGAGCTCCTATGGGTCCCGAAACAATGGCTCTGGCAGATCCAGGCCTACATCCGACGGCGCTTCAGCCCGAAGGCACTCCAGACCTCGTACTCTTCTCAAGCGCTTCGCAAAACACCCTGCGCTTCGTGGACCGTCTCGATCGACCTGCCGCACGCATACCACTGCGGCCCCGTCTCGAAGCAGGCCTTCAGGTCACCCGGCCATTCGTGCTCGTCGTGCCGACATACGGAGGCGGAGCTCACTCGGGAGCCGTGCCGAAGCAAGTCGCCAGCTTCCTGAACGACCGGCAGAACCGAAAACTGCTACGCGGAGTCATCACTGCAGGAAACACAAACTTCGGCGAGCACTATTGCTTGGCCGGACCGGTAATCTCGGCCAAATGCCAGGTCCCGGAACTGTACCGGTTCGAGCTGCTGGGCACGGATCGCGACGTTGAACGAGTCAATGACGGCCTCACCAGGTTCTGGGACGAAGCCGCAATCCGAGAGAAGGACAAGAAGTGACTATCACCGCCCCCGCCATCGAGAAAACCACGCAAAAGGGGATCGGAGCACGTGCGGACCATCATGCCCTCAACGCGGCACTGAACCTCTTCGCTTCCGATGGCTCAATCCAGTTCGAGAAGGACCACGAGGCACTTCGGGCCTATTTTGCACAACATGTGCTGCCGAACACGCTCCGTTTCGACAGCCTTGAGGAAAAGGTCGCTTTCCTGATCGAGAACGACTACTACGAGGAAGCGTTCATCCGATCCTGGGACTGGGGATTCGTCAAGGACCTCTACCTGCGCGCCACCGAAGCGAACCACAGATTCGCGTCGTTTCTCGGCGCATTCAAGTACTACAGCTCCTACGCCCTGAAGACCTTCGATGGCTCGCAGTACCTGGAGGACTACGCAGATCGCGTTGTGACAACCGCCCTTTTCCTCGGCCAGGGCGACGAAAAGCTCGCGACGAAATTGGTTGATGAGATCATCTCGGGCAGGTTCCAACCTGCCACCCCGACGTTCCTCAACGCCGGTAAGAAGCAGCGAGGCGAGCTGGTCTCCTGTTTCCTGCTTCGGATGGAAGACAACCTGGAATCCATTGGCCGCAGCGTCAACTCCGCCCTGCAACTGTCCAAGCGTGGCGGCGGAGTCGCACTGCTGATGACCAACCTGCGCGAGGCGGGTGCACCGATCAAGCAAATCCAGAACCAGGCCTCCGGAGTCGTGCCGGTCATGAAGATCCTGGAAGATTCCTTCTCCTATGCAAACCAGCTCGGGGCCAGGCAAGGCGCCGGTGCCGTGTACCTGCACGCGCACCACCCGGACATCCTCCAGTTCCTCGACACCAAACGGGAAAACGCGGATGAGAAGATCCGGATCAAGACCCTTTCCCTCGGCGTCGTGATCCCCGACATCACCTTCGACCTGGCGCGCGACAACAAGGACATGCACTTGTTCAGCCCCTACGACGTCGAACGTGAATACGGCATTCCGCTGTCGGACCTCTCGGTGGGTGCCAACTATGCCCAGATGGTCGCTAACCCGCGTATCCGCAAGACAACAACAAGTGCCCGGGGGTTCTTCAGGACGCTCGCCGAGCTCCAGTTCGAATCCGGCTACCCGTATGTCATGTTCGAAGACACCGTGAACCGGGCCAACCCCATCTCCGGATGGATCAACATGTCCAACTTGTGCAGCGAGATCCTGCAAGTCAACACCCCCTCAAGCTATGACGCGGCCATCGGTTACAAGCATGTGGGACGGGACATCTCCTGCAACCTCGGCTCAATGAACATCGCCCAGGTGATGAAGCAGGGGGACTTCGGGGCAACTGTCGATACGGCGGTGCGCGGCCTGTCCAGCGTGTCCGACCAGTCGGACCTCGACGCCGTGCCCTCGGTGGCTGCCGGTAACGCCGCCAGCCACGCCATCGGCCTGGGCCAAATGAATCTCCATGGCTACCTAGGATCCCAGCGCATCAAATACGGCAGCGCCGAGGGGGTCGATTTCACCAACATCTACTTCTACACGGTGACATACCACGCACTGCTGGCCTCCAACCGGATCGCACGAGAGCGGGCTGCCACGTTCGCTGGTTTCGCCGACTCGGCCTATGCCGATGGCAGCTACTTCGAGAAGTACACCGAACAGACATGGGCGCCGGCCACCGAACGCGTCCGCCAGCTTTTCTCCGCTTCCGGCGTGCACGTCCCCACCCAGCACGACTGGCGTGAGCTAAAGGCCTCGGTCCGGGAACACGGGATCTACAACGCGTACCTGCAAGCAGTTCCACCCACCGGGTCGATCTCCTACATCAACAACGCCACCGCCTCGATCCACCCCATTGCGGCGAAGATCGAGATCCGCAAGGAAGGAAAACTCGGACGCGTCTACTTCCCCGCCCCGCACATGGACAACTCAAACCTCGAGTTCTTCGAGGACGCTTACGAAATCGGCTACGAAAAGATCATAGACACCTATGCAGCAGCCACCCAGCACGTCGACCAGGGGCTCAGCTGCACCCTGTTCTTCCGAGACACGGCAACGACTCGCGATATCAACAGGGCCCAGATCCATGCGTGGCGAAAAGGCATCAAATCCCTCTACTACATCCGGATGCGCCAACTCGCACTCGCCGGAACCGAGATCGAAAACTGTGTCTCTTGCACCCTCTGATCACTACAGACAAGGAATAACCACCATGACGACAACCACGAACTCGACGGCCACGAACATGTCGGCTTTCGCAGCCTCCGTCACTCCTCCGGGCTACCGCCTGGATCCCTCCGCCCGGCTGCGCCCGATCAACTGGAACCGGATCATCGATGACAAGGACCCGGAAGTCTGGAACCGGTTAACCGCAAACTTCTGGCTTCCCGAGAAGGTCCCGCTGTCCAACGACATCCCGGCCTGGAAGCGGATGACCCAGGAGGAACGGACCCTCACCATGAGGGTCTTCACGGGGCTGACGATGCTCGACACCATCCAGGCGACCGTCGGTGAGATCTCCCAGATCCAGGACGCACAAACCGAACACGAGGAAGCGGTCTACACGAACATCGCGTTCATGCAGGCAGTGCACGCACGCTCCTACTCCAGTGTCTTTTCCACGCTCGCCAGCACCCCGGAGATCGATGATGCCTACCGATGGGCAGTGGGCAACGACCTTCTCCAGGAACGCTCAAAGAAGGTGCTGCAGCACTACTACGGCAACGATCCGCTCAAGCGCAAGGTGGCATCGACCCTCCTGTCCTCGCTCCTGCTGTATGCCGGCTTCTACCTTCCGTTGCATTTCTCGGTGCACGCGACACTGACCAACACCGCCGACATGGTCAGGCTCATCCTGAGGGACAAGGCCGTGCATGGCTATTACTCCGGATACAAGTTCCAGCGTGGCCTTGAAACCAAGACCCTGGCCGAGCAGGAGGAGATACGCGGGTTCACCTACACGCTCCTGGAAGAGCTCTATGAGCTGGAGCTCCAGTACTCCGGCGAGCTCTACGAACCCCTGGGACTCATGGACGATGTCGCCGTCTTCGTTCGCTACAACGCCAACAAGGCGCTGATGAACCTGGGCTACCCGGAACGGTTCTCCGCCAAGGAGACAGAGGTCAACCTTGAGATCCTTGCGGCGTTGTCCCCGGGGTCCAACGAAAACCATGACTTCTTCTCCGGTTCTGGCTCCTCGTACATCATCGGGAAGGGGGAAGACACCAGCGACGACGACTGGGATTTCTAGAACCCGGAAAGGATGGACACGGCAGCAGGTCTCGGGAACTGCCAAAAGTGCTTGCCGTGGCTCTCGCTACCCGGCACGGAGAAGGGACCCTGGAATCACCCGGACCGCTTCCCACTACGTTTTCACAGGACGACACCGACACAAATGCCACAGCCCAACAAGCGTGGGACTGTGGCATCCGGGAGCACCGGAACGGTTCTCTTCTAGGCTCCGACTAGCTCCGGCAGTGCGAGGATCCCGTCGCGCATGGAAGCAACAGAGTCGGTAAGCGAAACAAATTCAGTGTCGTGCGTGACCATGACGGTGGCCACCGAGAACTCCTTGGTCACCTGCACCAGAAGACGCACGATGGACTCGCTCCGGGTATGGTCCAAGGCAGCGGTGGGCTCATCCACGAGCAGCACCTTCGGCTCTCCCATTAGCGCCCGGGCAATGTTGACGCGTTGGCGCTGGCCTCCGGAGAGCTGGTGCGGGCGTTTCTTGGCGCTGTCGGCCAGCCCCACGATATCCAACAGTTCCAGGGCCCGCACCTTGGCCGGCTTCAGCGGTTTTCCGCGCAGATGGTCGGAAATCATCAGTTGTTCCACTGCTGTGAGCGAAGCGAGCAGATTGGGCTGCTGGAAAATGATGCCTACCTTCTCGCGACGCAACGTGGTCATCTGGGAGTCATTCAGATCGCTGGCCGTTGTCCCGTCGATGATGACCAATCCGCTGGTGGGGCGGATCAATGTTGCCGCGGCGGCAAGCAGGGAGGACTTGCCCGAACCCGAGGGGCCGATCAGCGAGAGCACCTGTCCCGCTCCGACCGCCAAGTCGACGCTGTCCAGAGCCTTGATGGTGCCCTCACCGTCGGGGTATTCAAGGCTTAGATCGATCAGTTGCAGGGGCATGTTGCCGGTTGTGGTCTTCGGGGTGGTGGCGGTGGTATCCATGGAAATCCTTTACGGAGCTAACGGGGAGGAATGGGGAAAGCACGAAGCGGTGCGTGGCGCTTTGAGCGGTACTAGTTGCCGCCCAGGGCAATCAGCGCATCGACCTTGGTGACCCGGGAAACGGCGAGCGCCGCTCCGGCGAGGCCCAGGACTACGACCCCTAAAATCGGCAAGAGCGTAGTGGCTGTGCTGAGCAGGAAGGGCGCGGCCTTGGCAGCAAAGGCGCCGCCGAGTATACCGATGCCTCCGCCGATCCCGGCACCCAGCAGCAACACGATGCTTGCCTGGGTGATGGCGTCCTTCAGGACGTAGCTGCCCGAGCCGCCCAGGGCCTTGAGTACGGCGATGTCGCGGGTGCGCTGTACGGTCCAAACCGTGAGGAACGCCAAGATGACCAGAGCCGAGATTCCGTAGAGGAAGGCCTGCATCATCAGCAGCGAACCGTTTTCGCTCTTGTAGGAGCCCAAAGCGGCGTATGAACCGGTACGCGTCGTGCTCACGGTGGACGCTGCGGCGTTTGCGGCGTCGGTGTCAACGGTTGCGCCGTCCTGGTTGGTGACGGCTATAACGGTTCCTGCCTGGGTTTCATCGCCCAGGTGGGCCAACTTGGTCCACGAATCTTGGTCTGTATAGGCCACCGAGTTGTGTGAGTACCAGCGATCCGCGTCAATTCCGCCGATCCTTAGGTTGACTCCAGCCATCGAGACGGTGTCTCCGATGTGCAGCGAAAGGTCCTTTGCCACAGATTCACCGATGACAACTTCCCCGTCCGCCACGGGTAGGGGTGCTAGGGAACTGCCTGCCGGGATGCCGAAGACAGCGACGTTGGTGGTTCCGGTACTGGTCTTGGACCCGGCAGCCGAACCCTGGAAGCGCGTCTGTGTGATGCCGAGGGCCTCGGCCGAGGCGACGCCTGGACGGTTGGCCCATGCGGTGACCTGTTCGGAGGTGACCTGGCTTTCGGTGAACGAGGCCTTGGGGTCGTTGCCGCTTGCTGCGCCAAAGACGACCGAGTCCACCAGCTTCGTCGCGGAACCAAGGTTCTTCAATGCGGAGGTGGATTGATCGCCTAGGCCGGCGGTCAACCCGGAAAGCATGACCAACAACAGCGTGATGAGAGCGACCACCGAGCCCATAAGCGCGAAGCGGCCCTTGGCGAAACGGATGTCGCGTATTGCAAGAAACACGGTAGGAATTCTCTTTCGGTGGATGGTTCGGGGCATTTGCCACTGGCAAGTCCCCCTTCTCTTATCTCCATCCTCCGTTTTTCCGGTCCCCTGCACATCGACCATACGGTCGATTGATCCAGAGATTCCGCTATTCGGCCATTTCCCCGTTGACCCATGAAATATACCGACGCAACGACCAGTCCACCGTCTCGCGGGCACCCTTCTCCAGGGTGCCGAAGGCGGTGTAGAGACCCTCGAATTCCAGGGGCAGCACCGTATCCAGGATCCGTTCGATGGCCCGGGCAGGCAACGGGATGTTGTTCACGTAGCTGCGCATGGCGTGGGCCGATTTCCTGTCTCCGCCCACCCCTATCGTGTCCCCGGTGAGCAGAACTCCCGCTCCCCCACGACCCGCGGGCCAGTGAACCACCGAGCTTCCGGCGAAGTGCCCTCCGCATTGGTGCATGATCACGCCGGGGAGTAGTACGGCACTTCCCTCCCAGAGGATGATTGCCGTATCCGGTCGGCGGATCCATGGTTCATCGGCACGGGCCACGTACACGGGCGCATGGTTGAAGGCGTGGCTGTATTGGATCGAGGAACCGGTCAGGTGCGGGTGGCTCGAGGCAATCACCGAGACACCGCCGAGCTCTTGCAGGCGCGCGATCGCGGCTTCGTCAATGAATCCGGGCGGCTCGAACAAGAGGTTCCCTGCCTCCGTGCGCAGCAGCAGCCCGCGCTGTCCGATGCCAAGTTTGGGTTCGGTGCGCACGGCGTACAAATCCGTTTCGAGTTCCTCGATGAGAACGCGGTAGCCGCGTTCGACGAGCTGTTCACGAGTGACCCATTGCTGCCCGGCAACAGGAACCCATTGCCGCTCGTCGCTGCATATTTTGCACACCTCCGGTGGCAGCGTGCTATCGGGATGCTCGATCGCACAGGTTGCGCACGTATGGATGGCCATCTGTTCCCCTTCCCAGGTGCCGCGTTGTCCCTAGTCCTGGGACTTCCCCCTGATCTCAGTGATGATTCCGGAGAAGTCGCGTCCGGCTCCTCCTTCGTCGGAGAACTTACGGTAGATCTGTGCGGCCAGCGGACCCAATTGCGCAGCGACTCCGGCATTTTCCAAGGCGTTCAATGCCAGGCCCAGGTCTTTGGCCATCAGCGCCCCGGCAAATCCAGGAACGTAGTCGCGGTTGGCCGGGGAGGCGGGCACCGGTCCGGGGACCGGGCAGTTGGTGGTAACCGACCAACATTGGCCCGAGGCCGTGGAGATCACGTCAAAGAGCGCTTGGTGGCTCAATCCCAGCTTCTCTCCCAGTACGAAGGCCTCGGCCGCACCGATCATGGAAATGCCAAGGAGCATGTTGTTGCAGATCTTCGCTGCCTGTCCGGCCCCGTGACCGCCGCAATGCACCAGTTTCTTGCCCATGACCTCCAGCAGCCCGGTGAGCTGCTCCATGTCGTGGGCCTCGGCACCGATCATGAACGTCAAGGTCCCTGCCTCGGCACCGACGACGCCGCCGGAAACCGGTGCATCCGCCGAGCGGTGCCCGGCGGACAGCGCAAGGGCCGCCGCTTCGCGGGCCTGGGCCACGTCGATGGTGGAGCAGTCAAGGAACAGCGTGTTTGGTTCAGCGATCTCCAGCAGCCCGGGTTCACCCACGCCGTTGTAGGCATCGAGCAAGATGGCGCCGGAGGGGAACATCGTGAGCACGACCGCCGCCCCAGTGGCGGCCTCGACCGCAGTGGATGTGCAGGGAACGCCCGCTTCGGTCGCCGCGGCGACGGCTGCGGGGATCACGTCGAAACCCACCACGTCAAACCCTGCCTTGATGAGGTTCACCGCCATCGGTCCGCCCATGTGCCCGAGTCCCAGGAACGCGATCCTGCCCGCGGTGGCGGGTGTCTTCTCAGTCATGTCCGTATCTCCAGTCCTATT
Organism: Paeniglutamicibacter antarcticus; assembly: GCF_039544305.1. Taxonomy (NCBI): domain Bacteria; kingdom Bacillati; phylum Actinomycetota; class Actinomycetes; order Micrococcales; family Micrococcaceae; genus Paeniglutamicibacter; species Paeniglutamicibacter antarcticus. The sequence continues at coordinate 89,610 of NZ_BAABLK010000006.1, forward strand.
CAACTACGTCGCTCAGGGCGCGTGGGTCCAGTTTGAGTTCTCGATCCCCGAGGGAGGCGAAGCTGGATTCCAGAATCGCGGTGTCGACCTCTTCCAGCTTTGCCGGGTTCCATGCCGGGGAGTAGTCCTTGTCAATGACTTGGGCGCGGATTCCCTCGGGGAAGTCGTGGGATTCCAGGATGCGCAATCCCACGCGGTATTCCTGTTCGAGCGTTTCCTCCAAGGTGCCCAGCTCCTTGGCCCGGCGCAGCGAGGCAAGGGTGAGCTTGAGAGCCGTCGGGGACTTCCTGCCCAGCGTTTCCACTGATTTGCCGGCTTCCTCGTTGCCTTTATCTGCCAGTGCCTGCAGGGCGGCAACGATGTCCTCGACCTTGCTCGATGCGTAGGCCGCATCCATCCAATTCCGCCAGGATTCCAGGTCCGAGGCAGGCGTGGGAAGGATGTAGCTGCGCAGTGCTTCATCGACGGGCGTTTCCTCCAACGCGGCGAAGAGTTCCTCGGCACGTTGGAAGTCGATCAGGTGGTCCGCCAGGCCCAGGTAGAGCACTTCGGCGGCGCCCAGATGTTCTCCTGTCAGCGCTGCGTGGGTGCCGCTTTGCCCCGGGGCGCGGGAGAGCAGGTAGGTGCCTCCGACATCCGGGACGAACCCGATGGTGGTTTCCGGCATGCCGCTTCGGGTCCGGGTGGTGACCAGCCGGTGGCTGCCATGGGCGGAAACCCCCACTCCGCCGCCCAACACCAGCCCGTCCATGTAGGCGATGTAGGGCTTGGAGTAGGCGTTGACCAAGGAGTTGAGCCGGTATTCGGTGGCCCAGAAGTCTTCGGTCGCCGTGCCGCCAGCGGTGACGTCGCGATAGATCGCCACGATGTCGCCTCCGGCACACAACCCGCGCTCGCCCGCCCCGCGTACCAGCACCTGGCTCACCGCCGGGTCGACGGCCCACGCCACGAGGGTCTCGAGCATCGCCGTGGCCATGCCGGCGGTCAACGCGTTGACGGCCCGGGGCCGGTTCAACGTGATGACCCCCAACGTGCCTCGCACCTCGAAAAGGACTTCGGGTTCGCTCATGGGATCAGCTGCCATCGGGCATCACGAAACTTGCACCTTCGCGGATACCCGATGGCCAGCGCGTGGTGACGGTCTTGGTCTTGGTGTAGAACCGGAAGCCGTCGCCGCCATGCTGGTTCAGGTCCCCGAATCCGGAGGCCTTCCACCCGCCGAAGGTGTAGTAGGCAATCGGCACCGGAATCGGCACGTTGACCCCGACCATGCCGACCTGCACGCGGGAGGTGAAGTTCCGGGCGGTGTCCCCGTCCCGGGTGAAAATGGAAACACCGTTGCCGAATTCGTGCTCGGAGGGCAACCGCAGCGCTTCCTCGTAGTCCTTGGCGCGCACCACGCACAGGACGGGTCCGAAGATCTCTTCCTTGTAGATCCGCATGTCCTCGGTGACCTTGTCAAAGAGCGTGGGACCGACCCAGAACCCTTCCTCATGGCCGGGGATGTTCAGCCCGCGACCGTCAATGAGCAGCGAGGCGCCCTCGTCCACGCCCAGCTGGATGTAGTCTTCGATACGGTCCTTGGCGCTCTGGGCCACCACTGGACCAAAGTCGGAGCTCTCGTCCATCCCGTCGCCGACCTTGAGCTTGCCGATGCGTTCGACGAGTTTTTCAATCAGGGAGTCGGCGGTGGCCTCGCCGACCGGGATTGCGACGGAAATCGCCATGCAGCGTTCACCGGCCGATCCGTAGCCGGCTCCCATCAGGGCATCGGCCACCATTTCCAGGTCGGCGTCGGGCATGATCACCATGTGGTTCTTGGCCCCGCCGAAACACTGGGCGCGTTTTCCATGCGCGGCGGCGGTGGCGTAGATGCTTTGGGCGATCGGGGTGGAACCGACGAATCCTATGGCTTGCACCCGTGGATCCTCGAGCAATACGTCCACGGCTTCCTTGTCGCCGTTGACGACGTTGAACACGCCGTCGGGCAGTCCCGCCTCGGTGAATAGCTCGGCCAGGCGCAGCGGCACCGAGGGGTCACGTTCGGAGGGCTTGAGGATGTAGGAGTTTCCCGAAGCCAGTGCGGGCCCTGCTTTCCACAGCGGGATCATGGCCGGGAAGTTGAACGGGGTGATTCCTGCGACCACGCCCAGCGGCTGCCGCATCGAGTGCACATCGATGCCGGTGCCCGCGCTGTCGGAGAACTCGCCCTTAAGCATGTGAGGGGCTGCGGCACAGAATTCAATGACTTCGAGTCCGCGCTGGATGTCCCCCTTGGAATCCGGGAAGGTCTTGCCGTGCTCGCTGGTCAGCAAGGCGGCGAGACCGTCCATGTTTTCGTAGACGAGTTCCACGAACTTGTTCAAGATCCGCGCCCGGCGCTGCGGGTTGAGGTTCGCCCATTCAACCTGCGCGGCCTCGGCCACGGTGATGGCTTGGCGGACTTCCTCGCCCGAGGCCAATGGAAGCCTCGACTGCACGGCGCCGGTGGAAGGGTTGTACACGTCGGAAAAGCGGCCGGATGTTCCCTCGATGTGGGCGCCGCCCACGTAATGGGTCAGTTCACGAGTCATGTGCTTGGTGCTCCTATGCAAAATACGCCAAAACGCGGCAGCTTACCTGTGATGCGCACCACGCCTGATACCCAAAAATATACTCGGACTTCCTACTAAATTGCTAGGGCCGGAGCTCATCCACGATTTCACCGCACACAAACCTGACCCCGTTGGCCGAAGTTGATAGGTTGGGAAGGTGAAGATAGCTACTTGGAATGTAAACTCCCTCCGTGCCCGTGCCGACCGCGTCGAGGACTGGCTACGCCGCTCCGACGTCGATGTCTTGGCCATCCAGGAAACCAAGTGCAAGGACGAGAATTTCCCCTGGGAGCTATTTGAGAACAACGACTACGAGGTGGCCCACTTCGGTTTCAGCCAATGGAACGGTGTGGCCATCGCCTCCCGCGTGGGCCTGGACGACGTGGAGCGGACCTTCGCGCAACAGCCCGCCTTCGGCAAGGGGGGCAAGGACCCGGTCCAGGAAGCACGCGCCATTGGGGCAACCTGCGGCGGGGTGCGCATCTGGAGCCTGTACGTACCCAACGGCCGCGCTCTTGAAGACGAGCACATGCCCTACAAGCTTTCCTGGCTCGAGACCTTGAACAAGCAGGCCGCTGGCTGGATTAAGAAGGACCCCGAGGCACAGGTCGCCCTGATGGGCGACTGGAACATCGCCCCGCGCGACGAGGACGTGTGGGACATCGATTTCTTCCAGGAGAACAACCTCACCCATGTCTCTACCCCGGAACGCGCCGCTTTTGACGCCTTCGTGCAGACCGGCTTCACCGATGTGGTCCGTCCGCACACCGACACCCCCAAGACCTACACGTACTGGGACTACACGCAGTTGCGCTTCCCGAAGAACGAGGGCATGCGCATCGACTTCACGCTTGCCTCTCCGGCGCTTGCCGCGAGGGTCACCGGTGCGCAGATCGACCGCAACGAGCGCAAGGGCAAGGGCGCTTCGGACCACGTCCCGGTGATCGTGGAGCTGGACTAGGACATGGCGCAGGCAAGTGGAGCCGGCCGGCGGGCCCTCCCGCCCAGCTCCTACCTTCGCGTTTTCGAGCCCTTGCATGCTTTTTCGGATGCTGACCAGCTACTGGCGGTGGCCACCGGGCGGATGAACCGCGAGGCGTTGGAGGAAGCCCGGGCGACGGCAGCGCTACGCCGGCTGACCCGGCCGCTTTCTGACCCCTTCCCGCACGAACAAGACGAAGTCTTCCGCAGGCTGGTCACCACTGGCTGGGACGGCACCGTCACCACCATGTACTGCCCCGACCAATTGTCCACGCGCACCATCCTGGCCTCCGAACAGCTCGACGGGTCGATGCGTCCGGCGCTGCTGGAATTACTGGTTCCCAGCGCGGCACGCGCAGCCAATGCTGCGCGGGTGGACCAGCAGCGTTTCACCGAGGACATCGCCCGCTTGCATACCCGCAGCGCCACCTGGGGAATCCCCTTCGGCTGGCTCATCCTGGTGCACGAGGACGACGAAGTGGAGATCATCGAGAACGGACACGACCTGCTGGCCGGCCGGATCTACGCCCCTCTGCACCAGGCACTGGACCGTGTCCGCTATGCGGCGGCAACCCTGGCAATCCACGCACCGGAGATGGACCTGCTCGATGAGCTGGCCACCTTGAGCGAATGGCTGCAGCTCTTTGACAATGAGTCCGTCATCGAACTCGACTACGGACTCATTGCCGCCCTGGTGTGGCCCGATGAATCCCCGCACGACCTGCGCCTGGGTATCGAGTCGCTGGCGGAATCCGACATGACCGGGGCAGCTGCTTCCTACCGCCGGCTCTCGAACCGATGGCTGGCCGTCCGCCAGCTGGCACGGGCCAACTAGCCGAAGATGCCATCCGGTGGCACGGTGCTGTTTTGGTAGTCTCGGGTGGTGACATTCATCCCGGCCCTGCTGCTCTTCGCCCTGTACTTCTACCTGCGCCACAGGGACCGTCGCATGTTGCGCAACGGCGTGGTCCTGGTGGCCGCCTGCTATCTGCTGCTGATCGGGATCACCAACCTGCTCACACGCTGGGTTCCCGGGGCGTCCTATGTCTTTTTGGCAGTACTGGCGCTGGCACCCCTTGCGGTCCTGGTGCTGGCAGCCGCGCTGATCCACAACGGCGTGGTGATGTTCACCTCCGAGGGCAGGCGCCTGGGCAACATGGTCTCGCTGCTGCTGGGCCTGCTGCTCATTGCGCTGCCTGTTATCGCCCTGGCGCTGGTGTTCACCCTGAACTTCGTCGCCATCGATCTGGCCGCACTGCTCTTCTTCCTGTGCAGTTACTTCGGGGTCGTGTTTGTGGTGTTCCTTGCCTATGCCGTTGCGTACGGGCTCATGCCGTTCAGGGACACCCCGAGGGGCATCGTGGTGCTGGGTTCCCGCCTGATCGACGGCAAGGTTCCGCCGTTGCTTGCCAGCCGCCTGGACAAGGCTCTGAAGATCTACAACAACACCGAGCCCCGACCGCTGCTAATCCCTTCCGGTGGCCAGGGACATGACGAGTCGGTCCCCGAGGGCGTCGCGATGGGAAACTACCTGGTGGCTGCCGGCGCGGTGCCAAGCGACGTCGTTGTCGAGGACAAGGCGGAGAACACCGAGGAGAACCTGCTGCTCTCGGCCGAGCTCTTTGCCTCATCCGGCCGCAGCGGTCCGTTGCTTGCGGTGACCAACAACTATCACGTACTGCGCGCCGCGCTTTTGGCCCGCCAGCTGCACATCGATGCCGAGGTCGTTGGCGCCCCCACCGCCCGGTACTACCTGCCCAGTGCGTTCCTGCGCGAGTACGTCGCGGTCCTGGTGGAACACAAGTGGCTCCACGTGCTGCTGTGCCTGCCCTTCCTTGGGTTCACCACCGTGCTGGTACTGGCTGTCATAGCGAATATCGAGCAGCTGCCCATCGGCTAGAGCACGCGTTCGATCCTGGCAAAGCGTGAGCGTGTACCCACCGCCACGTAGATGACTACCGGACCGGCGACTCCCAATGCGTCCTGGACGAGCCGCGCGGCGCGGGCGACGTCCCGGCCCAACGCACCCGGGGCCGTTCCCTTTCGGGGTTGGACCTTGATGCGCAGGCCGGCTTCGGGCTCAAGGTCCCACACGCTGACACTGATCGACACCACGTCGCTGCGCCGGCCCAGGAAATGCCGCAGTGCTTGTTCAACGGCGCTTTGGGAAATCTCGGTCCTCCCCGGCATGGGCCCCTCGGAAATGAACGTGGAAATATAGTCCCCGCCGCGACCCCGGCCCTGGACGGCGATCCACCACAGCATCAAGAGGATGACGCAAATCAGCACGGCGGTCACGACGATCCACAACCAGGAGTCCTTTTGCCCCGTCAAGGTGGTACTGGCCAGCAAGAGGTCAAACCAGGCACCCACGTCGATCGCACTCCGTCGCCAGCCCTCGGCATATCCCGGCAGGCCGGCAACCAGCAGCAGGTTCACTCCGCCGGCCAGCAGCACGAGGCCAACCACGACCAAGACGATGCGATTGAGTAGTCTCGGGGTCTGGTTCATTGGCCTACCACCCCGCGTTCGGCGACCCTGACACGTACCCGCGGTGGCGGTTCCACCAAGTTCACGCGCAGTTCCTCCTCCAGGCCGGCGGCGATCGTTGCCGGGTCAACCGGCGTGCCCGATGTCGGGCTCAGTTGCACATCTACGCGTTCATGGTTCACGGTGACCAGTACTTGTCCCGGCCCGACTCCCGCTTCGGAGCGTGCGCGGCGGGCCAAGACGGCGGCCAACACCTGGTCATCGACGATGAGAATCGAGTCTTCGCACCCCAGTCCGTGCCGTGCGCGTCGTCCTCGGCGCAATCCGTGAAGCAAGAGCACCAACCCCAGGACGGATGTCCCCAGTCCAATCGCTCCCAACGCAACTGGTTCGAGGCTCCCGGGCAAAGTGGAGATCCATTGCCACCAGGTACCTGGGGATGCCACCAGTGCTTCTTGCCCCAGCGCCTTGAGCGCTGCTTCAAAGAGGGCGTAAACACAGACCAAGATGACAAGCACGGCCGCCGTGATGGCAGCAGGAGAACGCCCACTGGTCAATTCGCGCTCCCGGATCCTCGGGACTTGCCCCTGCATCAGCGCTTCCTCCCGGCCGCGGGATCCACGACCCCGGTGATCCGCACATCCACCCGGCTGACCAGGGAGCCTGTTAGAACGGAAAAACGGGCTCCGATCTTGGCCCGTCGGTCGCCCACCAGCTCCAGGACCGTTTGCTGGGATCCGCCGACGGAATCCGCGAACGGCAACGGCACCTGGATGCTCAAGGCAAGGTATCCGGAGTCATCGCGCAAAAACGCGCGCACAAGGCCCGGCGCCACGCCAAAGGCCTCTGCCGCCACGGCACGTGCGGTGTTGGCCAAGGCCTGGGCATTGACACGGGTGTAGCCGGGGCGCGGGGGATCCCCGGGCCCCCGCATCGTGGGAGCAAGCATCTGGCTCATGACGAGGATCGTCGCCCGGTCAACGCATCAAGGATCGCACGAATGTCGATACGGCCTCCGGCGACCCGGGCGATCAGCGCACCGATTGCCATGAACAGTGCCATTAGCAGGAAGCCGCCGATTCCGTGGGACAGGGCTGCCCACGCCAATACCGCTCCCAGGAGCGCACCGATGAGTGTGGGCTTCATGCCGAACCTTCCACGGTTGCGTCTCGTGACTTTCCGGGTCCGGCCGGGGAAACGGGAATGTGCACATCCCCGATTTCTATGTTGACCTCAATGACTTCGAAGTCAGTAAACTCTTGTACTGACTGAAAAACTGCTTCTCGGACCGATGCGGCCAAATCATGAAGGCGAACCCCGTAGGCAGCAGTGAGCACCATGTCGATGGCGACCTGTCGGGTCCCCACTTGCACGCTGACTCCGTGCGCCGGGTCCTGGGATGATCCCACCGCACCCCGCAGGGCTCCCAGGGCACGCGATGTCCCGAGCCCCAAGGAATGCACCCCGGGAATTGCGCGGGCCGCGGCAGCTGCAACCTTGGCCACGGCCAGGTCCGTGATCCTTGTTGTTCCGCCAGCTTCCGTTTCGGGCACCTTGTGCACCGACAGTTCATGATCCATTGGCCCGGTCCTTTCCGCACGCGCCACATGTCCCTCGGCGCATGCCCCCAGCCTACAACCGATTGTGATGGATACCGCAAGAACCGGCAGGTGAGCAGGGGGTCAGCGACTCCGCTCCCCCCGCCGAAGAGCCGAGGCGGCTGCGGCGTTGGCGAAGCAAGGGTTCGCGTCGTTGGCATTGTGTCGATGCCGACTACTTTTTGTTAAAGCAAAAACCCCCTTGGCAACAAGGGGGTTTTAGATGGTGGCTCCGACCGGCGTCGATCCGGTGACCTTTCGATTTTCAGTCGAACGCTCTACCAACTGAGCTACAGAGCCTGGCATCATCAGGCTAGATGATCACCCGATCTTCCGGCGAACCGGAAAACCAAAGCGACCCTGACGGGACTTGAACCCGCGACCTCCGCCGTGACAGGGCGGCGCGCTAACCAACTGCGCTACAGGGCCTTATTTGCGAAGTCTCCCTCGCTCACAAGACAAGAACTCTACCAGAGTTTTTCGCTCGGGTATAATCCATATTTCATGCGTACCCCCAACGGGATTCGAACCCGTGCCGCCGCCGTGAAAGGGCAGTGTCCTAGGCCGCTAGACGATGGGGGCCAGGAGCCTCTGCCGTGAATTTCTCCGTAGCAGTGGACTCCAATAACTATAGAGGTAAATCTTCTGCTGCGCAAAACGAGCCAACAGCACTCCTCACCAACGACTCCCGGTATCAGCAATCCCCTGCGCGACCTCACCTAACCACCACCCATGTGCGGACCGCGGCTCGGTAGAGTGCAGCTCATGGGGTACGAAATGACAGACGATGAGTTTGAGCGCGTGGCCGAGCAAGCCTTGGACGAAATACCGGCGCCGCTGCTGTCGATGATGGACAACGTGGCGATCTTCATCGAAGACACCTATACGCCCGGGCCTGGCGAAGACACGCACAGCAAATTGCTCGGCCTTTACGAAGGAACCGCGTTGACCGATCGCGACTCGGGGTGGGGCGCTGGAGCCATGCCCGATCGCATCACCATCTTCAAGGACGCGATCCTTGAAATCTGTTCGTCCGAGAAGCAAGTGGTTGAAGAGGTAGGAATCACGATCGTCCACGAGATCGCACACCACTTCGGTATCGACGACGACCGGCTGCACGAGCTTGGGTGGGGCTAAATCCGTCGGAGGACAAAAATTCTCAGGTATTTTTTCGCCAGCCGGTCCCACCGATGCATCCTGCCCTGCCAGCCCAGCATTTAGATGCCTTAGAAAGTAACGAAAAGGTCTCAGAAACCCACAAAAACGACCGTTTTTCCGAAAATGCCACTCGACAAGGTTGAAAAGTTCCTGCATTATCGTTATGCATTCGTTGCAATAGCCGCCCCGCCACTCACACCTTCATCTTGGGGATGCAGTTCAGCTCGTGACCATCATCGCTCCCTGGCTCCGACAGGCCCATCCTGTCCGGCGCCGCCCGGCCACGAATTAGATTCATGCTTGGACTGTTAGGCAGAATAGGAACCCTCTTTATGTCCATCCTCAAAAGCGTGGTCGTCCTGACCAGCGCAGCGCTCATCGCCTCCGGCGCATTGACTGCCACTGGCGCGCGGTCCCAGACCTCAATTGGATCTGCACATCAAGCCCCGGCGACCTCGGTACACAACGATCAGAGCCTGCTCTCCATCATCTCCGAGTCCATGGAAACCTCCCGGCTCACCCCCGCCAAGAGCGCCGGATCCCTTGAGCGCCAGCTGGCAGCCGTCCGAACGGCTCTGCTGGATGCCGAAGCCGCTACCTTGGAAGCCACGGAAAATGCCGTGGTTGCGCAGGAAGCTGCAGCACAGGATACGAGCACAACCAACTTCCTGACCGGGACCTCGCTGGTTAGCCTGGGCCAGAGCCAAGCGCAGGTCGAACGGCGCGAGGCATCCGATCTGGCACGCAAGGCCCAGGGCCTATTCGACCAGGCCGAAGAGGCATTGAACACCACGCACCACAGGCTTGTCGCGACATCGGCAGCCCTGCGCAAGACCACGGTCGACCAAGAAAGCGTCCGGCTTGCCAGGATTTCGGAGACTCGTGAAGACGCAGAGCTCATGGCGGCACTTGAAGAATCCGACGCCATTGTTCCCGAGCCCGTCAATGATCCGGCAGTTGACCCCGAGACGCTCGAAAACGCCCAGGCAGCTCTCGGTGCCTTTGGAAGCGCTTCCGTAGCCTCTGCCACCGGGATCCAGGTTCCCACCAAGAAGCTGACCCGTACGGCGCGAATCAACAAGTCCGTCAAATGGGCAAACAAGATCGCGAAGAACAACAAGTACAAGTACCGCTACGGCGCCACCGGCCCGAAATACTTCGACTGCTCAGGATATGTCGGGAAGGCCTACGCCCAAGGCGGCAAGAAGCTCAAGCGCACCTCCAGCTCGCAGTACAAGGCGGCACCCAAGAAGGTGAAGCTCTCGAAAATGAAGAAGGGCGACCTCGTGTTCTGGTCATCCAATCGCGGCCGTTCCTTCTACCACGTGGCTATTTACGTGGGCAATGGAAAGATCGCCCATGCACGCAACCCAAAGGCCGGCATTTCGGTCACCAAGTTGAACTACGCCGGAACACGCAATATCTATAAGTACGCCGGCCGCTACTAAGCAGCATTCGCGTTGGCCCGGTGACCGACATCCCGCCGTGACCTTAGTCGATGCAAGGTCACGGCGGGGTACTAATTGAAAATCAAGACCAAATAAAGAAACGATCTCATCGTTGTAATTCACGATATCTATGTGGCTGCTGTTGCCAGTGTGAATGGATATCGCCTAGGGTGCTATAGGAAGCAGCGATCAGGCCGCACCGGTCAGGCCATGTTTCCCGCATAAATAGCGGGACTTGCAAACCAATCGCGCGGTAAGGAAAAACACGGTATGGCAATCAGGAACACACTGGGCGTCGCTGCGTGCTCAATTGCATTGGCGGCAGCGTGCTTTACGAGCGGACTCCCCGCTGCAGCAGCCCCACTCACCGAATCAAGCGCCGTGAACGTCTTCGCGCAACCCAACAGCATTGGCATCGTGCTACCTACCCAAGCGCAGCTTCTGGCAGCCAAGTCAGATCCCGAGGCCCTCAACGCCTTGGTCGATCGACTTGAGTCACAGATCGAATCCGGACGCCAGTCCATCATCACCGCCGAGGCCGCCGCCTTGGACGCCCAAGACACCTTGCTGAACGCCGACCAGCTTCTCGCTGAACGGACCCAGGCAGCCACCGAAGCCGGTACCGAAGCCGAGAAGGCGACAGAGTTCCTGCTTTCCAGCAAGGAAGAAGTCGGCGCACTGGCCTCGGACCTCTACCGCAATGGCGGTATCAACCCCGGCGTAGTGACTTTGCTGGAGGACACCGAAGACAACGACGTCCTGTACAAGGCCTCCACCATGGACGCACTGAGCGCCAACCGCACAACGACGGTCAGCAATGCGGAAGACGCGACGGCACTGTGGACCGCGTGGCAGAACTACGCAGCAGACGCAGCGGAAGCAGCCGACGCAGCGACCGAAGCGCAGCGCACCGCAGCCACCGAGGCCACAACGACACTCTCGGGATACCAGGCTTCTGTTGCACCCCAGGAAAAGCTCCGTGACGAGCTTATCGGCCAGCTGGCCTACCTGCATGAAGTCGACGCCGCAAAGGAAGCCGAGCGCATTGCCGAGAAAGAAGCTGCGGCCGAAGCGAAGAAGCTGCAGGAACTGATCGACAACCCGGCTAAGGCCGAGCCCCTAGTGATCCAGCTGGACGAGGAATCCGAGGTCAAGCCGCTAGCGGTTCCGCCCAAGGTCCCCAACGAACGTCCGAAGGGTCAAAGGCTGGTTCCCAAGGCGCCGGAACTGGCCGTGGCGATTCCCCCCAAGGTTCGCGAGGAAGAATCGGCTCCCGAGCCGAAACCGGAGGCTACGGAAGCGCCGGCACCGAAGCCGACCCCCAAGCCCGAGGTTCCCAAGGAAACGGTCAAGCCGAAACCAAAACCTGAACCAACGCAGGCGCCTGCTCCCAAACCGACCCCCAAGCCCGAGGCGCCCAAGGAAACGGTCAAGCCGAAACCAAAACCTGAACCAACGCAGGCGCCTGCTCCCAAACCGACCCCCAAGCCCGAGGCGCCCAAGGAAACGGTCAAGCCGAAGCCCAAGCCTTCCCCGAAACCGACGATCGCCCCGCAGGCACCGAAGGAATCGATCAAGCCAAAGCCCGAGCCGAAGCCCGAGCCTCCACAGTCATCGGGCAACTACAACTCGGCCATCGACTGGGGCCAGTCGACTGCCAATGACAACTCCAAGGGATATGTCTTCGGCGCCAACGGCCCGACAAACTACGACTGTTCCTCCTTCACCAAGGCGGCATTCTCCAAATCAGGCATTGGCCTGCCGCGAACCTCGTCGCAGCAGTATGCAGCGGCACCGAACAAGGTTCCGCTGAGCCAGTTGCGCCGTGGCGACCTTGTGTTCTCTTCCTCAAACGGTGGAAGTTCGTTCTACCACGTAGCCATCTACTTGGGCGGCGGACAGGTGCTGCATGCACGCAACCCCGCCAGCGGTATTTCCGTAACACCACTGAGCTGGGTCAACAACCTGCACTCATACGCGGGACGCTATTAACAGGCCCGCACGCACCAAGCCACAAATAGTCGGGGGCGCTGCAACCATCTTGGTTGCAGCGCCCCCGACTATTTGTGCAGAAAACGGTTTACAGTCCGTTTGCCTTGTCCTCGAATTCCTTGCGGGAAGCCAGTCGAGGATCATCCCCGTCCGGAACCACCATTACAGGGCCTTTGGAGTGGTGCAGCACGCCTTGGCTGGTCGAACCCAGCAGCATCCCGGCAAAGCCTCCGCGGCCGCGTGAGCCGGTGACCATCAGCCGGGCGGACTCGGATTCCCTAATCAGGATCTCCACCGGCGCTCCGTCGATCACGTCCATTTCGATCTGCAAGTCCGGGAAGAGGCTCTGCAGCCAAGCCTTGCCGATCCCCATCTGGTGGCGAACGTCCGCAGTAACGGCTTCCTGGTCGACAGTTGCAGGCATCCAGGCCAGTGCGCCGCTGATCGGAGCCAGCGCACACACCACACGCAGGGTCAGCCCGCGCTTGGCAGCCAACTCCGCGGCAACCAGCACCGCAAGGCGTGCCCTGTCGGATCCGTCCACGCCCACAACAACACGGTCCTTGACCTGGGAACCGCTCTCCTCGCGCTTGGCAACGCAAAGTGGAACCACAACGGTCGGGCACTTGGCATGGGCGGGAAGCGCGCTGGAAACCGATCCCAGCAGTCTTCCGACGAAGCCTCCCCGTCCACGGGTGCCAACCACGATCAGCTCGGCTTGGCGGCTCAGGTCCAAAAGCACCCCGGCCGGGTCACCCGATTCTATGTAGGTGCGTATCGTAATGTCTTCGTCGGTGATCGTGGCACGTGCTTGACGCACGACTTCCTCGGCGCCATTGCGGATCAATTGGTCATCCAGCGTGGCATAGCCTGCGTCCATGGAAGACGCGGCGAAGACCGGGATCGTATAGGCCGTCACGATATTCAGGACGCTTCCGCGCCGCTTGGCCTCTTGTGCCGCCCATTTCAGGGCGCAGAGGCCCTGGTCCGAACCATCGACTCCGACAACGACTCCCTCGATGATCTCGGTGTCATCTTCGGGCCTGTTGTTTTCGCTCATCGTCTTCACTCCTACGTGTCACGGTCTGAGTCCTCGCGGGCATCCCCGGTACAGGGTCCCGCCCTTCCATTGTTCACCAGAGCGTGACGTGGGTCTATCCAACGTCATGCGTGGCGCATTTCTCCACAGGTTTTTCGCCTAGTGGCGTAAAGACACACTACAATTCCCCCATGCCCTCTTTGGAAAACCCCACCCTAGAAAAGACGAAGGTTTCGCGCCTGGACCGCTATTTCAAGGTCACCGAACGCGGATCCAACTACTCGCGAGAAATCCGTGGCGGCTTCGCCACTTTTTTTGCCATGAGCTACATCGTCGTGCTTAACCCGCTGATCCTGGCAGGCGCGGACTCCAACGGCGATTCACTTGGTTCGGCGCGCGTCGCGGCCGTCACGGCCTTGGTGGCCGGAGTCATGACGATCCTTATGGGAGCCTGGGCCAAGCACCCGTTCGCGATGGCAGCCGGCTTGGGCGTAAACGCGTTCATAGCTGTCACCGTGGCAACCAACCCTGGGCTCACCTGGCCAGACGTCATGGGCCTGGTGATCATTTCTGGCACGACAATGCTGGTACTTGTCCTCACCGGGTTCCGCACCGCCGTGTTCAACGCAGTGCCCTCCAGCCTCAAGACGGCCATCGTGGTCGGCATCGGCATGTTCATCGCCCTGATCGGCCTGGTCAACGCCGGCTTTGTGCGCCGCATCCCGGATGCCGCAGGAAGCACCGTCCCCGTCGGTCTTGGCTTCGAGGGTACTCTCAACGGCTGGCCCATCTTGGTCTTCATCGTTGGACTGCTACTGACAGTTGCACTGGTCGTGCGCAAGACCAAGGGTGCGATCCTCATTGGCATCGTGGTCTCGGCCGTACTTGCCAACATCCTTGAAGCGGTCTTTAAGATAGGCCCGTCCTTCGACGGCACCACGTTCAACGCGCAGGGCTGGTCCCTGGTGGCCCCCTCGATGCCGGACTGGGCACTGCCAGACCTGTCCCTGATCGGCCAGGCGAACATCTTCGGTGCATTCCAAAACCTCGGCACCACCGCAGCCCTCCTGCTGGCCTTCGTGATCCTGCTCTCGATCTTCTTCGACGCCATGGGCACTATGGTGGGCCTGGCCAACGAAGCCGGCTCCGTTGACAAGGACGGCAACATCCCCGACGTGGATAAGGTGCTCTTGGTTGACGCGCTCGGTGCTGTCGTAGGTGGCGGCGCCTCGGCATCCTCGAGTCAGATCTACGTGGAATCGGGTGCCGGAATCGGCGAGGGCGCACGCACCGGCCTGGCCTCGATCGTCACCGGTGTATTGTTCCTGGCAGCGATGTTCCTGACCCCGCTGATCCACCTGGTCCCGTTCGAGGCCGTCGCCCCGGCACTGGTAGTTGTCGGCTTCATGATGATCTCGCACGTCTCGAAGATCGACTGGAACGACTGGGGCGTGGCCATCCCCGCGTTCCTGACTTTTGTGCTGATGCCCTTCACCTACTCGATCGCCAACGGCATCGGTGCAGGCTTCATCACCTTTGTCTTCCTCCGGACGATCCAGGGCCGTGCCCGCGAGATCCATCCGCTGATGTGGGTGGTGGCCGCAGCATTCGCGCTGTTCTTTGGTATCGGCGTTATCGAGCAGATAGCCGGGATCTAGCAGGGCGGGCTTCACCGGCAATCTTTTCAAGGAGCGGATCCGGGAAAGAACATTTTTCCGGATTCTCTCCTTTTGCCGTTCTGCAGGCAGTTGAAAACCACCGGTTGGCCGAGCAATAGACATCAAGCACTTCGCGGCCCGCTCTTCAACGGGCAGGGCCACGACCAGGAATCCCGACAGCCGCCTGTTTTCCCATCAGGGCCATTGGTGCGTCCGGACGATGCCAATGACCGCATCGTCGCCGCGAAAAAGACGGGAATGCACGGCAGGCTCTCTTGGCGATCAGCCCAGGAAACCCGATTCGTTGGCGTCCCTCATGAATCCGGGCTGTTGCGCTTGCTTTCGCCGGCATATGAGGCCTATGCGACGCCAAGCTTCCACAATGAGGTTATTTCACTCGAGCGCTCGTCGTGGAAGGGGTCCGTGCCATCGGAAGCCCGTCCGTGCACCGGTCGGGTGTCCTCGCGGCCAAGCACCACCAGCCCGGCGCGTTCGATCCAGTCCAAGAGTTCCTCGCGGCTGCGCAACCCAAGGCGTTCGGCAAGGTCGGAGATGACCAACCATCCCTGTCCGCCCGCCTCCAGGTGCCTGGGCAGCCCGGCCAGGAATGCCCGTAGCATCGCCGACTTAGGATCGTAAACAGCGAAGTCAAGCAACGTCTGCGGGGTGCCTGGCAGCCACGGGGGGTTGCACACTATGAGACCGGCGAGTCCCTCGGGGAACATGTCGCGCTCAACGGCGCGGGCGCTGCCGGCCAGCCCGAGCGATTCGAAGGTCTGGGTCGCGCAAGCCACGGACCGTGCCTGCGAGTCGGTACCGAGCACTTCCTTGATCCCTCGTTTGGCAAGGATCGCCGCCAGCACCCCGGTGCCCGTGCCGATGTCAAAGGCCCGTGCCGCCGATGGAAGCTCGGCAACGGCCACCAATTCGAGGTACTCCCCGCGCACCGGGGCGAAGGTACCGTAGTGCGGATGGATCTTGGCATCCAAGGCTGAAACATACAGTCCGGAGGACCGCCATTGCTGTGCGCCGATGGCACCGAGCAGTTCCTGCAGGGATACCGCCGTGGGACCTGGAACCGGACCAAAGGCGTTCATCCAGGCCTCGGCTACGTCGGGGGCCCGGCGCAGAGCCACGACAGGTCCTTCCTCCAGGGGGACCAGCAGCTTGGAGAGCACCTGGGCCCTTTGTTTGCGGGCCTGGCGATACTTGTAGAAGCGTTCTGCGGTGGTGGCAGCCGCGGCCTTGCGCTTGGTCTTGGTTCCGGCGGGGATCCGACGGGCAATCGCACCAAGCAGTTGCCGGGCGTTGTGGTAATCCCCGGCGAACAACATGGAGGTACCAGCGGTGGCCAGTCGATAAGCCTCATCCGCACCCAAGGTGTCATCCACGGCAACGATGCGCTGCGGCGGCGGCTCAGAGTTGGCTGAAGACCAAATCGCCGTATGTTCACTGCCCTGATGGGTCCAGGAAATTGTTGCGGGGGTGTTCATCGCGGTGCTTGCGCTCCTGCTCAACGTAGGGGGTGCGTGAAACTTGTGGCACGGCGGGTCCGCTGCGCAACACCTAGCTTATAGCCGCGGGCAGGCAGGTGCCCGCCGGCCGCTACCCTAAAGCGCGACGGTGTGCCGGGCGAAGGAACGCACCGTGGCATCGTCCCAGTACTGGGCCGGAACACCTCCGCCGAGCAGTTCACGAATGAGGGCGCCGCCGGCAGGGATCGGCACGTTGGAGCCGGCAATGATGACGTTTCCGTGGCGCCGCCCCTTGAGCATTGTGGGGTCCGCAACGATGGCAACGTGCTTGAAGACGGCCCCGATGGTGGCGGCCTCCCTCCGGGCATTTTCCAGTGCCGGGGTATCTCCGCAATTGACCACGTAAAGACCTTCGGCATCCAGCACGCGTGCGGCCTGGGCCGTGAAGCCCAGGGTACTGAGCTCCTTGGGGGTCTGGTCACCGGCAAAGACATCACGGATGACCAGATCCCGCGTGGCCTCGGTGAGCGTGCCCAGCACGGCTCCGGCCTCACCGACCCGGATCCGCAGCAGCGGAGCCCGGGGAAGGTCGAACCAGGCTCGCACCAAGGCCGCGAGCCTGCCGTCGAGCTCCACCACGAGCTGCCGGGCGTTGGGGTAGGTCACGGACATCCAGCGGGCCATCGAACAGGCACCGCCTCCCAGGTGCAAGGCCCGAAGCTTGTGTCCAATGGCTCCGATTTCGGTAGGAACGAAGCGGGACCGAACCAGCGCAGCGATCCACCGCATGTACTCGAAGTCGAGGTGCCCGGGATCGGCAAGGTCGACGTGCGACGAGGGAACGTCGTTGATGCGGAGCAACCAGCCGGTGGGAGAGTACGGATCGCGTTCCAGCTCAGCGGTGCCCGTGTCAATCGGGTAGATGCCCTCCAGTGGCCCGGCCTGCGGTGCGACCAAGGCCTTTGGGACCACCGGTGCGTTGTTTCTTGGGCCCTTGTTCTTTCCCTTAGCCACGATCGGTACCGCGGCGAACCATGCGGGCTTCGTTCAGCCCGGCCCACTCCCCCGCCAATGCCTCGACGCGGCCATCGAGCACGAAGCCGTGTTTTTTGTAGAAGCCTTGGGCACGCGGGTTGTGTTCGAGCACCCACAGCACGGCATCACGGTGTCCAAGTACGGTGTCCATCAATCGGGTGCCAAGGCTGGTTCCGTACTGTCCGGAAAGCACATAGAGCAGCTGCAACTCGATTCCGACCCCGGTGTCCGCGTCGTCCTCCGCCGCCGGTCCTCCGCCTGCGACGCCCACGATGTCCCCGGCGGCATCCGTGGCGATCCATAGTTCCGCCCCCTGCGCCAGGCCCCGGGTCCACCAGTCGGCTTGTTGTTCAAGGGAGGTGCGTGCATTGGCGAAAAAGGAGGCGGGCCGTTGGGTGGCGTAGGTTTCTTCCCAGGACGCCAATTTCATTTCAAGCGCGCACGGAATGTCTTCTGGCGTGGCAAGACGGATGATGCATGGATCGGTATTCACAGGGGTAAGCCTATGCGTTCCGCGGGCCCAAGGGCGAAAGGCACCGGTTCCTCCTAGCGGACGACGGCCAATGCGAATCCGTCCCAGCCCTTGGATCCGACGGTCTGCAAGGCGGTGGCGTCCACCCGCGGGTTCGATCCAAGAACGTCGATTCCGTCCCTTATTCCGTTGACCATGCGCCCGGACTCGGTGAGTGGATCCCCTGGTTCCAGCACTGCGCCTTCACGCACCACGTTGTCCACCACGATCACGGTTCCAGGGCGGCCCAACGTGATCGCCAGGTCGATGTAGTGACCGGTGTTTTCCATGTCGGCGTCGATGAAAACCATGTCAAATGGTTCCTCCGGCTCGGCCAGCAACGCATCGAGGGTGTCCAGTGCGGCGCCAATACGAATATCAACACGGCCATCGATGGAGCTGGCCTTGAGGTTGTCCGCGGCCACCCGTGCATGGAGCGGTTCGTATTCACACGTGGTCACGTGTCCGTCGGGCCCGACCCCGCGTGCCAGCCATGTGGTGGAATAGCCCCCGAGGGTGCCGATTTCCAGCACGCGCCTGGCACCTGAGATCTGAGCCAGAAGCATCAGGAACTTGCCCCGCGTCTCGCTGACCTCGATGTGCGGCAGCCCGGCCTCGTGGGCGTGCTTCCTGCCTGCTTCCATCTCCGGCTCGGAGCCATGCAGGCTTTCCACCAAGTATTTGTCCACGTCGCTCGGGGACGGTTTCGCTTCCTGGGTATCCATGATCGTCACTCCTGTGAGTGGATCGCCTTTTCGAGCCGCTCGAGCTTTCCGGTCAGTTCTCCGGTGTAGCCGGGACGGATGTCCGCCTTGAGCACCAGGGAAACGCGTGATCCGTACGCCGCGACCGCCTCGGTGGCGCGCTTGACGACATCCATGACCTCGTCCCACTCCCCTTCCAGCTCGGTGAACATGGAAGAGGTGGAATTGGGCAGGCCCGAGTCCCTGACAACCTTGACGGCGGCGGCAACGGCTTCGTGGACCGATCCGTCGGCGTTGTCTGTGCTGGGGGCAACTGAAAAGGAAACAATCATGCTTCCACTTTGCCACTGCGCTGCCGACATGTCACTTGACGCGATCGCGAAAGCGTCTTAAATGGGCAGGGCCCGTGACGCTTTGTCCTGCCCGACGCAGTGCGTGTCAATCAGCTCTCTAGCCCCATCCCAGGTAACGCACCAAGGCAGCGGCCCCCGCACCGGCGATGACGACAACGAGGAACGGTGCACGCAACAGCAACGCGATGACAGCGGCAGCCAGTGCGGCAAGCCGGGCATCGAAAGACACCGCGGTTCCGCTGGCCACTGCGTTGACGGTGGTCAAGGAGGCCAGCAGCCCAATCGTCAGTGCTCCTGCGGCGCGGGTCACCTTCTTGTTTTCAAGGATTTTTTCCGGGACCAGGTACCCAAGGATCTTTATTCCGTACGCTGCTGCGCACCCCGCAAGGATCCACCACCACACGGCAGTCATTCATCATCCTCCAAGCTGGTCTGCGGTTCGACATCGGGTTCAAGCCCTTCGGAGGCCGGCCCCCGGCCAAAGTAGCCCCAAACACCGGCAACGAGCGCTGCTATCAGTATCGGGACGCCCGGCGGCACCAACGGAATGGCCAGGATCGTGGCCAACGCGCATACGCTCGCTATGGCAACAGGTTCCGCTGATTTCAGGCGCGGCCACAGCAGCCCCAGGAACGCCGCGACAGCGGCACCATCAAGGCCCCAGGCTTTGGGATCCCCCAAAGCATCGCCCAGCAGCGCACCCACCACGGTGAAGATATTCCACAAAACATATACGCCGATCCCGGCAACCCAGAAACCGCGCTTTTGCTCGTCTGGATCGCTCTGTCCGGAAGCGGTCGCGGCGGACTCGTCGATGGTCACTTGGGCTGCCAGCAGCTTCTTCACGCCGCGCGGCCTGAGCATGGTCTTGATCTGCATGCCGTAGACCGCGTTCCTCACACCCAATAGCGTGGCAGCACCGAAAGCCGCCCCGGGACCTCCGCCGCCGGCGATCACGCCGATGAACGCGAATTGCGAGCCTCCGGTGAACATCAACAGGCTCAAAGCCATGACCTGCCAGATGCTCAACCCTGCAGCAACGCCAAGTGCACCGTAGGAAATTGCGTAGAGGCCGGTCGCAACGGCAATGGACAAGCCGATCTTGGTGGCTGGAGTCATTTGGGGTGGCACGGCATCAAGCTTAGCCATCGGCACAGGCCCTTCACGCTTCGTGACCCATCCGCTGCCCACCACCGTGCCAGGTCCACGGGCAGGCATTGCGGCGATCGGGCATCAAGGACCAAAGCTAGTCGAGGTGGAGATGTTCCCTGATAGTTGCCGGGACGTTGCTGGTGAGCTGCGTGACCCCGCGACCCACGAGGTAGCTGGCGTCCTTTGGCTCATCCACGGTCCAGACCCTGAAGATCGCGCCGCGGGCCAGCCACTGGTCGGTCAACTGCGGGTATTTGCGCATGTATGCCACACCTGGACCTGCCATTTGCGGGGACCCGGAGCTCAGCAGGTCTACTCCCGCGGTCATGGCCTGAGCCAATACCGCCGCCACTCCGGCCCGGTCGCTCTCCCCCGCCTGGACCAGTTCGTCGATCCATTCCTCATCGACTTCGGTGACCAACTGACAGATGTGTTCCGGGGACACCCGTTCCATCAAGAAGCGGACCGAGCCGGGGTCAAAGCTCATGAAAGAAACATAGATGTTCTCCAGCATCGAGGTTTCTGCGTCCCACCCCCGTTCCTTCAGCACCTTGAACATCGCTTCTTCCAGGCGCCGGCCAAAGGGGCTCGGATGCTTGACCTCAACGGCCAGGCCCACTTCTTTGCCTGAATCGCGCAGGAGGCCGATCAGCTCGTCCAAGGTCAGCAACTGTTCGTGGAGACTTCCGTAAGCTGCGGGGATATCCGGGTTCTTCCAGGAGGAAAAATCAAGGGATTTCAGCTCGGCCAGGGTTTTTTCTCCGACCCGGCCGCTGGAATCCGAGGTGCGATCCACTGTCGGGTCGTGGTGGCACACCACGAAACCGTCGGAACTCAGGTGGATGTCGCATTCAATGCCGTCCGCTCCGTCCGCCAGCGCCTGCAGGTAGGCGGCACGGGTATTTTCCGCGTAGGACTTCGATGAACCGCGGTGGGCGTAGACGAGGGTTCGCATGCAATTTACGCTACCGCCACGGGCGCGGTCCTGCTTGGGACGCCGCGCCTGCCATTTGGTGAACTATCGTTGGAATCTGTTCCGACCCGCATGCCCACGCCAAGGGAGCCACCGACATGACCTCAACCGGATTCGGCCTTGCCGCCGAGCATGATGCAGCCAAGGCGGTCGCGCTGCGCAAGATGAAGCGTCTGGCAACCGGGCTGTTGGCGACCATGGCGGTGATCTTCACCGTCGCCTTTGCCCTGCAGCAAAACCATCCCTGGCTCGAATACGTCAGGGCCGCCGCCGAGGGCGGGATGGTTGGTGCCTTGGCCGATTGGTTCGCCGTCACTGCCTTGTTCAAGCACCCCATGGGGCTGAAGATCCCGCATACCGCGATCATTCCCCGCAAAAAGGACCAGATCGGCGAGAGCCTGGGAGAGTTTATCCAGGAGAACTTCCTCTCGCGGGACGTCATCGACACCAAGCTCAGCCAGTTCAACGTCTCACGCAACGTCGGCGTCTGGCTGGCCAAGGAGGAATCAGCCACCAGGGTTGCCCAGGAGGTCGCCACGGTGGCCGGAGCCGCCCTAGAGGTCCTGAATGACAAGGACATCCTCGCACTGCTGGAATCCCTGGCCAAAAAGCACATGCTCGCCCCGGAATGGTCCTCGACCTTGGGCCGGATCATGCACCGTGTGGTTGCCGACGGGCACCACAAACCTGCCGTGGACCTGTTGGCCGAACGCGTCGAGCAATGGGCGGCCGGGAACAAGGACATGATCGTTTCCCTGGTTGCCGAGCGCTCCCCCTCATGGGTTCCGGCGATGGTTGATACGTTGATGGGCGAAAAACTCCACCGTGAACTGATCAAATTCGTCCGCGCGGTGCGCTTCGACCCTCGGCACTCGATGCGCATGAGCATCGATGCCTGGCTGGAGAAGTTTGCCGCGGACATGCAGGTCGATCCGGAGATGATTGGCAAGGTCGAGGCGTTGAAGCACTCGCTGCTCGGCGATGCGCAATTGCGTGATTTGGCAGCCACCAGCTGGTCCTCGATCAAGGCGGCACTCATCGAATCCATGCAGAATCCCTCCTCGGAGCTGCGCAAGTCGCTCATAGCGGCGATCAGGGATCTTGGAGGGAGGCTGCGCGACGATGAGCTGCTCGCGGCGAAGATCAACGGGTGGGTGTCCAATGCCGTTGGTTACGTCGTGGAAAACTACAGCGGCCAAATCACCTCGCTGATCACCGAAACGGTGGCCCGATGGGACGGCAAGGAAACCAGTGAAAAGATCGAACTGCAGGTCGGACGGGATCTGCAGTTCATCCGGATCAATGGAACGGTCGTGGGTTCGTTGGCCGGCCTGGCCATTTTCACGGTGGCCAACGCGGTGCTCCGCTAGCGCTCCACCGCCGGTGCGCCCACTTCACGGCGTCGGCGTTCCGCTTCGATTCCGGCTTCGACCTCGGCCATCGCGCCAACGCGCTCACCCTCGCTGATGAGCTGGCCGGGAATGGTTGTGGGCAAGGTGCCAAAGGCCAACGCTGCTGCCTCGATGACTTTCTTGCCCAGAAAACGGTTGCCGAAGCCGCCGACCGCCGCCCCGATGCCAAAGGGAACCATCCGCCCAAGCATCGAAGCCCCCTGGGTGGCAAGCATCTTTCGCAGGAACGTCCGTTGCATGGTTGATTGGAACGTCGACCACAGGTTGGGAGACTTGCTCTTCCCGCCCTTTCCGAAAACCGCGGCCCAGCCCTTGACGGGCCCCGCCCCACGTCCGGCTGCCTGATGGGTCAGGGCGGCGATCATCGAGCTTCCCTCGTCGCCCATCAAGATCGCCATGACAAGGACGCGCGCCTTGTTCGGGTCTTCGGTGGTGATGCCGTGCAGCTCGGCCAACGATTGGGCGTAGAGCGCGCTGGCTTCGAGGAAGGCAACGGTTGCCGTGGCCGAGAAGCCCAAGGCGGCAACCGTGCCGACGCCGGGTATGACTGCGGTGGCGCCGACCGCGGCTCCGGATCCGGTGATCGCCAGCAGGTAGTCGCGTTCGACGAGCCTGGCGAGCTGCTCAGCGGTGTGCGAGGGATGCTTGCGGCGCATGCGTTTCAGGTAGGCAAGGACCAATGGCCGCTGCACGCCGACAGCCTTCATGATGGCGCCTTGGACCCCGGGGGCGGGTTTGCCGTCCGGGCCGATGACACTTGAGGTTATGGGGTTCTTTTTCATCCTGCTTTTACTCTAATGTGCCCACCAAGCCCGGGGAAAGGGAATTTTCGCTGGGCATAAGTGCAGTGACGATCGATGACCTTGGGCAACAAGTACTGGCATGCATCGAAAAACCCCTGATTCACAAGCCGAAAAGCAGACCCCGGGTTGGGCAGGGCGTACCGTCGAGCTCCAGGTGCGACCCGTGGTTCATCAGCAGAAGGAAACGACAATGAACTTCGCAGAAATGCTCTGCCCAATGGCCTTGGTGTTCCTCATGTCTTTCCTGCCTCGTTGTGCTGTTCCACATTGTTGCTGATCTTTTCCGTGACTCACGCGCCGCGGCAGCGGGTGCAAGGCCCCGTGGATCCTGCTGCTCATCGTTCTGCCGGTGTCGGCCTCGCTCGTTTACCTGGTGGGTGTGAGGCGTGGCATTGCGCCAACAGGTCCGCGTGGAAACCGTGGCGGACAGCCCCGAGGACTGCCTCCGGACGCTGACACGCGCACCGGCCCCGTCCAAGCGGACCTCCGATGCCAAGGAGCTGCTGGATGCCGAAACGATTTCGGGCGAGGAATTCACTGTGCTCAAGGCCAAGGCGCTGGCCCAACTCTTCGCGGGGCAGGCAGCTGGACTTCGGGCGGATTCAGCTCGTGCCCCGGGGTTGGGACGGCCCCGATGTCGAGATCGTCTTCGCACCGCCGGGGCATCTGCATACCGGGTTCAGGCTCCGGCGAGCGCCGGGGTGCTCGAGCCCATGGTTTCTCCGGACTTCACTGCCGCCCGCACAGCGATGAAGAGGACTATCACGCCCGCCGTCAAAGACATATGCCCAAGGCCGGCGATCCCGGCAAAGGCTGCGGAACCCGCATCGCTGCCCAGCACCACAAGCGTTCCCTTGACGAGCATCATCCCGCAGGTCACCGCGACGCCGGGCGTCCAGAGCCAGTAGAACCAGGTAAATGCGCGCGGCTCCGCCTGAGAGAGCGCGAAGACCTGCTCCAGGGCAAGGACCATCAGAAGGAAAATGAAGCCAAGCACCAGCAGGTGGGTGTGCACCAGCGGAAGCTGCGAGGCCGATCGGTCAGTGAAGGCGTGGGCTTTTGTCAGTTCCCGGTAGTAGAGACCCGAGAGCACCCCGGTGACCCCAAAGGCAAAAGCGCTGTACAACAGGCGCATCATGGCGGTGTTCTTCTTTTAGCCGGCACCGGGTGATCCGTGGTGGCCTTGGCGCGGCCCCGCGCCGGGGCCACGCCTCGCCATCAACCGTGCCCGGGTCTAATCCAGGGCACGATCAACCGTCCGGTTGATCGTGCCCCGAAACCACGGACATCACGCGCCAGCCGCGGCAGGGAGGTAGTGCGAGAGGAAGCCGCGTACGTCCCGGTACTCATCGGCACCGAATCCATGGCCCATCTCCGGGTAGGTGCGTGAGGTCAGCGCCGTGTTTTCCGTGAGCCACCCGCGTGTGTAGGTGACCGCGTCGGGGTTGATCACCACGTCGTGGCGGTCCCTTCCCCAAAAGAACGGAATGGTTGCTCCGGGCTCGGGCTCCGCGTCGGTGAGCGAAAGCAGCTCGTTGGAAAGCACAAAGCCGCTGAGCCCGACGATCGTCTTGTAGCTCCGGGGCCTCAAGCGGTGCAAGGTGGTGGCCATCGCCATTCCCTGTGAATGGCCCAGCAGGCTGATGGAGCGGTAGCCTCGCGCGTATCGATCCTGCCAGTCAAAGACCTGCTGCGCGGCAGAGATAACCTGGGCAAAGTCGTTGGCCAGGAAATAGTCCAGCAGGAACCAGCCCCTGTCCCCTCCCACATCCATGGGCCCGCGCAACGCCACACCCGTGGCATTGCGCGGAAGCTGCTTGAACCAGTCCCTCATTCGCTCGGGGTTTGACCCGTAGCCGTGGAGCACCATGACCAGGTCGGTGCCGGCCCGCGTGTCCTGCGGCCGGGAGTAGATTCCCTCATCCATGGGTCCACCGTAGCGGCCCGTCGGGATACTTCACCGGCGGATCGGCAACGTGTTGTAGATTGGTCAAACCAGTGGTGACGCAAGTCACCGTACACATTTATCGTGTCCCAGGAGCCGTCACGTGCCCACCAGGTCTGTCGCACCAACGTCCCGCCACGCCGCAAGCCGCGAATGTTTCGCCGCGTACGACAACGCCCTCGCGGAGGCCGGCATGCTCTCGCGGCCCGTCGGCCTGCTCGACCTGGGTGACTTCGACGCCAATGCCAGCGATCTGGCCCACCGCGCGGCACCCAAGCCCATCCGGGTGGCCTCGAAGTCATTGCGCATCCGGGCGGCCGTGCAACGCGCACTGAACCACCCTGGATATTCGGGCGTGCTGGCCTTTAGCCTCTACGAGGCCATCTGGCTGGCTGAATCCGGGATCACTGACGTTGTGGTGGGCTACCCGTGCACCGATCCGGTCGCGTTGAGGGCCCTGGCAGCCAGCGAAACCGCGCTGGAACAAGTCACCTTGATGGTTGATGACACCGCCCAGCTCGACGCGATCGACGCCGCAGCGCCAAACCACCCACCCATCCAGGTCGCCGTGGAACTCGACGCGGCCTACCGCCCCGTACGCGGGGTAGCCCTCGGGGCAGCCCGTTCCCCGCTGCGCACCGCCGCCGAGGTGGTATCCCTCGGTTCAGCCATCATCCGGCGGCCGAACCTGCGGTTGACGGGGATGATGGCCTACGAAGGCCAGATCGCCGGGGTGCCCAACGCCTCGCGGGGGCCACGCGGAATGCTGGTGCGGGCAATCCAGCGAGCCTCCGCGCGGGACATCCGCGAACGACGCGCTCAGAGCGTCGCCGCGCTGGGGGCCCTGGCGGACCTGCGGTTCGTCAATGGCGGAGGAACGGGGTCCCTGGAGTCCACTGCTGCGGAACCCGCCATCACGGAGGTTGCCGCTGGTTCCGGGCTCATGGGACCCGGGCTTTTTGACGGATACCGGGGATTCCGCCCACACCCGGCACTGCATTTCGGATTGCAGGTGGTGCGCAGGCCTGGGCCGGACACCGTTACGGTGCATGGAGGGGGATGGATAGCTTCCGGCCCGGCAGGAAGCGACCGGCTGCCCGCTATTTCCTGGCCCACCGGACTGAGATTCCGTGGCGCCGAAGGACCCGGCGAAGTGCAGACACCGTTGATCGGAGCGGCGGCGGCCGGGCTGGGGCTGGGAGACACCGTGTACTTCCGCCATGCCAAGGCCGGAGAACTCGCCGAGCACCTCAACGAGGTTGCCGTGTATTCATCAGGGCGCGTCATCGACTGCTGGGCGACCTACCGCGGGGAAGGCAAGGCCTTCCTGTGAGCCGGCCCCGGTTCCCGGGCCTCGACAGGGGCGGGGTGTGGCGCAACTGGGCGGCCACCGCCATCGCACGACCAGCAGCCACCGCCCGGCCGCGCAGCGAGGACGAGATCGCTTCCCTGCTCGTGGCAGCGTCAGCCGCCAACAGCGCACTGAAGGTCGTTGGCGGCGGGCACTCCTTCACCCCGATTGCCGCGACCAACGGGATGTTGGTGAATCTTGACCTGTATACCGGAATCATCCACGTGGACCCGCGTTCGGGCAGGGTGCGCTTCCGCGCCGGCACGCGCCTGCGCGATGTGGCCGGTTTGCTCAAGCCCTTCGGGTTGGCCCTGGCGAACATGGGGGACATAGACCACCAGTCCTTGGCCGGGGCAATCAGCACATCCACACACGGCACGGGCCTGGGATTCACCGGGTTTTCCGGCTCGGTCACGGCCTTGCGGCTGCTGCTTCCCGACGGCACGGCTATTGACTGCTCGGCCGATTCGAATCCCGACCTGTTCCAGGCCACTCGCGTGGGCCTGGGCGCGCTGGGAGTGCTCACCGAAGTCACCATCCAATGCGTCCCCCGGTTCAAGCTGCGCGCGCGCGAGGCCCCGGAACCGCTGGCCGGCATGCTGGAGTCCTTCGTGGAACGCTGCGCCGTCACCGACCACCTTGAGTTTTACTGGTTCCCGCACACGGATCTCGCCCTGGCAAAGACCAACACCCGCATCCCCGATACCGAGCAGGCGCATCCGGTGCCTTGGCGCGGGCGGATCATCGATGACGAGCTGATGGGAAATGCGGGCTTCGCGCTGATGTGCCGGTTCGCGGCAAAGCATCCCTCCGCGGTGCCGCAGCTGAATCGGTTTGCCGCCAAGACGCTGGCCGTTCGCGAATACATCGACCAATCCGAGAAGGTCTTCGTGACCGCGCGCAGGGTGCGCTTTCGCGAGATGGAGTATGCGGTCCCGCTCGACGACCTTCCCTCGGTCTTTGCCGAGGTCAGAAACGTGGTGGAGGCCTACCCGCAAAAGATATCCTTCCCGCTGGAGGTGCGCGCCGCTGCCGCCGATGACACGTGGCTGGGAACCGCGGCGGGGCGGCCGAGCGCATACATCGCCGTGCACCGTTATGCGGGGGAAGCCTCCGGGGATTTCCTTGGAACGGTGGAAAAGGTCTTCACCGGCATTGCCGGGCGGCCGCACTGGGGCAAGCTGCACACCCGGGATGCCGCGTTCTTCCATTCCGCCTACCCGAGGTTCGCAGACTTCCTGGCCCAACGCGATGCGATGGACCCCCAGGGAATCATGCTTAACGCGCATCTGGGCCATATCCTGGGCCGCCGGGCGGCTCCGGCCTTCGACGCCGGTGCGGCCGATTCGCGCCACGGGTGAACGGCGTCGCATACTTGGGCGCATGAGAATCGATTCGTTGGATGTGTCGCTGATCGAGCTGTTCACCGATTTCCCCGGCATCGGTGTCATGGAATGCTCCAAGCGCCTCGGCGTCGCCCGGGGAACCGTGCAAAACCGGCTGAACCGGTTGCATGATTCCGGGGTGATCACCCGCATCGCCCCGCACATCGACGCGACGGCCATGGGATACCCGGTCACAGCATTCTGCTCACTGCAGATCCAGCAGAACCTTGGCCAAGACGGCATGGCCGAGAAACTTGCGCAGATTCCCGAGATCCTTGAGCTGCACACGGTCTCCGGCTCGAGCGACTTCCTCGTCAAGATCGTGGCCCGCTCCACGGCCGACCTGCAAAGGGTGCTCGATTCCATCTCCGCGACCGAGGGCATGGGCCGCTCCTCCTCAACGGTGGTCTTGGCCTCCCATTTCGAAAACCGGACCATCCCGTTGGCACGCGAGGCCGCACGACGCAATCCGGAGTCTCCAGGCGATCCGGCGCCAGGGTCGCGAGACACCTCGATGCGCAACGGCGGCGGACCAACACCGACTCGAACGATCCCCGGACAGAATGTACAGTGATTGGCGCCCTGCCCTGAACCTTATGTACATCTTGTGGGGTGTTCTGTGTCGCGGTTGACCTATCCGGGTCCAACTCATTAGCTTATGTGAGTCGCGTCACCGGAGACGTGCGAGCAACATTTCTTGGAAGGCCCCCACCATGAGCATTGTCCAGCGCAGTTCCCTGAGCGCCATCCCCGCCTACAAGCAGGGCGCCACACCGGGTGCCGGAGAGCAGGCCTTCAAGCTCTCCTCAAACGAAAACCCCTACCGGCCCCTGGCCTCGGTCACCGCCGGGCTGGCCCTCGAACTGGGAACCATCAACCAGTACCCCAACGCCGCCGCCCCCGAGCTTCTCGGCATTCTGGCCCATCGCCTTGGCGTGGAACCATCGAACATCGCCTTGGGCTCCGGATCGGTCGAGGTTGCCGGTCAGCTGATCCACGCGACCACCAACCCGGGCGACGAGGTCCTCTTCGCCTGGCGCTCCTTCGAGGCCTACCCCATCCTCACCCACGTGGCCGGCGCAACCCCGGTGATGGTGCCCCTGGATCGGAACGGAGCCCACGACCTTGTCGCAATGGCAGAGGCCATCACCGAGCGCACCTCCCTGGTGTTTATCTGCAACCCCAACAACCCGACCGGCACCGTGGTGAACACCGCGGCAGTTGACGCGTTCATGGCCAAGGTCCCGTCCCGCGTGCTGGTGGTCATCGACGAGGCCTACGTCCATTTCAACATCTCCGGCGACTCGGCAATCGGCATGGACTTTTTCCACCGTTACCCCAACGTCGCCGTGCTGCACACCTTCTCCAAGGCCTACGGGCTGGCTGGGCTGCGCATCGGCTACGCGGTGGCCCCGTCCGAGGTTGCCGCAAATCTGCGCAAGACCGCCATCCCCTTCGGCGTCACCTCGCTGGCCCAGCGAGCAGCGGTACTCAGCCTGGAACATGAAGGCGAGCTGCAGGAGCGCATCGACGAACTCATCACCGCACGCGAGGCCCTGCTGGGCCAACTGCGCGCCGCGGGAATCAATGTCACCGACTCCCAGGCCAACTTCATTTGGCTCTCCACGGGGGAAGCGACGATGGAGGTGGACGCTGCGCTGCGTGCCGCAGGCATCTGGGCACGCGCCTTCGCCGGCGACGGGATCAGGATCTCCATCGGGTCCCCCGAGGCCAATGCGACAATTGCCGGTGCCGTCATTTCCGCCCTTCAGGATGCACCCGCACATGTCTAAGGCCGTCAACGCCCCGAAGTCCGCGAGCCTGAATTCCCGCCAGATCACCATGATGGGCATTGGCGGGGCCATTGGCGCCGGCTTGTTCATTGGATCGGGCCAGGCCGTGGCGATGGCTGGCCCCGCCGCCGTCCTCGCCTTCGCGCTGGCCGGGCTCCTGGTCATCCTGGTGATGAACATGCTTGGCGAAATGGCTGCGGCGAACCCCTCCTCGGGCTCATTCTCCGTATACGCCACCAAGGCGATGGGCCCCAACGCCGGGGCGACCATCGGCTGGCTGTACTGGGTCCAGGGCATCATCGTTATTGCCGCCGAGGCCACCGGTGCCGCAGCCATCGTCGGGGGCTGGTTCCCCGGGGTTTCCCAAGGCACCTGGTCGCTGATCTTCGTTGGGGCACTGACCGCCGTGAACCTGGCCAACGTCGCGCGCTTCGGCCAGTTCGAGTACTGGTTCTCCTTCCTCAAGGTCGCCGCCATCATTGCCTTCCTAGGCATCGGGGTGGCCCTGGTCTTCGGGCTCCTTCCCGGGGTCGAAGCCACCGGGTTCTCCAACCTGGTCGCCCATGGCGGCTTCCTTCCCAACGGGGTCGTCGGGCTGTGCGCCGGGCTGCTGATGGTGGTCTTCGCCTTCGGCGGCATCGAGATCGTGGCGATCGCCGCGGCCGAAAGCGATGACCCTCGGACTTCCATCCGCAAGGCCGTGCGCGGTGTGCTCTTCCGCGTATTGGTCTTCTACGTCGGCTCGGCACTGGTAATGGTCTCGGTCCTGCCCTGGTACTCACCGGAGCTTGCCGCCTCCCCGTTCGTCGCGGTGCTCACCCTGGCGAACATCCCGTGGCTCGACACGATCATGGCACTGGTGGTGGTCATTGCCCTGCTCTCAGCCATGAACGCCAACATCTACGCCGCCTCCCGGATGCTGCTTTCGCTCTCCGAGCGCCGGATAGCACCCAAGGCCATCCAGGTGCGCAGCCGGGGCAACACCCCGTACGTGGCTGTTATCGCCTCGGTGATCCTGTGTTCGGTCGCAGTGGTGATGAACTACGTGGCTCCGGATCTGGTTATGCCGATGCTGCTCAATGCCGTGGGTTCCACGCTGCTGGTCACCTGGGCATTCATTGCGCTCTCACAGCTGATCCTGCGCGTGCGGGCGGACAGGGACCCTGAGATCCACCTGCCGGTGAGAATGCCGGGCTTCCCCTACCTTTCAATCCTGGCGTTGGTGATGCTCACGGGAATCGTTATTCTTGCACTCTTCGATCCGGCCAGCCGCACCCAGCTGGCCGCCACGCTGGGACTCACGGCGGCCATCGGGGTGCTCAATGCCCTGGCCCAGCGCCGCACCAGGGTCCGTGATGCGCTGCAAACTCCGGTTGGCGCCGCCGCGGACACGGAGAAGGCCAAGGAGCCTTCACCGGCCCAGGAGAAGGTCCGCTAGCATCAGGGGCCCCTCGCACAGACGAACGGCCGCACCCCCTCAGGTAAGGGGATTGCGGCCTTTCGCCGTCTACGCCCTCTAGGCCTGAAGGTCCAGCTCGATCCAGACCAGCCGGTGGTCGCTGCTGGCCGGCGGCCAGCCGGAGACCAGTCCGGCCTCGGCATGCCCGGTACGCGGCCAGTAGACCCCAGAGCCGCGCACGCCCAGCGTGGCTGCCGGCAACACGTAGTCAACGCGCAGCACACCTGCGCCCTCGCGGCCGAAGTCCGCGGTTCCCAGCACGCTGCCGATGACCCCGGCGAGGCCTCTGGCGGAAGTCCCGTTCTCCCTCGGTGCGGAGGGAAGCGGATCGACCAGCAGCGGGTTGGCCAGTAGCGCGCTGATGGCCGCGGGGTCCGAATCCCCCGAGGACGGGTCCGAGTTCAGGTCTCCCAGCACCACGAAGTCGCTTCCCGGTGCCAGCGGCCCGCGCTTTCCGGCATCGTCGTAGATGTAGCCGCCGGCCCCGTCCTGCGCCCCCAGGTAGTCGTTGATGAGCCGGATTTCGTCGTGGTTGCGTGTCTTGTTGCTTTTTTCGGGTCCGTCAAACACCGGCGGGGTGGGGTGGGCGGCAATGACATGGATCGTTTTTTCCCCAACGGTGATCGGCACGTCCCACATCGATTTGCTGGGCAGGGGAAGGATCGAGCGGACCAGTTCGGGGTAGTACTGGGTGGGCAGCTGCGAGTGAGGCATGTCCTGCCACAGAAAGTTCTGGAAGGTGCGGATGTTGGCGGTGTCCATGGGGTACATGGAGAAGAGCACCATCCCGTACTGGCCCTCGAAGTCGCCGTAGCCCAAGGCATCGGAGGGTCCTCCGACGATGCCGTTGCCATCGAGGTCTGCACCACTGGGTATTCCGGTGTTTGCCGGTGCCACGTAGACGTGGGGGTAGTTGATGGATGGTTGCCCGCCCTGGGACCTGGCCAGATAGTTGTCCTTGAACGCCTCCGCCGCGGCGCCCTTGGCGTCATAATCGAATTCGTTGAGCAGGAGCACGTCCGGTGCGGTGCGCTGCACTATCTGTGCCACCGCCTGGGCCTGGGCGTCCAGGGGCGTAGCGAGGTCGTTGGCCAGCTGCCCGGGCCGCTGGCGGTTCAGCGAGGCGTTGAACGTCGCCACGCGAAGCCCCCGGGCGGTGACGCCCGGGGGCTCGGCATACGGCATGGGGGCGCTGTGGTCCAGATGCATGGCGGCGGGCCTCGCTTCAGTCATGGCGTTGGCGTGCACGGGAGCGAGCGCCCCTGGGCCCAGCGCTGCCAATGTTGCCGCGGCCACTGCCGCACAGATCGAATATCGCACCTTTTCAACATTAGGGGCCTACCCTACTTTCCGGTAGGTCAGTATTTTATCAACTCGCCGGTTTTTCATCCGGCGAACCCCGCTCTCTGCTGCGCCGGGCGGATACCCGAAGGCTTAGCCCCGAACGAGGGCCGCCGCCTTGCGGTTGGCCTCCAAGACTTCCTCCATGTACGGGGCACGCACCTCGGGGGAAATCCGGCAGTCGACAAGGTAGATCCCGTGCGCACCGTCGGCGACCCAGTCCCGCAGCCCGGAGAGGTCTTTGAGGCAACGGACCTTTTTCGATTGGGCTCCGAGTCCGCGGGCCACCGCGGCGAAGTCGACCTCCGGGATCAGCATGGGCCCCTCATGCAGCCCGATCGAGCCGTACTGGTGGACCTCGGCACCGTAGGCTGCGTCGTTGTAGATCACGATGATGCCACTGCGCACCGAGCGGATGACCGATTCCAGGTCCGCCAGGCCCATGAGGAACCCGCCGTCGCCGCTGGCCAACACGATCGTGGATTCCGGTGCCGCGGCGCCGGCGCCCACGGCGGAGGCAAGGCCCAGCCCGATGCTTTGGTAGGCGGTCCCGACCAGGCTCAGTGCGTGCGGGCCCGGAACGGACCAGTACATGGGGCCCCATCCGATGAAGTGCCCGCCGTCTTGGACGATGACCCGGTCTTCGGGGATGATCCCCTCCAGCTCCCGTGCTACGGCGCGTGGATCGAGCAGTCCGTCCGGTGCCGTCGCCTCCCCCGGCGCATGATCGTTGGTCTTGGCCAGACGTTCGGGAACCATATCGACCCACCGCCCTCCGGCATCGCGTTCGTGGACCCGCCCAAGCAGGGCATCGGCGAGAGCGGCGGCATCGGCGCGGATGAATGCGTCCACCCGGGGGTTGGTCGCCGATTCGGTGACATCGACCTGGATGACGCGGGCACCGTCGTTGAACAGGTGCCCGAACCGGGTGGTGAATTGGTTCAGGCTCGCCCCCAGGACAAGGACGACGTCGGACTCGTGGACCAAGGCCGCGGTCTCCGCCGAGGAGAACCCTCCGGTGATCCCCAGGTCCCCGTGCCGTTTGGCCAGGAGGTTGGGGGCAAGGACGGTGCTGGAGCTCAACGCACCGAGGCGGTCGGCGAGCGCGGTGATCGACTGTGCGGCACCGGCAAGGCGTGCCCCGCGGCCGTAGAGCACCAGCGGGCGTTTGGCTTCATTCAAGGCGGAGGCGGCCTGGGTGAGCATTTGCTCGGCGGCGAGGGGGTAACCGGGGTCGAGCCCGAAGTCCTCCAGTGACATCGCGGATTCCTCTGCCGCGGCATCCGCGACGATGTCGTAAGGAATCGAGAGGACCACCGCGGTGCGCTCACGCAGGGCGTGTGCGACTGCCTCGAACGCGATGGCCATGGGGCGCTGGCTGTCGACGGTGAAGGTCGTGGCACCCGCAGCGCTGCTGATTGCCGACTGGTCGATGTCCCAGGGGCGGGCTCCGGTGGAGGGCTGGTCCCCGGTCACCAGCACCATCGGGATCCGGGCCTTGGCGGCCTCGGCCAGCGGGGTGATCGCATTGCTGTAGCCGGCGCCGTAGGTAGTCGTGGCGATGGCCAGCTTCCCGGCGACCCGGAAGTAGGCGTCGGCGGCGGTGACTGCGGCAGATTCGTGCCGGACGGCGGTGAAGCGGAAGCCGGTGCGCATTGCAGCGTCCAGGAAGTGGGCGTTCCCGTTTCCCATGACACCGAAGATCTCTGAGGTGCAGGTTAAAAGGGCACGGGAAACGACAGCTGAAACTGTAGGCATTTTGTGTCTTTCGAATGTAGCAAGATAATTCAAGGCCATATTCGTCTTCGGGCAACAAACCCGGGTTTCGCCCATTTTTAGAGCGACGGCGGAAACTACAGAAACGCTCCGCCTGACATGGCAAGGATATCCGGGCCATGGCTCACCGTGCAACACCCATGGACTCGCAATGCAGGCATCCGGGCCTCGGGATTCGGGGAACACGAGTCGTTGACACGCATACTAGTTAGACATACTGTCTAGTTATGACCTCCATCCAGGACCCCGGCCAGGCAGGTGCCGAATGGCCCAGCGACTGGCTTCGCGCAGCACTGGGCCTATGCACCCTCCAAGCTCTGGAAACCGGCCCCACCTACGGATACGCGATCATCGCCGCGCTTGCCGAGGCCGGACTCGGCAAGGTGAAAGGCGGAACGCTTTACCCGCTGCTGACCCGTTTCGAGACCGCTGGTTTCCTTGAGGTCGAATGGCGGCCAGGGGATGGCGGGCCGGGCCGCAAGTACTTCTCACTCACGGACTCGGGGCAAAAGGAACTGGCACGCCAACGTACGGCGTGGCACTCCTTCACCCAGGTCACCACCACCTTCCTCGCAGGGAACAAAACACCATCAGCAACCAGGGAGCAGCAATGAAGACCACCCAGGAACAGAAATGGCTCGACACGCTCACCATTGAGCTGCGGCTTCGCGATGTCTCCGGTCCCGGGATCGGCGACACCCTAGCCACCGTGAAGGAATTTCTTGCTGATTCGGGCGAAAGCGCACAGGAGGCATTCGGGTCACCCGCCGAGTACGCCGCAAGCCTGGACTTGTCCACGAGCACCGAACCCATCTCCGTGAAGAGGACGGTGTTCCGATCCGTCATCGGACTTTTGGCTTTCCTGATGTTTTCCCAAGCCGTCGCGCCATGGGTGGCACGTGAACCGTTGGACCTCGGTGGTGCCCAACTGGCATGGCTCGCATTCCCGGCCGCCGCGGCAGCCTTCATCCGGCTATATCTCGATAAGTTGGTACGTCACCTCTGGATGGCCTTTGCACTCATCGTGGTTTGCGGGACAACGGGAGTCCTTTCCGCCCTCAGCGCCCCGAAGGCGCACGCCGACGCATGGTTTTCCATCAACCCGGGCCTGGTGCTGGTGGTAACAGGCGCAATCATGGTTTCTGCTTCGACCCTCAGCACCATCTCCTTCGCCAAGGACGGCGACGACAGCATCCAGGAGCCGTTCAGCAACCCGGCCCAGGAACGAAAGCAGAAGGCCACCTCCAGCATCCTGGGAATCCTGGTCTCATGGATGCTCCCGATCGCTTCCCTAGTCTTCCTCGGCGTCGGGTTCCAGATGCGATAAGGGGCCGAGCCTCGTTGCGCCAAGGCCGCCAATGGAACAAAAAAGCGGTTTTGACTTGTATTCCAACAAGTCAAAACCGCTTATCTGTGCGCCCTGCGGGGCTCGAACCCGCGACCAATGGATTAAAAGTCCAGTGCTCTACCAACTGAGCTAAAGGCGCGACTGGCACTTAGCCAACAACTATATTAGCGGATAACTCGTCCCTTATTGGACAACCTTGCTAGATTCAACACGTGTTCGAATACCTGAGGTTTGCGATGGTCATCCTTGCCATGGTCTTGCTGGCCAGCGGATTGCTCGCGCGGGCGGGCATAGGCTTGGGTTGACTTCCGCTCGTTGCGGTGATCAGGGCCGGCGTGCAACTGGCGGCAGTCACGTTGCTGTTGCGCGGAGTCGACTCGGTTCCGTGGACCGCGGTGCTGTTCATCATCCTGATGCTCGCCACGGCGTCACTGACCACCGCCCGACGGGCGGCGTCCCTGCCCCTGGGCGCTCGCTCCGCGGTCATCGGCACCACCAGCGGCGCGGTGCTGTCCATAACCATCATCCTTGGCACCGGCCTTGTCTCGCTGGGCCCTACGTCAGTCATCGCCGTGGCGGGGATCGTTATCGGCGGATGCATGACGGTCTCCACGCTCTCGCTGCGCCACTACCTGGCCAATGTGCGCACCCGGCGCGATGAGGTCGAGGGTTGGCTGGCACTGGGTGCGCTGCCACGAACAGCCACGGACCTTCCGCGGCTGATCGCCGTGCGCGAGGCATTGATCCCCAACCTCGACCAAACCAAGTCCACCGGGCTGGTGACCCTGCCGGGGGCCTTCGTCGGCGCCCTCTTCGGAGGGGCCTCCGCCCTGGAGGCCGCCCAGTTCCAGCTGGTGGTGCTTGCGGGCCTTGCCTTGGGCGGGACCGTCACAGCCCTGGTGGCCACGCATGTAGCTTCCGGGTCGGTTTCCCTACCCGCCGATGGGTGAGTACCCAGCCGCGCAGAGTATCCTCGTGCCCATGCAGTTCCACCCAGCCTTGGCTCCCCCCGCAACGACCTTCCGCCACCACAAGCCCAAGCCCTTCGCTCCGGTCGACTTCGATCCCTTCGAGGGCGGCGCAGATCCGGCGCGTGTCTCCGAGGCGGCGCACCTCTCCGCCCACGCCCTGGTGCAGGCAGGAACCCTCAACCAGGATCCGGATGTCCGTGAACGGTTGGTGCGCCTTTCCGAGGACGAGGGACTGGAAGCCATTGCCGAACTGTGGTCCAAGGCTCCTGCCCGCTCCCTTCCCGGGGCCCTGTGGCGGCTGTATGCCATCCGTGCCGCAACGATCAACAATCCCGAAACCATGGCATCTTTCTTTACCTCCGGGGCCCACCAGGCGCAGGTCGAACGCGTGGTGGCAGGCGCCGCGGAACCGCCGGGGGCCAAGGAGCTGTCCGCGATGACCAGTTCGATCCTCACGGGCGCCTTCGACGGCGAGTTCGACGTCGCCCTGGAACGCACCGCCGCCTATTGCCGGGTCATTGCCCTGGGCCAGGCAGGGCAGGCCGACGATGCGGAGTTCGCCCATCCGGAACGAGCCACCCTGATGACTTCCCGGGCGCACTCCCTACTCAAGACAGCCGAGGACCTTGAATACGCTGCTGCTTCCTGGCGACGCGGGGAACTGGACTGAGGCTTCCGCGTTTGACGCTGATCGCGAAGACCGCGCCACCGGGTTGACAGGAAGACCCGTTTCCTAGAAAGCTGTAAGCACGGTGCCGGACCGCGGCAGCCCCGGGCTCCAAAATTCAGCCGCTACGAGCGGCCTTCCGCCGAGAGGCGCTCCCGGTTCGGCACCGTACACTTTCCCGGCCGCACGCGGCCGGCAGGACACGCTTCACGACGCCACGGTCGGGCTTGTTAACCTTCGATGCGTAAACTGGGCAACGTCCCGCTTTTCCGTTTTCCAGCCGGTGGTATTCCTCGTGAAGTTTAGCTTGTTCCCTTCGGACACGCGCGGTATCGATCTGTTGCGAGACCTGGCCACCGAAGTCCATCTATGCGTTGGCGTGCTCTCGGAAATGCTTGGCTCCGACGTCGAGGCCACCGTACTGCTGGAGGCATTGAACGCCTCGGAGGTCAAGACCACCGATCTCCATTACGCGGTGCTCACCCACCTGCGCACCAGTTACGTCAATCCCTTGCCACGCGAGGACGTCTACACCTTTTCCCGGTTGCTGCACGAGTCCGTCGAACAGCTCAGCGGTGCCGGCGAACTGATCGCCCACCTGGGCAACCGGCAACTTTCGCACCGCGCCGCCGAACAGCTCGAACTCATCGGAAGGCAGGCCGAGCTGACCACCCAGGCACTGGCCCAGCTCCAACGCCTGGACGACTTGGAAGACCTGTGGCTTGACCTTGTAAGAATTTCCAAGCGCGCGCACCGCACCCACCGGACCTGGGTGGGTGAAATCGGGGAGCTGAGCAAGGCGGGAACCATCATCCGCCATCGTTCGGTGGCCGAGCAGTTCCTTGCCTCCTCGCAATCCCTGCGGGCCGTGGCTGACCACCTCGGACGCGTCCTGGTCAAGGAATCCTGAGCGAGACGTGTTGAGCGGCCAATCCTTCATGATGTTCGTGGTGCTCCTGTGCACCTGCGCGTTCGCGTTCCTCAACGGGTTCCGCGACGCCTCCAACTCCATAGCGGTCGCCGTGCGCAACCGCGCATTGACCCCGACCTACGCCGTCTTGGTGGCAGCGTTTTTCACGTTCGTCGGCACCATGGCCTCCACCAGCTTCGGCGTCTACCTGGTCTCCGCAGTGGAACTCGGCGTCCCGGACGGCATCCCCGGCCTGGCGCTGTTGCTCTCCGGGCTGCTTGCCGGCGGCGCCTGGGGACTGTTTTGCTGGTGGCGGGGACTGCCCATTTCCTCCACCCACGCGCTGATCGCAGCCCTTGCCGGCGCCAGCGGCGCGTCCGCCCTGCTGGGTAACGACGGCGTGCATGACGCGTGGCGAATGCTTGCCGGCGGCGTGCTGTTGCCGCTCCTCTTCACCCCGCTGTTCGCCTTTGCCGCCTCCTGGGTGCTGGTCATCCCCGTCACCTGGCTGGTGCGCCATTCAACGGCTTCGGACGTCAACGGGGTATCGAGGGCAGGGCAGGCGGTTGCGGCCTGTGCCGTGGCACTGGGCAACGGGCTTCAGGACGGACAGCGCACCGGCGCCATGCTCACCCTGGCCCTGGTCACCGCCGGTGCCGCCCAGCCCGGGGCCATCATGCTCGGCCCCCAGCTGCTCGGTGCCGGTTGCCTGGCTGCCGGGGTGCTTTTCGGCGGCTGGCGCATCGCCCACACCCTTGCCTACAGGCTGGTTAACATCGACCCGTTGCGTGGCATGGTGGCCCAGACCGTCTCCGCGGCGATGCTCTTTTTCGGTGCCATGCTGATCCACTTGCCGATCTCCACCACCCAGGCGGTCACCAGTTCAATCGTCGGGGCCGGAACCAACCAGCGCTTCGAATCGGTCACCTGGCAGCAGGTCAACAAGGTGTTGCGGAACTGGCTTGCGACGCCACTGGTCTGCGCACTTCTCGGCGGGATCCTCTACCTTGCCATGCACCCGTTGGTGAGCTGAGGCGCGAGAACCAGCAGCCCCCTTCTGCTGTCGCTAGCGGACCAAGGTGCCTTCGGGCATTTGCAGCTCCAGCTCCACCGCGATCCGGCCCATCGCAGCCCACGTCTTGGCGTTCACGCCCACCAACTGCTCCCGGGAGTCCCCGCTGCGCAGCGATGAGCCCTCGCCCGGTACCCGGATCGGTGCGACGCCCTCCTGAAGCGGGCTCGATTTCACGTGGGCGATGAACTCCTCTACCTGCGCGGTGAAGCCGTCCAGCTCGCGTAGCTGCGCCACGTCGATCGCGATAATAAGGGTTCCCTGGTGGTCGGCCGTTTTCCGCTCCGAGACGGTCTCGGAGCCAGTCAGCGCCCCGCCAAGGGCTTCCACCAGCAAGGACAGCCCGAATCCCTTGAAGCCGCCAAAGGTCTTGAGCAGCCCCTCGGGGCTTACCCATTCGCCGGGCAGCTCCGTGCCGCGGTCGCGCTCCTCGGCCAATCGGCCGGAGGCAACCGTACTGGTGGCGAAATCAATGACCAGGTGCGGTGCGCTGCGCCGCGGCACCCCGGCGGCCAGCGGATTGGTCGAGAGGCGTGCCTTGGTGCCGCCCGGGGGCAGCACGACCTGTCCGGCACCGTTGTTGTTCCCGAAGACAAGGGTGGCAACTCCGGCGTTTGCCGCTTCCTCGCAGAAAGGGGCAAGCCTGCCGGCGTATTCACTGTTGCGCACCGCTACAGCGGCGATCCCGTTCGCCTTGGCTCGCTCGATGGCCAGCGCGGTCCCATCGCGCAGCGCAAAGTGCCCGTAGGTGCCGTTCCCGTTCATCCGCACCAGGGAACCGGTGTCCAGCTCGATCGAGGCCGTGGCACCGGGCTGCGCGAATCCCTTCAGCGCACGGTCGAGATATTCGGGAAGCCTGCGCATTCCGTGCGATGGATGGTTGGCCAGCTCGGAGTCGATCAGCTGGTCGGCCATGTAGGTGGCATCGGGCCCGGAGGCCCCGACGGCGGCCATCGCCGCAACGATGAATCCATGCAGGTCACCTGCCTTGCCCTGGTATCGGGAAACACCGGAATCTTGGTTCACGCTTTTTGTCCTTCTGCTTGTGGATCGGGGTTCGATGAACAGCCTACCCACGCCAGGGACCGCCGAACGGCGTACGGCCCAAACCCGGTTAAACGAAGCGACGGCGGGGCTGCGCACAAGAGTGCTGCGCGTGGCCCCGCCGTCGCGATCCCCCTCCAGGGACCCCCCGGAAGATCCCGCTTCCGGTACCGCCGATGCGGGACCATCGGTCCCGTCGGCGAATCCTTGTACTGCTTTGCTTCCCCGGTGCGGGGTTATCCGAAGCGGCCTGAGACGTAGTCCTCGGTTGCCTTCACCGACGGGTTGGAGAAGATCTGCGCGGTTTCCGCGTATTCGATCAGCTTGCCCGGCTTTCCGGTCCCGGCGATGTTGAAGAACGCTGTCTTGTCACTGACCCGCGCCGCCTGCTGCATGTTGTGGGTAACGATGACCACGGTGAAATCGTT
Source organism: Paeniglutamicibacter antarcticus (assembly GCF_039544305.1). Lineage (NCBI taxonomy): Bacteria > Bacillati > Actinomycetota > Actinomycetes > Micrococcales > Micrococcaceae > Paeniglutamicibacter > Paeniglutamicibacter antarcticus. The sequence continues at coordinate 130,476 of NZ_BAABLK010000006.1, forward strand.
CTTCATCTCATTGATCAGGTCCTCGATCGCCAGCGTGGAGATCGGGTCCAGGGCCGAGCACGGCTCGTCCATCAGGATCACGTCGGGTTTCACTGCGATGGTGCGGGCAATGCACAGGCGCTGCTGCTGTCCGCCGGAGAGCCCGGAACCGGGCTTGTCCAACCGGTCCTTGACCTCGTTCCAGAGGTTGGCCCCGCGCAGCGACTTCTCCACCAGGTTCTCGGCGTCGGAACGGGAGATCTTCTTGTTGTTCAGCTTCACCCCGGCGAGCACGTTGTCCTTGATGGACATGGTGGGGAACGGGTTGGGACGCTGGAAGACCATGCCGATCTGGCTGCGGACCGTCACCGGGTCGACTCCCGCCTCATAGAGGTTGTCTCCGTCCAGCAGCACCTCTCCCTCGACGCGGCCGCCGGGGATGACCTCGTGCATGCGGTTGATCGTGCGCAGGAAGGTCGACTTCCCGCAGCCTGAGGGTCCGATGAACGCGGTCACCGACTTCGCTTCGATCTCGATGTTGACGTCCTCCACGGCCAGGAAGCTGGAGTAGTAGACGTTCAGGTCCTTGACGTCGATGCGCTTAGACATATGGTGATCCTTAGGGAGTTTGGGTGTCTTGTCGAAAAGGTCGGAGCCGTTTGGCTCAACGACCCTTCTTGGGGGCGAACAGGCCGGCAACCAGGCGGGCGCCAAGGTTCAGCACCATGACCATGGCGATCAACAGCAGTGCGGCGGCCCAGGCGCGTTGGATCGATGGATCCACGTTGGTCGGCGAGGTCGGCGTGAGGATCTGGTAGTAGATGAACGTCGGCAGCGTCGCCATCCAGTTGGCAAAGACGTTCACGTTAATGTTGTTCGCCAACCCCGCGGTGACCAGGATCGGGGCCGTTTCGCCGATCACCCGGGCAATGGCCAGGGTCACGCCGGAAGCAATGCCGGAGATCGCGGTGGGAACAACGACCTTGGTGATGGTGCGCCATTTGCGCACCCCCAGTGCGTAGGAGGCCTCGCGCAGCTCGTTGGGAACGATCTTGAGCATTTCCTCGGTGGACCGGACCACCGTGGGGATCATCAGCACGCTCAGGGCCACCGCGGCAACGATTCCCATGCGGGCGGTGGGGCCCAGCAGCACCGCGAACAACGCGGTGGCGAACAGGCCGGCAACGATCGAGGGGATCCCGGTCATCACGTCGACGAAGAAGGTGATGGCCCGCGCCAGGGGTCCGTTCTTTCCGTATTCGACGAGGTAGATGGCGGTGAGCATGCCCACCGGGACCGAGATCACCGATGACCACAAGGTGATCAGCAGCGTGCCGATCACCGCATGGTAAGCCCCACCCAACACCGGTGTGCCGTTTTCGACGCTGGTGTTGTCGATGGCACCGGTCACCCCGTTCATGGAGTGGAACAAAAAGTGCATGTTCATGCCCGGCAGTCCCTTTTGAAGCACCGTGTACAGCACGCTGACCAAGGGGACCAGCGCGAGCAGGAACGCGGCGTAGACAAGGTTGGTGGCCAGGGCGTTCCGCCCGCGGCGCTTGCCCTCCACCGCGGTGATGATGAGGGTCGAGGCCACGACGAAGATGATTGCGGTGTAGATCGCAAGGGTGGCTACCGAGAAGCCGCCCAGGGTCGAGCCGGCGGCGCCCAGGATCAGCGAGCCGGCAGCGATGGCCGGGATGCCCCACCGGGGCAGGTGGCCCTTGGCCAGGGAGTTGCGCTTGCGGGCCATCGGCGGCCGGGGGCCCTTGTTGCGTGAATCGTTGGTGTTCTTGCTTGTGGTCACGGTACTCATCAGTTGGCTCCCGAGAAATCCTTGTGGCGGGCAATGATGGCCCGGGCGATCAAGTTGACCACCAGTGTGATGACGAACAGCACCAGGCCTGCGGCGATCAGCTCGGAAAGGCGCAGGCCGAAGGCCTCGGGGAAGTTCAACGCGATCTCCGCGGCAATCGTCTGGTTGCCGGATTTGATCAGCGACGGGATCATTCCGCCGGTGGAGAGCACCAGGGCAACGGCCATGGTCTCGCCCAGGGCACGGCCCAGGCCGAGCATCACGGCCGAGATGATCCCGGGCCGTGCGAAGGGAAGCACCGACATGGTGATCATTTCCCAGCGCGTGGAACCCAGGGCCAGCGCGGCCTCCTCATGCAGCTTCGGGGTCTGCAGGAAGATCTCGCGGCTCAGCGAGGTGATGATGGGAAGGACCATCACGGCCAGCACGATGCCGGCGGTGAAGATGGTCTTGCCCGTCTGCGAAGCCGGGCCGGCGAAGATCGGGATGAAGCCGAGGTTCTCGGCCAGCCATGCGAAGGAGGGAACCAATGCCGGTGCCAGCACCAGGTATCCCCAGGCGCCGTAGATGACCGAGGGGATCGCGGCCAGCAGGTCGATGACGTAGCCAAGCCCCGCGGCCAGGCGCCGCGGGGCGTAGTGCGAGATGAACAGGGCGACGGCGATCCCCACGGGGGTGGCTATCAGCAGCGCGATACCCGCTGCGATGACGGTGCCAACGACAATCGGGAAGATGTAGCGCCCGAAGCCCTCACCGCCGGTGACCATTGCGGGGTCCGCGGTAAAAGTGGGCAGCGCCTGGATGAACAGGAAGACCGCCACCGCAAGGAGGGTTACGAGGATCAGGATGCCTGCGCCAAGCGCGGCACCGGAGAACACCTTGTCTCCGGCTTGGCCCTTGGATCCGTTGCGCCGAAGCGCGTTGGTTGTCATATGGGTGAGCCTTTGGAAGTTGTGCACGCGGTTCTAGGGGGATCGTGTGGCCGTGTGCGCGGGGATGGTGGAGGGGGCAAGTGCGATGTTACTGTGCCCGCCGGGGAATATCGATTGCTCGAACTCCCCCGGCGGGCGCAAACACAAGCTAGGAACCGACCTTGATCGACTCGATCGACTTGATGGCCGCTTCGCTCATCTTGGCAGAGAGCGGCGCGTTGCCGGCCGAAGCGGCTGCTTCCTTCTGGCCGGCATCCGAGAGCACATACTCACCGAAGCCCTTGACCAAATCCGCGGTTGCCTGGTCCTTGTAGCTGGAGCAGAACACGTGGTAAGAGACCAGGATGATCGGGTATGACCCGGATTCGGTGGTGTCGCGCTTGAGGTCAAGGGACATATCCAGCGTGCTGCGCCCGGACACCGGAGTGGCGGCCTCGACACCCTTGGCAGCGGCCTCGGAGGAGATCTTGGTGTATTCCTCGCCGACCTTCACGTTCACGGTGCCCAGCTTGCCCACGGCGGAGTGGTCTGCGTAGGTGATGGCTCCTTCGGTCGCGGTGGTGGTTGCCACGACGCCCGAGGTGCCTTTGGCATTTTCGCTGGCCAGGTCCTTGGGCCAGTCCCCGGAGACCTCGTAGCCCCACACGTCCTTGGCCGTGGCGGCAAGGTAGTCGACGAAGTTCTCGGTGGTACCCGATTCGTCGTTGCGGTGCACCACGGTGATGGCCGTCTCCGGAAGGGATGCACCCTCGTTCAGCGCGGTGATCGCGGGGTCGTCCCACTTGGTGATTTCGAGCTTGAAGATCTTCGCGATCGTTGCCGCGTCGAGATTCAACGTCTCCACCCCGGGCAGGTTGAAGGCCACGGCGATCGGGGAAACGTAGGCCGGGACGTTGAAAGCACCCTCGGGGCCGCAGACCTGCTTCGAGGCCTCGAGCTCCTCGTCCTTCAGGTAGGCGTCCGAACCTGCGAACTGTGCACCGCCGGCCAAAAACGCCTTGCGGCCGGCACCCGAGCCGTCGGGGGAGTACTGGACCATGGTTCCGGCGTTGGCTGCCTCGAACCCTGACTTCCAGGCCTCCATGGCGGACTTCTGCGAGGATGCCCCGGAACCGGTCAGGGTGCCGGACACCGCCGCTGCGGAGGAACCTGGGTTGGAGGCGGCCGTGTCGGCAGTTGCTGTCGGGCTGTCCGAGCCGCAGGCTGTCAGTGCGAGGGCGGCGACTGTAAGAACAGCAGCCACTGGGCCAATGCGATGAAGCTTCACGAGTAGTCCTCTTTCAAATGCCTGTCGGTGATGGAACGAATCGTCCTTGTTCGTACCCGGCAATACGCACGCCGGCGTCTTGCCTCACTTCGAAGCTAGGCCCCGGAAGTGACCAGCTGACGCTATGAAGGTGAACACAAGATGAACAAAACCGTGGCTGCCGGGTGTTTCGCCTCATATCCCGCGCCTGGTCCTTCTGCGCCCGGAGCGTGACAGACTGGTCCCCATGGGTATCGCATCTTCGGCGAGTGGGGCATGGGCGTTCATCAAGCGCCGCAACCGTGCCGGTGCCCACCGGGCGCGCACCTCGTTGCCCAAGATCATCCAGATGACCGTTTCAGCGATCCTTGCGTATTGGATCGCCGAACACCTGCTGGGCCACGACGCCCCGATCTTCGCGGCGACCAGCGGCCTGCTGGTCCTGGGGTTCGGGACACAGACCACGGTTCGCCGAGGTCTCGAGGTCTCTATCGGCTGCACCTTGGGCGTGGCCATCGGGGACCTGCTGCTGACGCTTTTCGGAAGCGGCCTGTGGCAGGCCGCGCTGGTACTCTTCGTTTCATTGCTGCTTGCCAGGTTCCTTGATTCGGGTCCCATCTTCACGACGCAGCTGGGTTTGCAGTCGGTGCTCGTTGTGCTGCTGCCGCTCGGTGCCGCCGGCCCGTTCAGCCGTTCACTCGATGCGCTGATCGGCTCGCTGTGCGGCCTGCTGATCCTCATGAGCTTCCCCCGCGATCCACGCCGCACCCCCATGGCCGAACTCGGCAAGCTTCTCGCGGAGCTCTCCGGGGTGCTGCAGGAATGCGGGCGCGCGGTCGGCTCCTCGGATTCCACCCTGGCTTTCCACGCACTGATTCGCGCCCGCGGCACCCAAAAGCTCATGGATTCACTGCCGGCCGCGCTGAACATCGCCCGGGAGGTCGCCACACTCGCTCCGGCGCACCGTCGGCACAGAACGGACCTGGACCGGCTGAAGGTCGCGGCGGACAAGACCGACCTTGCGGTGCGCAATTCACGCGTCCTGGCCCGTCGGCTGACCACGGTGATCACCCATGGAGCGCTGACCGATCGCGGTGTCGAAGCCGTATCAAGCCTGTTGATGGAACTGGCCGAGGCCGTTGACGCTTTTGGTTACGCGGTCCTGGAAACCAGCGAGTCCGGGTACCAGCGGGCGGTGGGGCGCGCCAAGCGCGAGCTTTCCGAGTGTGCGGCCCGGCTGGATCCCAAGACGCTGCAGGTCAGCGGTCTGCAGGGAGAGGGGATGGTCTTGCTGCTGCGCCCGCTCGTCGTTGACCTGCTCGAGGCAACGGGCGCCAGGCACGATGATGCCGTGGCGACGTTGCCGCGCCTGTAGCGAAACCCCGGGGTTCGCGGAGGCGAAGTGTCGGTTCCGGGCACTATTATCTTGCACATGGCAAAGAACCCCCGTAGCAAGTCCACCCCCACGTACCGCTGCGCGGAATGCGGGTGGAGCACAGTGAAGTGGGTGGGCCGCTGCGGGGAATGCCAGGCCTGGGGCACGGTGGAGGAAATGGGCGCAGTCAGCGCCAAGACTACCGCAGCAACCACGGTCGCCTCCCCCGCGAAGCCGATCGGCGAGGTCGATGCCAGCGCAGCTTCCTACCGCAGCAGCGGCGTGGAGGAACTCGACCGGGTGCTCGGCGGCGGTTTGGTGCCCGGCGCGGTGATCCTGCTGGCCGGGGAGCCGGGGGTGGGCAAGTCGACGCTGCTGCTCGATGTGGCCGCCCGCGTTGCACGCACCGACCGCAGGGTCCTGTACATCACCGGCGAGGAATCGGCCGCACAGGTCAAGGTACGGGCCGAACGCATCGATGCGATGGCCGATACCCTCTATCTGACCGCCGAGACCGATCTGGGCATCGCCTTGGGCCAGATCGAAAAGATCGATCCAGAGGTGTTGGTCATCGATTCGGTGCAGACCCTGGCCTCGGCCGAGGTCGACGGGACCGCCGGAGGTATTTCCCAGGTCCGCGAGGTCGCCGCATCCCTTATCAACACCGCCAAGCGCAGGAACATGACGACCATCCTGGTAGGCCACGTGACCAAGGATGGCTCGATTGCCGGACCGCGGCTCCTTGAACACCTCGTGGATGTGGTCTGCCAGTTCGACGGCGAGCGCCACTCCCGGCTACGCCTGCTGCGGGCACTGAAAAACCGCTACGGCCCCACGGACGAGGTCGGCTGCTTCGATTTGACCGAGGGCGGCATTCAGGGCCTTGCCGACCCCTCGGGGCTTTTCGTCACCCGCACCAAGGACCCGGTCCCCGGAACCTGCATCACCGTTACCCTTGAGGGCCGCCGGCCCTTGGTCGCCGAGGTCCAGACCCTGCTCTCTCGGGCCGCTGCAGCCAATCCACGCAGGGCCACCAGCGGACTGGATGCGGCAAGGACCCAAATGATCCTCGCCGTCCTCCAGTCCCGCGCGCGGATGGATCTAGGATCCTTGGATTCCTATGTGGCCACCGTGGGCGGGGTGAAGCTCAGCGAACCGGCAACCGACCTGGCAACTGCACTCGCCTTGGCCTCGTCCATGCACAACCATCCGCTACCTCCGCAGTTCGTGGCCTTTGGCGAAGTCGGCCTGGCCGGAGAGGTCCGGCCGGTACCGGAGATCGGAAGGCGCATCATCGAGGCCGAACGGCTCGGGTTCCGCTACGCCATGGTCCCCGCTTCGCCGCACCCGCCCAAGAATATCCCCGACTCCATCCGTGTGTTTACCGTCTCCTCGGTGCTCGAGGCACTGGACATCGCCTTCGAACAACGCGTCAAGACCGGCCAATGACCCGCCCTTGGTAACAAAGGGATACCGAAGTCGGCAAGGAATGCTCGATTGGGCGAATCGAAGCCCTGCAATGGCCCTACGATAGGTAGAACTCCGCTGGAAGGAAATGGCCCATGTCGAAAAGCCCCGAAGATGCACTGCGCGCCACGTTGGCTCGCGTTGCACCCGGCACGGAGCTGCGCGACGGCCTCGAACGCATCCTGCGCGGCCGCACCGGTGCGCTGATCCTCTTGGGCCAGGACAAGGTGGTCGACTCGATCTGCTCAGGCGGCTTCGACATCAACATCGCTTTCTCCCCCACCCGGCTTCGCGAGCTGGCCAAGATGGACGGGGCCATCGTTTGCGACAAGGACGGCTCGAAAATCCTGCGTGCAGGGGTCCAGCTGGTCCCCGACCATTCCATCCCCACCCAGGAATCGGGAACCAGGCACCGCACGGCCGAACGCGTGGCGATCCAGACCGGTTTCCCCGTTGTCTCGGTCTCGCAGTCGATGCACATCATCGCCCTGTACGTCCAAGGGATCCGCTACCTGCTCGAGGGCTCCGAACCGGTGTTGGCGCGCGGAAACCAGGCACTGGCAACCCTGGAGCGCTACCGCTCGCGCCTTGACCAGGTCACCGGTGCATTGTCTGCGGCGGAAATCGAGGCCGTTGTCACGGTCCGCGATGTAGCAGCGGTGCTGCAGCGACAGGAAATGGTCAGGCGCATCTCCGAGGAGATCGCCCAATACGTCCTTGAGCTGGGTGCTGATGGACGATTGCTTGCCCTGCAGCTCGACGAGCTCTCGGCGGGGCTGGGCCCGGGGGCGGACCTGCTGTTGAAGGACTACTCGAATCTGGGCCGCGCGGAGCTGGACATCGAAGCGGCGCTAAGGAAGCTTCAGGCCCTGGACAGCACCGATCTGATCGACCTGGGCAAATTCGCTTCGATCCTGGGCATCAGCCCCGGCATTGATTCACTCGAGGCCGTCGTGACGCCCAAGGGCCACCGTTTGCTGGCGGGGATCAAGTCGGTGCCGCGGGCGGTGTCCGACCGGCTGGTCAACAATTTCGGCGGCTTGCAGCGGCTGATGGCGGCCAACATTGAGGACCTGATGGCAGTGGACGGGATCGGCGAACAGCGTGCCCGCACCGTGCGCGAGGGCCTCTCCCGCGTTGCCGAGTCCTCGCTGCTCGACCGTTTCCTCTAGGCCGGCCGGTCCAACGAACCCGTCTCTGCGGCCTACTTCAGCTCGAACTGCGTGGTTTCGCTTGTCAGTTCCCCGAGTTTCGCGGTGAATCCGTACCAACCCGGTCGTGGCTTGGCGGTCACGGACTTGCAGCCCGGTGCACTGCGCACCCGGGTCCAGGTAAAGCGTGCGGTTTCACTGGCACCGGGCTTGATAGTGATTTCCGTGTCGGTGGGGTCCTGCACGCAGTCCGAGGTGGCGAAAATCCGGTCTTTCCCGCTCATCACGGAAAAGTCCTGTTGGCTGGTTCCCACATTGACGTTGCAGTCGAACTTGCCCTGATTCTCGATGGTCATCACCAGCACTGGGTTCTCCGCCGGTCCGTGCGTGTCGTGTGCCGTGGAGGCGGTGATGCCGATGTCCCCTTCGAGGCAGCCCGTGGGCTCCACGGACGGCTCCGCCGATGGTTCTCCGGAGGCACCGCTCGAACCGCCGGCGACTCGTTCCGGCCCTGCCCCGTTGGCACCGGGATCGCTGGGGCGCAGCAGCGAGGCAATACCGATTCCGGCCCACAGCAAAAGCCCGGCAACGACCACCATGGCGATGAGCACCGCCAGTCGACGACGCCGATAAACCCGTGCGGAGGGTCGGGTGGATCGGACCTGCTTTTGTGCCATGCCTCAAGGCTACGAAACCAAACGTTTTCCCCTCGACTCCCACGCCGCCAGCTAGAGTGATATCGCTAGCATTCGTCTTCGAGCCAAAGGATCTCCGCTCATCGTGCCCCACCCCGAGCTGCCCCTGCTCCACCGGGAAATCACCGCGTGGTACGCCTCGAACGCCCGCCAATTGCCGTGGCGTGAGGAATCGGCCACACCGTGGGCCTTGATGGTCTCCGAGTTCATGCTGCAGCAGACTCCTGTGGTGCGCGTGCTACCGGTCTGGGAAGCATGGATGAAACGCTGGCCCACCCCGGCCGCGTTGGCGGCAGACCCTGTAGGGGAGGCGGTGAAAGCATGGGGCAGGCTGGGCTACCCGCGCCGGGCGCTGCGCCTGCATGCCGCGGCGTTGGTGATCACCACCGAGCACGGAGGCAAGGTCCCGGGCAGCGAGGACCGATTGCTTGCGCTTCCGGGGGTCGGGACCTACACGGCCGCGGCCATCGCCTGCTTCGCGTTCGGGATTCCCACGGTGGTGGTCGACACCAATATCCGTCGGGTCCATGCCCGTTTGGTAGGAGGCAAGGCACTGCCGGAACCAAACCAGAACGCCGCCGAGCTCGCCTTGGCCCAGCGCCTGCTTCCGGAGTCCTCCCCCGCAGACGCAACCGCGACCAAGCTGGCCAACGCTTGGAACATCGCGGTCATGGAACTCGGCGCTCTGGTCTGTACTGCACGTGCTCCGCGCTGCCACGGCTGTCCGGTCATGCAGCAATGCGCGTGGATCGCCGTGGGACGCCCTGAACCCCATTACAAGCCCAAGGGCCAGCCGTGGCATGGCACCGACAGGCAGGTGCGTGGGGCCATGATGGCCGTGCTCCGGCATTCGGAGGCCCCCGTGGACAGGGCAGACCTGTTAGGGGTCCCTGATTTGGCCGTGGATACAGGTCGCAGGTTGAATCCGGCCCGTGAGGCGGGTGAGCGCCATCGAGCGTGGACCGATCTGCATGCGTTGCCGGCGGCATCGGAACAACGCGAACGGGCATTTGCCTCGCTACTAGCCGACGGGTTGGCGAAACAGGGTGCGGACGGCGTCAGTCTCCCGCGCTAGGTGAATCGCCGGCAGACGGCTTTCCTCTGCTAGACGTATGTGATCATCCGGGTATTGCCCAGCGTATTGGGCTTGACCCGAGCCAGGTCGAGGAATTCGGCAACGCCCTCATCGGTGGAACGCAGCAGCTCCGAATACACCTCGGGGTCAACAGCAGACTGTTCTGCCATCACCAAGAACCCGTTGCGAAGGAAGAATTCGACCTCGAAGGTCAGGCAGAAGACCCGTGAAACCCCCAATTCACGCGCTTCAGATAGCAGTTTTTTCAGCAGACGGCGGCCCACCCCATGACCCCTCCATTGCGCGTTAGAGGCCAGTGTGCGGACCTCGGCGATGTCCTCCCACATCACGTGCAATCCTCCACAGCCAATGACGTTGCCCTCCGCGTCCTCGGCTACGAAGAATTCCTGCAGGTTCTCGTAGTAGGCGACTGCTTCCTTTTCCAGCAGCACGCGGTCCTCGGCCAACGGCCTGACAAGCTCCCGGATACATTTCACATCGCTGGTCCTGGCGCGCCTGACGATAAAGGATTTCATCTAAGTATCCTATGCCCGGCCGCTGCACCGACTGTGATTCATGTAGCTGGCCCGCAAGACTCCCGAAGTTAAAAAAATGTCTGGGGAGACCTCCAGACGGAGGTCTCCCCAGACATTTTCTGCGGCATTGTGCCTAGCTTTCGATGGCCACCGGAGCGGCTTCGCCCTCAAGCTGCGGGGTTGGGTCCTCGCCGTGGAAGGTGAACTTCGCTTCGTCGCCTTCCCCTTCGACATCGACCTTGATGTGCTGGCCGGAGACCAACTCACCAAAGAGGATCTTCTCGGAGAGCTGGTCCTCGATGTCGCGCTGCATCACGCGGCGCAACGGCCGGGCGCCCATGGTCGGGTCGTACCCGCGGGTCGCCAGCAAAATGCGGGCCGCCGGCGACAACTCGATGGTCATGTTCCGGTCGTCCAAGCGCTTCTGCAAGCGGGCCAGGAACAGCGCCACGATCTCCACGATCTCGTCCTGGGTCAGCTGTGGGAAGACCACAACGTCGTCAACACGGTTCAGGAACTCGGGACGGAAGTGCTGGCGCAGCTCTTCCTGGACCTTCGCCTGCATCCGGTTGTACCCGGTGCGGGTGTCGGTGGCCGACTGGAAGCCGGTCATTACGCCCTTGGAGATGTCGCGGGTGCCTAGGTTCGTGGTCATGATGATCACGGTGTTCTTGAAGTCGACCACGCGTCCCTGGGAGTCGGTCAAGCGACCGTCTTCCAGGATCTGCAGCAACGAGTTGAACAGGTCCGCATGGGCCTTTTCAACTTCGTCGAAGAGCACAACAGAGAACGGACGGCGACGGACCTTCTCGGTGAGCTGGCCGCCTTCCTCATATCCGACGTATCCCGGAGGAGCACCGAAGAGACGCGAGACCGTGTGCTTCTCCGAGTACTCGGACATATCAAGGGTGATCAGTGCGTCTTCCTCTCCGAAGAGGAATTCCGCAAGCGCCTTGGCCAGTTCGGTTTTGCCGACGCCGGTCGGACCGGCGAAGATGAACGAACCTCCGGGGCGGTTCGGATCCTTCAGTCCGGCGCGGGTACGGCGAATGGCCTGAGAAATCGACTTGATTGCCTCATCCTGGCCGATGACCCGCTTGTGCAGCTCGTCTTCCATGTTCAGCAGTCGCGTGGATTCCTCCTCGGTCAGCTTGATGACCGGGATTCCGGTGGAGTTCGCAAGAACTTCCGCGATCAGGTCGGCATCGACCTCGGCAATTTCGTCGAGCTCACCGTTCTTCCAGGCGGTTTCCTTCTCCCCGCGGGCTTCCTGGAGCTTGCCTTCCTTGTCGCGCAAGGCAGCTGCACCCTCGAAGTCCTGAGCGTCGATGGCCGCTTCCTTCTCCAGCCGGACGGTGGCGATTTCCTCGTCCATGGCCTTGAGCGCAGGCGGGGCAGTCATGCGGCGAATGCGCAGGCGGGCTCCGGCTTCATCGATCAAGTCAATGGCCTTGTCCGGCAAGAAGCGATCGGAGATGTAGCGGTGAGCCAGTTCGGATGCTGCCGACAATGCCCCATCGGTGATGGAAACACGGTGGTGTGCCTCGTAGCGGTCGCGCAGTCCACGCAGGATCTGCGTGGTCTCCTCCACCGTGGGTTCCTTGACCTGAATCGGCTGGAAGCGGCGTTCAAGGGCCGCGTCCTTCTCGATGTGTTTGCGGTACTCGTCAAGCGTGGTCGCACCGACGGTCTGCAGCTCGCCGCGGGCCAGCATCGGCTTGAGGATCGAGGCCGCATCGATGGCTCCCTCGGCAGCTCCGGCACCCACCAAGGTGTGGATCTCGTCGATGAAGAGAATGATGTCGCCTCGGGTACGGATTTCCTTGAGGACCTTCTTCAGGCGTTCCTCGAAGTCACCTCGGTAGCGCGAACCGGCAACGAGGGAGCCGAGGTCAAGGGTGTAGAGCTGCTTGTCCTTGATGGTTTCGGGGACATCGCCGCGCACGATGGCCTGGGCCAGGCCCTCGACTACGGCGGTTTTACCGACGCCCGGTTCACCGATGAGGACGGGGTTGTTCTTGGTGCGGCGGGAGAGGACCTGCATGACGCGTTCCATCTCGAACTCGCGCCCGATGACGGGATCGAGCTTGCCTTCTCGGGCCGCTGCGGTGAGGTTTCGGCCGAACTGGTCGAGAACCGCCGAACCCGCGGGGGTTCCTTCGGTCTGGCCCCCGGAGCTGACTCCCGCACCAGCGGTTTCCTTACCGCCCTGGTATCCGGAGAGAAGCTGGATGACCTGCTGGCGGACCCGTGACAGGTCAGCGCCAAGCTTCACCAGGACCTGGGCTGCAACGCCCTCACCCTCGCGGATCAGGCCAAGCAGGATGTGCTCGGTACCAATGTAGTTGTGGCCCAGCTGCAGCGCTTCGCGCAGCGAAAGCTCAAGTACCTTTTTGGCACGAGGCGTAAAGGGGATATGACCGGAGGGAGCCTGCTGTCCCTGTCCGATGATCTCTTGGACCTGCTCACGCACGGCACCGAGGGAAATGTTCAGCGACTCAAGGGCCTTGGCCGCTACTCCCTCGCCTTCATGGATGAGGCCGAGCAAAACGTGCTCGGTTCCGATGTAGTTGTGGTTGAGCATGCGCGCCTCTTCTTGGGCAAGCACGACAACGCGACGGGCACGGTCGGTAAATCTCTCAAACATGCGGCACACTCCTAGCTAACACGTATTTCGATGCTACGCATCAAATTCGGACAAGTGTTGCATGTTCGCCCAAGGGATAACATTGTTCACCCTCGGCGTTCAGAAACGGATTAAACAACTTCGGGGGATCGCATCCATTGACATGGATGCGATCCCCCGAACGCTATCTGCATTCCCCACAGAGTATGGAAGCCCGTGGCCCCCTGGAACCGTCAGGTACCGAAAGTGTTACTTGGACTTTGAACGCGGTTTTTTTGCCATCGCTGCGTGGTAGGCGGCGATAACGTCCGCCTGAAGGCGTCCACGAGTGTTGACCTTGACGTTGTTCTCCTTGGCCCAGGCGCGGATGGCCGGCGCTTCCTTCGGGGTGAACTGCTTGGAGGTTCGTGCAACCTTGATATATGGCTTAAAGGCCTCACGAAAAGCATCTGCATGTTCCTCGTTGAGGTCAATTTCATAATGCTGTCCACCGATGCCGAAAACGATCGACTCTGTTGCCTCGGAACCATCGATATCATCAATCAAAGCGATTTGGACCTGACGTGCCATTATCGGCTCCTCATTGTGTAGGGAATTAACCTGAACCATTAAACGACATTAGTTCACGCTTACACCCACATCATAAACACAAGAATGCATCATTCAGCAAGTAGAAATAGAAGCAATCAGTTAATTATCTGATTTTGGACTTTTGTTGTCCTTATGCTGAGCGGACAGTCTGATCTGTTCGTCTACTTTGGCTTCTGCAGCACGCTCGCTGCGATCCACATTGGAAACAGCACGGATGACAAACCAAAAGACCAGAGCAACAACAATCGTCGGCACAAGTGCTTCAATATACGGCATTTTAGGCCTCCGGCTTAAGCAGTGGGAAAAGAATGGTCTCGCGGATTCCAGTATCGACAAAGAGCATCACCAAACGGTCAATTCCCAAGCCAATACCACCCATCGGCGGCGCACCGTATTCCAGCGCACGCAGGAAGTCTTCGTCCAGCTGCATTGCTTCGTCGTCGCCGTCGGCTGCCATGCGGGCCTGTTCGGTCAGACGCGCGCGCTGGATTACCGGGTCGATCAACTCGGAGAAGGCAGTACCGCGCTCCATGCCACCAATGACTAGGTCCCATGCTTCGATGACACCGGGCTTGCTGCGGTGCGGTCGTGCCAGCGGCTGGGCCGCCGGCGGATAGTCGTACACGAATGTGGGATCTATGAGTGTGGGTTCAACTATTTCGCCAAACAACTCGATAACGAGCTTTTCCGCATCCCATTTCGGATCGACATTAACATCGCGTTCTTCGGCAATTTTGCGTAGCGTTCCTGCAGAAGTTTCAGGGGTGATTTCCTGGCCGACTGCTTCGGAAAGCCCGGGGTAGACACCAAGCCAAGCCCATTCCCCGTCGAGGTTGATAGTGCCCTTGGAGGTCTCAAGCCGACGCCCGGCGCCGACTGCATCGGCGGCGTTGAGAATCATCTCCTTGATCCGCTCGGCCATCACGAACTGGTCGGCATAGGCCTCGTAGGATTCCAGCGTCGTGAATTCCGGGGAGTGCGTGGAGTCCACGCCTTCATTGCGGAAGATTCGTCCCAGCTCGAAGACGCGGTCGATGCCTCCAACGACTGCACGCTTGAGAAACAGTTCGGTGGCGATGCGCAAGGTCATTGGCTGGTCAAAGGCGTTCAAGTGCGTTGTGAACGGACGCGCCGAAGCGCCACCGTGAATGAGTTGGAGCATCGGGGTCTCAACCTCGACGTAGTCCCGTGCATGGAGGGTGTCGCGCACCGCACGAACGATGGCCGCTCGCTTGTAAACCATTTCGCGGGCTTCATCCCGCACGATCAGGTCGGCATAGCGCTGACGGACGCGGGTCTCCTCACTGAGTTCTGCGTGCAGGACGGGCAACGGTCGCAGCGCCTTGGAGGCCATCTGCCAATCAGTGGCCATGACCGAGAGCTCACCGCGACGGGATGAGATGACCTCGCCGGTGATCAGCACATGGTCGCCCAAATCGACCAAGGCCTTCCAGTCGGCGAGTTTCTCTTCGCCAATGTTTGCCAGGGAGAGCATGGCCTGGAGCCTGGTTCCGGTGCCTTCGGGCCCGCCTTCCTGCAAGGTCGCAAAGCAAAGCTTGCCGGTATTGCGCATAAAGACAATGCGTCCCGCTATGCCCACGATCAGGCCCGTGGTGATATCCGGTTCAAGTTCGGGGAATTTTGCCCGGATCTCGTGCAGCGAGTGAGTGCGCGCAACGCCCACTGGATAGGCTTCTTCTCCGCGGGCCAAGAAAGCGGCACGCTTGTCCATGCGCACCTGGCGCAGGTTGTTGGTCTCGGTGCGGTTGGCTACTGGGGCAGTTTTTTCGGCAGTCACAATATCTAATTCTAGTCCGAATAATCTGAGTACGGGCTGGGAGGTGCCCAGCACCACGCCATCGCCCTTTTACGACCCCGATTAGGATGGATTCATTATGGAAGAAAACATCCTACCGACCGCCGACGGTGGCTCCTTGGCACTGTATTCGTATGGCAATTCCCAGACACCCGGGCACCGCCGGATCCTCGTTGTGGGCGGGGCGTTCCTGACCGCAGCTATTTATCGGCCGTTCGCTGCTACCCTGAGCTCCAGGCTCGGTGACGGCTGGACCGTGGATCTCTACGATCGCCGAGGCCGCGGGAAGTCAACTGAGCAGCCTGCCGATTACTCCATGGACACCGAGATTTCCGAAGTTGCCCTGATGCTCGAGTACACCGGGGCGCAAAACCTCTTTGGGCACTCCCTCGGAGGCGCCGTGGTGCTCAACGCGGTACGCAGCTTCTCTGAAACCGCTTCGAAGGCCCACGGGGCCGTGCCGGCACGTTTGGCGGTTTATGATCCGGCCATCAACCTCGATGCGTCACTCGACACGACATGGTTGAGGTCATTCACCGCAGACGTGGCTGAAGGAAGAAACAGTCGTGCATTGGCACGCATGGAACGCGCGATGCAGTTTTCCCCTACGTTAAGCGAGGTTCCCCAGCCCATCCTTGCTGCGTTGCTTGCCTGCACGTCGAAAACGAGGGCAGGCAAGCTGGCACGCACGCTGTTGCCCAGCGGTGTAGGCGAGCTTAGGGCGGCCTTGGAGGAATCCCAGCCTGCAAACAGTTTCTCGGTGCTTCCGCGGAATACCCATTTCATGGCTGGGGCCAAAAGCGCCAAGTACTTTCGTTCAACTGCGCGCCAGCTCCATGCGGTGGTTCCAGGATCCAGTTACCTTGAAACCCCCAAGGGCACCCACGGAGCTGTTCCGGCCGCTTTCAAGGGGTTGCTCGATGACATCGGTGACTACTTCACCCAGTCATAGGCAAGAGCCGGCGATACCCCTGTCGTCCCGATCCCGGAGCGCCGGACAACAGCGGCATACTTGGTTACCAGATCCGGACACGGTCCTCAGTGTCCAGCCACATGCCGTCCCCCGGCTTGGTGCCAAAGGCTTCGTGGAACGCATCCATGTTCTTGGTCACTTGGTTGCAACGGAATTCGCCGGGTGAGTGCGGGTCGGTAGTGATACGGGTGACCATCGTTTCAGGACGCATCAGCGTACGCCAGCATTCGGCCCACGAGTAGAAGAAGCGCTGGTCGCCGTTCAGTCCGTCAATCTCCTCGTCGGTTTCCAGGCCACGAGCGACCAGATCCAGCTTGTAGGCCGTGTAGGCGATTCCCAGGCCGCCTAGGTCCCCGATGTTTTCTCCAAGGGTGAGCTTGCCGTTGACGTGGTGCTCGGGGGCCTCCGGTGGCACCAGCGCATCGTATTGGTCAACCAGTTTTTCGGTGAGTTTTTCGAAAGCTTCCCGGTCCGCGTCGGTCCACCAGTTCTTCAGCTCTCCGGTCCCGTCGAACTGTGAACCTTGGTCATCGAAGCCGTGACCGATCTCGTGCCCGATAACTGCCCCGATTGCTCCGTAGTTTGAGGCCGCATCACGGTCGGCGTCAAAGAACGGAGAGCGCAGGATGGCTGCTGGGAACGCGATTTCATTGAGCAGCGGGTGGTAGTAGGCATTGACGGTCTGCGGGTACATGAACCACAGTTCGCGATCTACGCCGTCGTCGATCTTCTTGAGTTCACGGATGAATTCGAATTCGTTGGCAGCAGCGAGGTTGGAAATGACGTTGTCGGCAACGGTTGAAATGCTTGAGTAGTCGATCCACTCGTCCGGATAGCCGATCTTGGGACGGAACATGGACAGCTTCTCCAACGCCTTGTCCTTGGTTTCGGGGCCCATCCAAGTCAGCTCGCCGATCGATAGGCGGTAGGCAGCAATGAGGTTGGCGACCAGGGCATCCATCTCTTCCTTGCTGCGCTGTGGAAAGTGCTCGGCAACGTAGAGTTGGCCAATGTCCTCGCCGACAGCACCCTCGGTGAAGGCCACCCCGCGCTTCCATCGTTCACGCAACTCCTGGACGCCTGAGAGCTTGGCCGAGTAGAAGGAGAAGTTCTCATTCACGAATGCACTGGAAAGGTACGGAGCGTTGGAACGGATCAGCCGCACGGCAAGCCAGTGCTGCCAGGCTGTTAGGGGCTCACTGCCAAGGACCTGCTCAAGGCCCTTGAGGTAGCTTGGCTGCCACACGTCCACCTCGCTGTGATACTTGCCGTCGATACCTGCGCCTGCAAACCACTTAGCCAGCGAGGGGCTGTGCTCAAGAAGCGTTGCCGAGGTCATGAGGTTGTAGCGGGCCTGGGCATCGCGGCATTTCACGCGATCCCAGTGGTGCGCAGCCAGCGCGCTCTCCAAGGCGACCACGTCGCGTGCGGGCCCTTCGGTGTCCGTTATCTCAACGAGGGCCAGCAGCCGTCCCAGGTGCACCTGATATTCGCCCAGGAGTTCGGCAAACTGCTCCTCGCGATAGTAGGACTCGTCGGGCAGTCCCAACCCACCTTGGATGATCGTCAGTAGGTTGCGCTCCGGAGAGCCGGCATCCGAGCTCGCCCCGGCCTGGATGAATCCGGAAACACCCCGACGGTAGAATGAACCGCTAAGGCGGACCAGTTCTTCGATGGTGGTTGTGGCGTAGATGGCGGCGAGATCGCCGCGGATGGGGTCAACACCACTGGCCTCAATACGTTCTTCATCCATGAAGCTGGCGTAGAGGTTTGCGATGCGAATTTTGCGTTCGTCGACGGTACCGTCGGCGGCATGAGGATGCGTTTGGGCGTCTTCGATAATGGTCCGCACCGCTGCTTCGGAGTCATCGCGCAGCGCCATGAAGGAGCCGTAGCTTCCTTGGTCAGCAGGTATCTCTGCGCTGGAGAGCCAGGCGCCATTGGCGTGACGATAGAGGTCGTCCTGCGGGCGGACATTCTCGTCGCGGTGGTTCTCGCTCTGTTTCGGATCCCCGGCGCTGGTTGCAACTGACGAGTCGGTGCTCATTTTGGTCCTATCCATTCATCCGTGCGCATACAACGTACGTCACGGATCTGGCTGGCACCGGCTCGAAAGCGGGGCGGGATAGTAAGAGCCAAGACTCGGACGGCGCATGCGGCGTGTTCTACATCTCAAAGACTCACTGTACGCGTCTGAAGCAACAATTTGACATTCTTCCACTGAGTTATTCCGCCGGTGAAACGATCCGGGGCCGGCACAGGCACGGAACCCACAACTGAGCCACAATCACGCGAAGCGGATTGAGGAGACCCCGTTGGCGCATCCACCGGAATCCAAGCCATCCGCAGCGTTGGCGCGATGGAAACCGGGTCTGCTGCCAAGGACAACCGAGGAAGGCATCCGATTTCCCATTGCGCTTGGCTGGGTACCTTGAACGAACGTCTCGTGGATCCATTGGTAACCATGAATAGAAACCTATGGCGGACAGGTCAGACCGGATGGCAAGTCGGATCCGCTCGTGCCACGCATCATTCCCCGAGGAGGCATCCTGACGTGACCTGTTTTCATGGAGGTTATTCACATGTGCTGTGGATAACTTCTACGAGCGCGTTACCGATTGATTCGTAAGGATCAGGGGTTAACGCACAAAGGCACCCGGTGACAGCCGGATGCCTACAAACAGTGAATCTCCGTCCCCTGAATCAGGATGAAGGCGCGCAACTCGCCTGAGCTCCAGCTACAAAGGGCGAGCGCGTGGAGCTTGGATACGATGTCCGTTTTCTCGTTCCACGGGTTAAACATCGGAACCCCCGAACACACAGTGTTCAGGGGTTCCGGGACAAATTGTCCGGCGGTGACCTACTCTCCCACACCCTCCCGAGTGCAGTACCATCGGCGCAGTGGGTCTTAGCTTCCGG
>NZ_BAABLK010000007.1:0-12413 GCF_039544305.1 Paeniglutamicibacter antarcticus
GGAGGGTTCCTGGCCAATATGACAACGACAGAACGCAGTACCGTCTGCCCAGAATCTCAGTACCAACTACACAGATGGGCCCGTACCAATTCGTCAGAACAGCGGTACCTTCAGACGCTATTTAGCATCCATTCCACGCACTTGGACTCTTCTATGTCTGTCAAGCGGCTTCCTGAACTCTTTTCGCACGAGTCGAGGTAGCCAGAATCCTGAAAACCCGTCGGGCCAGGTAGCGCTTGACGCAGCGCCGGATCTCCTTGTCGGTCTTACCTTCGGCACGGCGTTTCTCGACGTAGTCACACGTTTTGGCGTCATGTGTCCAGGGGTCTGGACATCGATAGCAGGGATGGTGGGCGGTGATTCGGGGATTCGTCGTGTTTTCAGGACTTTTGATGGCGGCAGGACTTTTAATCATGTGATGTCTCCCGAGATCGGTGACAGTTCTGCCTCAGGACAATGGTGACAGTCGATCTCTCAGGACATCGGTGACAGTTCCATGTGCAGGGGCGTCTGGCGAAAGCGGGTGAGGGATTGGCCGGCGCCAACGTATCCGGTGCCTTCCGGTGGCCAGAGGTATTCGGCGATGATCTCACCGTCGGTGTTGGCGAACATGACGCCTTGGGAATCCCAGAGGGCAAAGACTATTTGACCTCTCATCCGTTTGGTCAAGGAGTAAGTGGTCTTGCCGATCTTGACAACGCCGTTGGAGTAGACCCGCATCTTTTGGTTGCCGCTGTCTGCCGGGTGGGGCACGGTGCCGCTGATCTTCTCGCGCGTGGTGGCCTCCAGGCCAAGGCCGACATTCTGGCCGGTGCCGGTGCCGGTGTCGGTGCCGGTGTCGGTGCCGGTTTTCGGCGTTTCGGTGTCGGTGGTGCTCGCCACCGTTTCGTCCCGCGTCGGTGCCTGAGTATTTGATGCTTTGAGCACCACCTAATCGTGCGGTTCAGCACCACCAATCGTGCCGGAGAGCACCAGTGGTGGTGTGGCTGGGAACCACTGGTGCCCTCAATCATGGATTACACGCTGGTCATCGCAGTATGCTCCCTCATGTTGTAGGTCCCGGTCTCGACCCAGACTGTGTTGTGGATGATACGGTCCATGATCGCGTCCGCGTGAACACCGGAACCGAGTCGCTGGTGCCAGTCCTTCTGCGAATACTGGGTGCAGAACACCGTTGACGTTTCGCCATAGCGGCGCTCCATCAACTCCAGCAACATGCCGCGCATCGACTCCGTTGGCCGGTCCAATAACCACTCATCAACGACGAGCATCGTGAACGCGGCATACTTGCGCAGGAACTTTCCGGACCCTCCGGGACTGTCTTGCGCGGCGACCCAAGCCTCCTCCAGGTCGGGCATTCGCACGTAGTGAGCCCTGATGCGGTTTTCGCAAGCGCGTTTGGCGATAGCACATCACAAATACGATTTCCCCGAGCCGGTGAATCCCTGGAAGACAACGTTCTGCTGTCGGTTGACGAAGGAGCAGGTGCCCAGCTGAGTTAGCAGTTCTCGGTTGAGACGACGCTCATCGAGCAGGTCGATACGACGCAGATCAGCGTTCGGGTAACGCAGCCCCGCCCTCCGGATCAGGCCCTCGACTTTGGAATGCGTAAAGCTGTCATAGGCATCATCAACGACTAACCGCACTCGCTCCTCGAACGGCATGCCGATGCTGAGCGTCTCATCCTGACTGTCAATCGCCTCCAAGAGCTCCCCAGCATTCATTTCGCGCAGCTTCCGTTTGGTTTCCCCATCCAACCGGCTCATCGGGTGCCACCGGCGTAGTAGGCGCTGCCGCGGACATATCCGCCTTCTTCTGCCTCAGAAACATCAGGAACGAGCCCTGTTTTGTCTTGCCCAGTGTCGAGAATTGGCCGCAAGTGAGCATAACGGGGAGAGTGAATCGGCCCGCGTAACGCCAACTCGCAGGCCGCTTCGACCCGGGCCGGGGAGAACCGTCGTGAGAGGCGCAGCACTGCCAAAGCTGGGTCGAAACCGGCCTCCTCGATGGAGGCTGCCTCGAAGACCTTGCCGATCACCGTCACCGTGGCCGGGCCCATCCGCGCGGCCCAGTCCTCGATCCGTATCCGGTCCCAAGCCTGCCAGCTGCGCCCCTCGGGCATATCCGCGTCATTCGTCTGATACTGATTCACCGTGCTTGCTGGCAGTAGCAGGTGGCTGGTCAAGCGCTCATCACCCCGATAGACCTCCAACACAGTGTCCGTCACGCGTAGGTCAACATGGCCGCCAATATGGCCAAAGGGAACGGAATAGAAGTTCCTCGCCCAGATAACGTGAGCGTTCTTGTTCACCTTGCGCTTATAAGTCCACGTGCTGATCTCGAAGGCAACAGCTGGCAGCGGTTGCATCAGCGGCAGTTCCTCGGTGGTGAACACGCTCAGCCGGGATCCGGCACGTTTCTGGAACGGTTCCCGGTTATAGGCATCGATTTGTTCCCTGACCCTGGTGCGCAACTGCGCCAAAGACGTGAACTCCTCGTGCCTCAACCCCGCGATAACCCACGTTGCCACATGTGAGACCGTGTTTTCTACGCTCGCCTTATCTTTTTAATCCCGAATTCGGGATTAAAAAGATTATTCCGAGCATTCCGTTATCCCGAGCATTCGTCGGTATTCCTTTGATCAACCGGAATCCGTGCACCCTTCCTCGGGATAACGAATCGGGATTAAGCTGACTCACCCCTATCCGTATTCACATTGAGGTGAGGAAGAAATGAAAATCCCCCTTGCCGAGCTGATCTCTAAAGCCGACACAGAGATCCTCAGGCTCAATCAGGCAGCTTCAACGTTGATGCAGTACCGGTGGGCGTGGCACCGGTTCGAAGTGTTCTGTTCCGAAAATGGCATGACCGAGTTCACCGACGAAGCTCTGGCGTCGTACCTGCGGTTCCTGGCCACGGAACGAGATGAGGGCCGGTTCAAGGAATGGAAATACAAGCTCCTGCGCAAGTCAGCACTGGTGTTAGCGGAGGTCAACCACACCGGCACTTACCGGTGGAAACTATCGAAGCAGGCTTCCCCGAACGCTGGGCTCAATACTGTGTTTCGCCCGGTCCAGGACTACTTCGAAGCGTGGCTGACCCATCAAGGCCTAGCCCGGGACACTCAGGATCTGTATGCCGTTATCGCTCGGCGAACATTGGCGTCGTGGCAAAGTCGAGGAATCACGGACTTTCGGGCCTTGGGCGGTGCAGAGGTGGCTTCCGCTTTGGTTTCATTGGCAGAAAGTTACCATCCTGGCAGCATGAGGACGGTGCTCTCGGCGGTTCGGGTGCTATGTCGTTTTCTTGAAGAGTCCGCAGGATGCTCGGGGCTCTCTCGGTCAGTTCCGAGGGGCGCTTCACGGCGCGTGAGGCATGTTTCTGTGCTGCCCTCCGAGAAGATCGAGATGCTGACAAGCTCGCCCGACCCGGATACCGTCACCGGAATCCGGGACCGTGCCATGTTGCTGCTGGGCGCGCGCACCGGGTTGCGCCCCGTCGACATCGTGGCCCTACGCCTGCAGGATATCGACTGGCGACAAGGACAAATAACTCTGGTGCAACGCAAGACTGGCGTGGTGCTGAACCTGCCGCTCTTGGCTGATGTGGGAGAAGCCATCGCCAACTACCTGCTCCATGACAGGCCCACCGGGGTCAACGACGAGCACGTATTCCTGAGGACCCAAGCCCCGTACGTTGCCCTTGCACCGTCAAACGGATTGCATCACATGGCTTCTAGCGCATTTGCCCGGACGGGCGTCGGTTTCGATCCCGGGATGGGCCACGGTTTTCGGGTGCTGCGGACATCCTTTGCGACCCGCATGCTGGAAGGCGATACCCCGTTGCCCGTCATCTCCGGGGCGTTGGGCCACCGTGGCATTTCCTCGGTCAAGCACTATCTGGCTGCTGACGAGGTACACATGCGCGAATGCTGTCTTGATTTTGTGGGGATCGAACCGCGAGGAGCACAGTCATGAGCGGGTTTGTTAGTGGTTTGGCCCCTCATTTTCAGGGGTTGCTGGAGCTCAAGCATGCGATGGGACTGCCCTATGAGACCTCTGAACGGCATTTGTTGGCCTTCGACGCCATATGTTCCCTCCACTATCCAACCCAGAGCACCTTATCGAAGGCCATGGCCATGGAATGGGTCGTGAAACGCCCGAATGAGCACGTCAACGGTCAGATGCGACGGATCACCCCGGTCAGGCAGCTCGCCAAATACATGGCGTCGCTGGGAGTCGAAGCCTATGTCATCCCCAAAGGCATTCCCGGACGGCAGGTCCATTACCGTCCACACATCTTCTCCCACCGGGAGTTGCGGGCACTTTTTGATGCCGCCGATGCGATCCAGATTTCGCCGTTTGGTGGACAGCGGCAGCTGATCATTCCGGTGATGTTCCGGATGCTCTATTGCCTGGGTCTGCGTCCGGGTGAGGCGAGGAAGCTGCACCGCAATGATGTCGATATGGCCCATGGTTCGGTGCTGATCCGAGAGTCCAAGGGGCACAAGGACCGGATGGTATTTCTGTCACCAGACTTTCAGGAGTATGCCCGACGCTATGACGACGCGATCAACCCCTTTCACCCGGACCGGATACCGTTTTTTCCCAACCATCAGGGAAATTTTTACAGCAAAGACACCCCGAACCGTTGGTTCCATGAGCTTTTGGATGCCGCCGGCTCCCTGATCGTGGCGAGCCCCGGCTCACCGCCGCGGCCCTACGACTTGCGCCACGCGCATGTGGTCGAACTGATCAACAGGTGGGTGCTCGCAGGGCGAAGCCCGGAAGTGCTGGTCGCATATCTAAGCCTACATTTGGGGCATAGCAACACGGAAGATACCTGGTATTACTTCCATCTGGCCGCCGATTTCCACCCCGAGCTGCGCGGCATCGCCAACACAAGCATTGAATCCATATTCCCGGAGGCACACCATGAAATCCGATGAATTCTTCGCCCTGGTGCGAAGCTGGTTGACCAGCTATCTGCCCCGGTCGCGCAGACTCAGCCCACACACGATCCGTTCCTACAAGACGGCCTTGAACACCCTCTTGGCGTTTCTGGGCGAAACCCGGTCCTTGAAGCTGGAGCAGGTTGGTTTCGACGCGATCACCTACAGCAGTATGTCTGAGTTCATCTCGTGGCTCATGGATGTACGGCATTTGGGTGCTTCCTCGGCGAATCAGCGGCTCGCCGCCGTCAAGTCCTTTTTGTCGTACTGTGCCGGAGAGGAACCTGCACTGGTTGCGATCTGGTTGGACGTCAAAAGGGTCCGCCCGGCACGCGCACCGGAACATGTCCCGAATGCGTTGAGCATGCCCGCGGTGGAGGCGATGATTCGCGCGCCGGGGCAACAAACCCGCCACGGGCTGAGGGACACCCTGTTGATCTTGCTGATGTTCGATGCCGCCGCGCGCATCCAAGAAGTCTTGGACCTGCACCCTGCAGACATCGTCACCACGCCCGGAGGCGGCGCGGTGACGCTGACCGGCAAGGGGCGAAAGACGCGAACGGTGCCGATCATGGACAAGACGGGACGCCACGTTGAGCAGTACCTGAAGATGTTCCATCCGAACCCGATCGACACTGATGCGTGGTTTTTCTATACGGTCTGGGCAGGAGAACAGCACCAGATGAGCCAGGACAACGTCGCCTACATGCTCAACAAGTATGCGGCCATCGTCCAGGGGCAATGCCCCAAAGTTCCCGAGCATGTGAATGCCCACCAGCTGCGGCACGCGCGTGCAATGCAGATGCTGCGTGCCGGGGTACCCTTGCCACATATCAAGGAATTCCTGGGTCATTCGAACATTTCCACCACCGAAATCTATGCCTCGGCAGATAACCAAATGGTGCGCGAAGCCATCCAGAAAGCAGCCAGCAGAACTCCCGACCCTGCCCCGATCTGGAAGGGACCCGATGAATTGATTCTCCGACTCGCCGGCCTCAAATAGTTATCCCGAGGAAGGGCGCACGGATTCCGGTTGATCAAAGGAATACCGACGACTGCTCGGGATAACGGAATGCTCGGAATAATCTTTTTAATCCCGAATTCGGGATTAAAAAGACAAGGCCCATGTCGAGCGGATGGTGCAGGCCGTGGAGAGCCGCGTCATCGGTTACCTCGCCAACGAGACTTGGACTTCGTTCGAGGAACTCAACGAGACGGTGCAGGAACGGCTGCTTGATCTCAANGGAGCCCTAACTCTGCCCGGCAATACCGCGGCTGAATAATGCGCCGCCATTTCACGGTAGGAATCGTTCAGAACGATCTCACCCTCACGAGGGTGAGAAATCACCCCGGTCTTCAGATTGTCGGGCACCAGGCGTGGAACGCTGCCGCCGAAGAATGCGAACATGGCCGCATGAGCGCGCAGCCACGACCCCTGAGCCATATCCAAGCTCGCTTCAACGAACGCATATCGGCTGAACGGCAGGCACGCGACGAACAAATACACCTTCGAGAACTCACCCGTAGTCGAATCCAGCAGCTGCATCGTGGGCCCGGACCAGTCCACCTCGATGCTACGGCCGGCCTTGTGACCAACCCGGGACGACGCCCCGGTCACGGCAGCGTGCTCGCCATAAAGCCGACAGAACCGGTCATAACTCATGACCGCCTGCCCTGCGCGGGAACTTGTGTCGACATATTCCTGGTGCAAAAGCTTCAACGTCACCCCAACACGCGCCAACTCGGTGTGTACCCGAGTCCAGTCCGGTTGTGCGAATACGCTCTCCCGGACCCCGCGGCCGGGAAACAATGCCGCATATACCCCGGCCTCTGACATCTCGGCGACGTCATCCCACCCAAGCCCTGCCAACTCCGCCGCATCGAGAACTGCCTGAATGCTGTGCCGAGACATCTTATGAGCGGACTCAATCGCTCTTCGCGACAGGCTTTGATTACGTAGCTGCAACACCAGCTTCGCGTTGATCTTACGTACCATTATCGGTACTCCTTCCACCGGGTGGCCATCACATGGTGGAAGGAGCCTTACAGGTGGTGCTCAAACACACCAGAGGTGGTGCTCAACCATCCCAGTCGGGTTTCTGGGTGGTGGTGCTGACCCGGGCCACAGGTGGAGCCCACAGAAGCCAATATTCAGTGCCGTCGGCACGGGCGCGGGAGCTGGGTGGAACGTAGGGACGAGTTGTGGCCGGGGCGCCTCGGCGATGACGGTGGCAGCCCAGGACTGTTGCGGGGTGATGCGCCCCGGAAGCCCTTGGTGCGGACGCTCAGTGTTGTAGATCAAGTCGAACCGGTCCACCAGGTCTTGTAGCTCCCGGAGCGTTGCCGCCAGGGGTTGTTTGTCGAGCCACCTGAAGAGGGTCTGGTGAAAACGCTCGTTTTTACCTTGGGTCGTCGGCTTGTACGGTTTTCCGGTGATGACCTTGACTCCGAGCGAAGACACGTAGGTGACCAGCTTGCCTTCGATGCCGCGGCGAGTGGGATTGAGAGCGGCTCCATTGTCTGTGCTAAGGCGAATTCGCCTTAGCACAGATTAAGCCGAGGAAAACGCTAAGCCGAGAGTTGCCGATGTGGAGCCGGGCTTCCGGAGGTTATGGAGCTTTTCCTCGGCTTAGCGCTTTGCCTTGATTTTGGCGCTACCTTCGTCGTATCCACAAACCCAGCGAAGGGAAGACGTCATGGAAGCGACGGTTACGGAGGTTGGCGAGCAGGTCCTCACCGCATTGGCAGCGGCCGGATACGCGGAGACGACAATTCGCGAATATCGCGAGTGGATCCAGAGGCTGGTGCTGCTCGCCCGGAAACAGGATGGCCAATACACCGTGGAGCTCGGGGCGGAATTCGCCTCGATGACCACGAGCCCGCGGACCGGCAGGTTCAGCAACCAGCGTCGAAAGGCGTACGGCCGGTTGGTGAGAGTGCTGGATTCCTATGTGTTGACCGGTTCGGTGGATCTATCCATCATGCGGACCGGCGGAGGCAAGGCCACTCCGGGGTCCGAGGAATTTTGTCAGCTGCTGGCCGATTGGTCCGTTGAGATGGGGCAACGCAATCTGGCGTTGAACACCCGGAACTCTTATGACCGTGAGGCTCGCGGGTACCTTCTCTATCTGGAAGAGCACGGGGTGACGTCGCTTCGGGAAGCCGGGGGTGCCAGCGTGTTGGAGTTCCTTGAATCGTTGCGGGGACGCTGGGCTGAATCGTCGATGTGGTCGGCGGTCCTCAATCTGCGGGCCTTCCTGAAATTCCTGGACCGCGACGACCTGAAGGAAGCCCTGGACTTGGCCAACGCCAAACGCCATCACAGGATCATTCCAACCCTGAGCGACGAGGATGAACGGGCTGTTCTCCAGGCCTGCACCGGGGGCCCTGTTGCGGCCCGGGACGCGGCGATCACCCTGCTGTCGCTGGTGACGGGGCTGCGCGCGTGCGACCTGATCGCTCTGCGGTTGGGGGACATCAACTGGCGGGAATCGACGATCGGGATCGTGCAGCAAAAGACGGGAAATCCGCTGACCCTTCCCCTGCTGCCGGCCATCGCCGACCGGCTTGCGGAGTATGTCCTCACCGAGCGTCCCGATATCCGGAACGACCACGTGTTCCTGCGGACGTGGGCGCCCCACACCGAGTTCTCGGACCACGCCTCCATCTACGAAGTGACCAAGCGAACCTTCATCGCTGCGGGATTGGACCGCCCGAAGGCCGGGACGAGGTTGCTGCGCCACAACGCAGCCACCAGGCTCCTGCGTGCGGGAACCCCGTTGCCGACGATCTCGGCGGTCCTTGGCCACTGCGGCCCGGACTCCACCAATGCGTACCTCGCCACCGACGCCGAGCACATGCGGGCATGCGTCCTGCCCCTGCCACCGGCACTGCACCCAGGAGCATGACGGTGAACGGGCCCAGGTTCACCAGCAAGTTTGCCCCCGAGCTGGAGCGTTACCTCGCGTTCAAGGAGAACATGGGCTTCCACGGCGCCACCAGGGTTTGGTACCTGAGGAATTTCGACCGCTACTGCACGGAGCGAAACCTGGATAATCTTGATCGGGCCACCGTTGAGGGGTGGGTCGTTTGGCGGCTTCCTTCCCACCAGGAGGGCAGCCGATCGTGGATCTCCTGCATCAGGGACTTCGGCCGCTGGGAGCACGCCACCGGCAACGTTGATGCCTATGTCTTGTCGGACAGATGGCGAGTTGGCAATGTCCGCCCGCAGCCATACCTGCTGACGAACGAGGAGATTGTCAGGTTCTTCGACGCCGCGGCACAGTTGGTCATCCGGTCGCCGTGGAGGTGGCAAGGCTCCGCGTTCTTCACGCTCATGCATTCGTGCGGATTGCGGACCGGAGAAGTGCTCGGGTTGACGCCGGAAGACGTGAACCTGGGCGAGGGGACCATCACCATTCGCTGGGCCAAGGGCAACCGCAGCCGGCAGCTTCCTCTCACCGGACAGGTCATAGACGTGCTGGCCGAATGCGACAGGACCTCCCGGGAAATCTTCGGCGCGGACCGAACGGCCTTCTTCATCTCCACCTTTGGCACCCCGGTACGCCGGGAAGCCATTACCGATGCATTTCACAGGATCTGGGACCAAGCCGGGCTCCCGCACCCCATCTATGGAAAACAACCTAGACCGTACGATTTTCGGCACCACTTTGCCTATGCCAACATCGAACGGTGGATGGCCGAAGGCACCGACGTCAACGCGATGCTGCCCTACCTGGCCAGGTACATGGGTCATGGCTCGCTGGACAGCACGTTCTACTACATCCATACATCCCCGGATTTCATGAACGGCTACGCCGACATCGTCCGTGAAGGCCAGGGAATTCTTCCCGAGGTGGGATTCGAATGAAACGCGACACTAAGACCGACTCCCCCAACTTTTGGGGTTTCGCACGGAACTACCTGCACGAATACATGCCCCAAGTCAGGAACCTGTCCCCGAAAACCATTGAGGCCTACCGGATTTCCCTGGAATGCTTCGTGGGCTACCTCGTGGACGAGCAATCCCTCGAGCGCAAGGACATCGGCTTCGAGCACTTCGAACGGAAGTTCCTCAAGGCATGGCTGATCTGGATGCGGGAAACCAAGCATTACCAGCCGAAAACGGTGGGACTCCGTCTGACCGCCGTCAAGGCGTTCCTGCGCTACGCCTCCCAGGAGGACCTCCGGCTGGTGGCCTTGCACGAATCCGCCAAGGTGCTTAAGGTCCCTGCCGCGGCGAAGAAGCCCATCGAATACCTGCAGGAGAACGAGACCGTCGCGATCCTTGCGGCCTTCACCGGCTCCACCCCGAAATCGCGGCGCAACCACATGCTGCTGATTCTCCTCTACGAGTGCGCGGCCCGCGTCAGCGAGATCACCGCTCTGACCCTCGGTGACCTGAGTCTGCCGAAACCCGCGCACCTGACGCTCACCGGGAAAGGGGACAAGAGCCGCGTGGTGCCCCTGGGCGACAAGACGGTCGAGCACCTGAAGGTCTATCTCGCCGAGTTCCATCCCCGGCGTGCGGCCCTACCGGCCACGCGACCACTGTTCAACAGCCTTCACCACGGCGAACCGACTCGCCTTTCGGAAGACAGCGTCGCGGCGATCCTCAAGAAGGCCGGGGACATCGCCCGGACAACTTGTCCGGCGATTCCCGCCAGGCTGAATTGCCACCTGTTCCGCAAGACCAAGGCGATGGACCTCTACAAGCATGGCATCCCGCTGCCGATCATCATGCAACTACTCGGACACGAAAGCGCGAACACCACCTCGGCGTTCTACGCCTTCGCCACCCTGGACATGATGAGGGACGCGATGAACGCGGCAACACCCGGCATCACCCCGGCGACCGTGGAATGGCTCAGCGAAGAAAACCTGCAAAAGCTCTATACCCTCCGATAACCACCAAAATGCTAAGCCGAGGAAAAGCTTCATAACCTCCGGAAACCCGGCTCCACATCGGCAACTCTCGGCTTAGCGTTTTCCTCGGCTTAATCTGTGAGCAATCTTTGCGGCACCCCGTGGGCCTTGATGCCCTTCTTGACGACCGACAGTGCCGCCTCGCTGGTTTCCCCGTCGGCCACGTGGGTGGCGACGGCGAGGCGGGAATGGTCGTCCTGCAGCTGGAAGATCACGCACTTGCGTCCACCGGTGAGTACGTATTCGGTGGCATCCAGCTGCCAGCACGCGTTGGGGGCCGGGTAGACGAACCTGCGGTAGGAGGCCCTGGGCTTCTTCGCCGGTTCGGAGCGGGCCACGTTCCTTTCCCGAAAGATCCGTGCCAGCGATGCCGGGGACGGAGCCTGCATTCCCAAGGACACCATCTTGTCGTGCACGCTGATCGGGCCATGGTCCAGCCCGGAGGAATCCAGTGCGGCACGCACCGCCAAGGCCTCGTCCTTGCGCTCCTCG
This sequence comes from Paeniglutamicibacter antarcticus, assembly GCF_039544305.1. Taxonomy (NCBI): domain Bacteria; kingdom Bacillati; phylum Actinomycetota; class Actinomycetes; order Micrococcales; family Micrococcaceae; genus Paeniglutamicibacter; species Paeniglutamicibacter antarcticus. The sequence continues at coordinate 11,369 of NZ_BAABLK010000007.1, forward strand.
GGGAGTCTTGCCGGTGAGGTCTTGGGGCGGCGTGAGCGCGGCTCGAGGGCTGCAGCCTGGCCCTCCTCCCGTGCTCGGGCGCGGATGGCGTAGAAGGTCTTGCGGGTGATTTCATGCTCGGCGCAGAACGTGGTGACTGATCCGCGTGGTGCGTCATCGGGCCATTGGGCTATTGCGAGGCGGATGCGGGCGTTGACTGGCTCATTCTTGTTCACCCATCATTCTTGGCCCGGGCCTCACTGTTCGGGCGAATTATTGGATTCCGGGAAGTGTCACCACCAAAACCCGCCATTGTGTCACCGATGTGTTGAGGTAGAACTGTCACCGATGTCCTGCGACATAACAGTGATTAAAAGTCTTGCCGCCATCAAAAGTCCTGAAAACACGACGAATCCCCGAATCACCGCCCACCATCCCTGCTATCGATGTCCAGACCCCTGGACCCTGCTGACGCTGAAACGGTTAGGGACCCGGCACCGATTCCTGAGCGAGGAAATCATCGAGACCGATGCCGAGCTGGCAGCCATCGTTTCCACCCATGCGCCGGAGCTTTTGGACGTCAACGGCGTGGGTACGACGGTCGCTTCCCAGCTGCTGGTGACTCTCGGTGACAACCCGGAACGCATGGAAAGTGAGGCTGCTTTCGCTGCGCTGGCTGGCGTTGCGCCCGTGCCGGCGTCTTCGGGGAAAACGAACCGCCACAGGCTGTCTCGGGGCGGTGACAGGCAAGCGAACGCGTCGCTCTACCGCATCGTGCTGGTGCGCATGGCTAATGATCCCAGGACGCGCGAGTATGTCGTTAAGCGCACCGAGGACGGCCTGAGCAAGAAAGAAATCATCCGCTGCCTGAAGCGCTACGTCTGCCGGGAAATTTTCCGTGTCATGAAGAACCCCAGACCGGCCCCGTTGACTAATGATCTGCGCCCGTATGGTGATTTGAGACAGGGTTTAGGAGAATTGTTTTCATGTCGAATCGCCGTAAATTTACCGAAGAGTTCAAGGCAGGAGCCGTTGAACTCGTCATTTCCTCGGGACGTTCCACCAA
>NZ_BAABLK010000008.1:0-50796 GCF_039544305.1 Paeniglutamicibacter antarcticus
CGACCACCGCGCCGACTGAGCCGACCACCGCGCCGACTGAGCCGACCACCGCGCCGACTGAGCCGACCACCGCGCCGACTGAGCCGACCACCGCGCCGACTGAGCCGACCACCGCGCCGACTGAGCCTTCAGAACCGACCGAGTCGACCCCGGAGCCGACAAAGTCGACCCAGCCTTCGCAGGACACTGAGCCCTCCAAGGCACCGGTAGTTCCGCAGGAGAACGACAACAACGATAACGACGACAACGACGGACTGGCCGAAACCGGCCCGAACGCCGCACTGCCGTTCATCGCCACGGGTGGCGTACTGCTGGTCGCCGGCGGAGCGTTCATGCTCTTCCGCCGCAAGAACAACAAGGGTCACTACGGTGCCTAACCACGTAACACTCGGCTAGCCGAGCGCGCGTGAGCGGGGGGTCTTTCGCGGAATTGCATGCAATTCCGGGGGAGGCCCCCTTGCTTTTCCACAAGACTTTCAGCAAATGCCCAAAATGGGCCCCTAGACTCAGCCCAGAGAAGAAGGTGGTCAAACACATGAAGAACTCCACGAGCCGTACCGTCATGGCCGGTGGCGCGCTGGCGGCAGCACTCCTGCTTTCCGCCTGCGGCACCGAAACCGGCACCCCGGGAGCATCCGAGACGACACCATCCGCGTCGGTCAGTGTCGCGCCAGAGCAGAGCGAGGACGCGCAGTTGCTGCAACTCAATAAATCCCTCAAGGAAACCCTGGGGGACAAATACTCCGAGGGTTGGATCGCAGATGGCAAGCTTCACATTGCCGTCACCGACAAGTCTTCAGAGGCCACAGTGACCGAGGCCGGTGCTGTGGCGCATCTTGCCAAGTACTCTGCCGCGGAACTTGATGCCGCCATTGGCAAGATCATGGCGTGGCAGCGCGAACAGGGCGGAGACCTCGCCACGGCGATCCACACCTACATGCCCTCGGGACGTGATGGTTCCATCACCCTGGGAGTGGACCCCGGGCAGCTTGAGGCAATCAAGAAGGGCCTGGCAGCCGACGACGTCACCGGAGGCGTCACCGTGAACTTCAAGGAATCCGCGGGACCTGCCAGCCCGGCTGCCAGCAGCTAAAGGCAATGATCCGTGCGTGGCGTGCCCTACGAGTTCCGTAGGCGCGCCACGCACTGCTCCTACCGGCTGCTGGACGTAAGCTGGTAGCCGAGGGATCGTGATTCGATTTCGGCTGCCCGCTGCACCGGCAGGCGTGGAACCGGCCCGCAACACCAGAGCACAAGAAACCGAAAGGGCCTGCACCCACGTGAGCCACGCCAGTGACCCAGCAGCAACACCAGAGCGCCCCCGCAAGAAACGCAACCCCGTCTGGTCAGCCGTGCGCGAGATCGTGATTATCGTCGTGGTCGCCTTGGTGATCTCGTTGCTGGTCAAGACGTTCTTCTTCCGGGCCTTCTACATTCCTTCGGGTTCGATGGAAGAAACCCTGCAGGTCAACGACCGCATCTTTGCCAACCTCATGGCGCCTGGCCCCTTCGAACTAAACCGCGGAGACGTGGTGGTCTTCCGCGACGACCAGGGATGGCTCCCGCCGATCCCCGCACCAGCATCGACCCCAGTGTCGGACTTCTTCACCTTTGTCGGGCTGGCGCCGGACCCTTCCAACCAGCATCTGATCAAACGCATCATCGGCATGCCCGGGGACGTCGTGACATGCTGCGCGCCCGACGGGAAGCTCAGCGTCAACGGCACCGAGATAACCGAGTCCTACATCTACCCGGGCGACAACCCCTCGGACACCGAATTCTCCGCCACCGTGCCCGATGACAAACTCTGGGTCATGGGGGACCACCGAGGCGCCTCCGCCGACTCGCGCTTCCACGAAGACCTCCAAGGCGGCTTCGTCGACATCTCCTCGGTCGAGGGCCGTGCGGCCGTGATCTCCTGGCCACTGGATCGCATCGGCAAGATCTCCGGGCACCACGAGGTCTTCGAGAACATCCCGGCCTCCGCCAACTGATGGCTTCGGCAGAACCGACCCTGGACCACGAGCTAGCACTGGCCAAGGCCGGCGGCCACCGATTCATCGGCGCCGCGGACGAGGTCGGCCGCGGTTCGCTGGCCGGACCGGTGTCCGTGGGGTACCTCGTGATCGAGCCCGCCACGGTGCCGCTCTTGCCAAGGGTCCGGGATTCGAAGCTGCTCTCCTGCGCCGCGCGCGAGGAGCTTGTCCCGTTGATCAAGTCTTGGGCCGCGGCCTGGGGCGTGGGACATTCAAGTGCTGCGGAAATCGACGAACTGGGCCTGGTGCCTGCACTGCGCCTGGCGGGGCTGCGCGCCGCAAGGACCGCGCACCGCACCCAATGCGCCGATGCGGTGCTGCTGGACGGGAACCTCGACTGGCTCTCGGCCACCACGCAACCAACGTTGCTGGACTCCCTGGAGCCCGGGCTTGCGGACACGGCACGCATCGACGGCCTGCAAATCCCCGTGCGCACCCTGATCAAGGGGGACCTGCTGGCACTGTCCATCGCCGCTGCATCCATTTTGGCCAAAGTCGAACGCGATACCCTCATGGATGGGTATGATCACACTCACCCGGCGTACGGTTGGGTACGGAACAAGGGTTATGGCACCTCCGCCCACCGAAGCGCCATCGCGGCGCACGGAGCGAGCGACTACCACCGCAAGACCTGGCAGCTGACACCCAAGTTGCCGGCAGGACACATCGAAACAGGGGGCGAGGGGAGAACACCATGAGTGCCGAAGACCTGGAGAATTACGAAGCGGAACTGGAGCTGCAGCTCTACCGCGAGTACAAGGACGTTGCCAATCTCTTCAACTACGTCGTGGAAACCGAACGGCGCTTCTACCTGGCCAACAACGTTGATTTGAAGACCCGCTCCGCGGACGGAGAGGTCTTTTTCGACCTCACGCTCACCGACGCTTGGGTCTGGGACGTCTACCGCACCGGCCGCTTCGTGCAATCGGTGCGCATCGTCACGTTCAAGGACGTGAACATCGAGGAACTGAACCGCGCCGACGAGTTGACCATCCCCAAGGACGGATTGAACTAGCTCCCGCAGCCGGCGTCGGCACGCCCCTGCCCTGCCCTGCCCTGAGAGATGAGAGCACACCGCATGAACGAGCAGACCGGCAAGCAACATCCGGAAGACGACGAAGCCGATGACTTCGGGACGGTCTCCTTTGGACGGGTTTCGGGCGGAACCGCGAACGGTCTTCCCTATCTCAGCTCGTTGTCCTACCACTTCGATGACGGCGCCCCGGATCCCGTGGCGGGCAAACAGGCCTTCGGCACGGACATCGCGGCGCTGAACGGCGCATTGGTGGATTATGACCGCGTGCTGGCCTCCCGTGCCGATGACTTCACCTCGGCCTTTGCCACGGTCCCCGGCGAGGACGAATTATCCGGTGCCTCGGACCGGGTGCACGAAGCACTTGAATCCCTTGGCCTGTCGCATCAGGCTTACACCGGCCATGCATTCCTGCAGGGCCCGCTGTACCGTGAGCCGTATGTCTCCTCGGAGGAGCTCCGGGCGCAGTTGCTCGAATCCAGCGAGTTCACCGAGGACGTGGACCTCGACGAACACTGCGACCTACCCAGTCCCCATGAATTGGGATCCACCGTGGTTTTTGACCGGGTGCTGCACCAAAGCGCCACCGAGGTGCTTCGCCTGGACATGGCCAAGGTCTTCAGTCGCGGGGTGATGCTGGTGATCGACTACGCGAACCTGCGTGGAGCCGATGAGGACGCGCTGTTGTGGTTCCGCCGCAGCAATGAGCAACACGGCAACGTCGGGATTTCCCTACAACTCCACGATCCCGCCGGTGGAAAACCCTATAGTTCTGAACTCCAATGGGCCGAAGCCAACAACGGCCCACGCTGCTATGTGCTGAACGCCCACTTCTGGGTTCCGGGTGCGTCGGAAGCCGAGTCTCTGCTCGGCCGCCTCACCGTCACCGACGCCATTACCGCCGATGGTTCGATGGAGCCGCTGGTGACCGATATCCGCATCGACACCGCGCAACTGCGCGAAGCCGAAACACGGGTACGTTCGATCGGTCACTGGGAGCCGGGTCCGTGACCTCGAAGCACGCGCTGCCGTGATTCCCCATGCCGTGGCCGGCGACCGCCTGCTCGTCGGGGATCCCCGGCACAGGTAGTCGGCGCCCGGGTTCCGGGGTCTATGCTCGGGGCGCCGTCGCGGCCATGGATCGCGTGCGTGGTTTCCCGGAGGCTTGAGGCCTGGTATGGAGGCCTTTTGCCCTTATTTACTGGTGAGCCGCGGATTTGGAGGTTGCAGTTTGGTAACCAATGCGTAATGGTCGCGCGGAATCTTCAATTCTCCATTTGGTGCACGTATGGTGATTCGAAAGCCTTCGCTCGCGCCCAAACCACGGCATCGAGCCGTAGTGCGCAGAATCAGGGCCGTTGGGGGATCCGAGTGCAAAAGAAGAGAGCCGTCACGGCGTTGGTCATCGCGGTGGCGGTGGCCGGAAGCAGCAACGCGCTGATCGCGCCGGCCGTCGCCTACGGAATTGCCCCTGCTGCCGGAACAACGTGGAACGCCTTGGCCCAGCCGGCACCGGCCACGGCCATCGGCATCCTCGCCAAGAAGGTGAGCCTCAAGAAGGTCACCAAGAACAACCTTAACCTCCGCCAGGGCAAGAACACCAAGACCAAGGCCTTGCTGGTCATTCCAAAAAACTCCGCTGTGACGGTCACCGAGACCAGCGGCACCTGGAGCAAGACGAGCTACAAGGGTAAAACAGGCTGGGTGGCATCGAGCTACCTGAAGAACGCACCGGCCACCAAGAATCCGGCGCCCAAGTCGACTAACACCAGCCACCGGTACACCACCGGATTCACGATCCTGCGCAAGAGCGCCTCAGAAAAAGGTGCCTCCCTGGGGGTCTACCAGCGTCGTGCCAAGGTCGAATACCTCGCGGTCTCCGGGGCATGGACCAAGGTCAAGGTCTCGGGAAAAACAGGGTTCATCAAGTCCGCCGATCTTGCAAAGACCAATCCCGCGCTCGTGAGCCGGTGGCTGGATTCCGCACAGGTCGTGCACAAGAGCACCAGCAAGAATTCGGCCAAGGTCACGACAGTGGCCAAGGGGGCCAAGGTCGAATGGCTGCGCACAAGCGGCAGCTGGAGGGCCATCCGGACTCCCAAGGGCAACGGCTGGGTTCCTGGCTCGGCGCTGTCCAAGTCAAAGATCAAGCCAACGACCTCCAAGCCACCGGCGCAAAAGGCCATCTACCGTTGGAGTACGGCGAACGTGAACCTGCGCAAGGGGGTGGGAACCTCCCACCCGAGCATGGGAACGATCCCCGCCAATGAACGCGTCACCTACCTCAAGGGCGCCAGCGGCTGGTCGAACGTCAAATCCTCGAAGGGCACGGGGTGGGTGTCCAACGCGTACCTCAACACCCAAGGCCAATATCCGTTCGCCGTTTACGGGACCCTGCGCAAGGGCCAGTCGGCGTACTACATCCTCAAGGGCAAGACCTCGAAGGAAACCAAGACGACGATTTCCTCGCACAGCATGTATCTGCAGCCGAAGCAGACCTGGCTCTCCTACGTGATCCCGAGCAAGAAAGCCTCCGACAAGGTGGTCGTTGAACGGATGGACATCAAATCTGCCAGCTACCTCTCAACGGTTGCGAACATGGACGCCTGGGAACGCTTTGACCCCAAGAAGCCGTTGGCAGACCAGAACTACAACCGCGTGCTGGTCAATGACAAGGACGGCAAGAGGTCCTGGGCCTACCTTGGATCGAAGAAGATCGCGGCGTACCTGATGAAAAACGGAATCCGCGTGACTTCCGGCGACTACCTGAAGAGGTTCTGAGCATGAAGAAACAAGGCATGATCATCGCCGGCCTCGCCATCCTCGGCGTCTGCGCCGGGGCCATCGGGCTGGGCACCGCGGCAAACAGTGATGAATGGAAGCTGCCCGCCGATCTCACCGCCGGACCGGCGATTGCCGAGATCAACCCCTCGACCGGGGCGGAAGTCAAGATCGACCGGTTCGACAACGTTCAGAAGAAGGCAGGGGAAGCTGCCGGCCTGATCGATGAGGAAACCAACACCAACTACTTCACCATCGAAGTCACCAACAGCCAGCTCCTCGGCTCGTGCAACTCACGGGTGGGAAAGAACAGCCTCAAGCCCACCCGGAGCCGGTTCCTGGTTCTTGACGTCAAAGCGAGCCTGGCCGCATCGGTATCCCAAAAGGTCGGTGGAAGTGCCAACGATCTTTTCATGCCGCTGGTGGCTGAGACCTTTTCGGTGACCACGGGCAACGGGACCCCCGAACGGAACGTCACCTCGGAAACGGCCTGGGGGTGCCTTGATGACGCGGTGCTGCTGCCTGCGGTGGTCAACCCCGGACAAAGCGTCAGCGGCAAGGTGGTCCTGGATGTCGATGCGATCAAGGGCAATGTCGCCTACGACCCCGAAAACAACGGTGGTTGGTCCTGGCCCTACGGCGGCTAGGTAACTTCCGCGCAGTCGGCAGCGCCTGGGCCGCGGACCTGTTGCGATCGCGTGCGGTGCGTGCGAAGCTTTCAGCACGGCCGGCAAGGGGAAACCATCGGGCAACGGCGGGAGCCATGGGCAATGCAAGGTCATGCTGAAGGTGAACACGATCAGATCCACGCTGCCATCCTGCGAGCGGGCTCCCGGATGGGCGGCACATTGGCCGACGCCGGGACCGAGGGGCTTGTCGAGAATGACGATGTCCAACGAACGGTGGCCGCGGCCCTCGAACTGTTCGCCGGTCCTGGCATCAGGGCAACGGGTTCGGCCTTGGCGAACTACACGGCCGAAATCGTCGCCGTCGGAGCGCTGAGCCGGGCGGCGTCGGGCGAAGCGCCGATGACGATCGAAGAAGTGCACGGGGTCAGAGACTTCCTGCGGATCATCTTCAATGGCCTTTTCGAGGAATAGACCGGGCATGGGCGCTGACGTTGGGGACGACTCGATAGCACTGAGACTTCTGCGCTATGAACGATCCCAAAAGCTCTGCAACTACATCGGGGGCGGCATCGGCGGTTTGCTCGTCGTCGTTGGCCTCAGCGGAAGCACACTGGCCAATGCCCCATGGTGGATGGCCTCGGTCATCATCACCTTGGTTGTTTTCGCCGCGGTTTTCCTGGGACGGGCCTACATCGGCTTCCTGAGCTCCCACTACGAGCTGGTCCGCTACCAGAAAGCGCAGAAGCGCGCGGACACCGACCAGGTGCCGGACACCGGAGAACTGGGATATCCAAGTGCCACGTTCATGTTCTTCAAGATCTCCACCGTGCTGCTGTTCCTGGCAGGGCTGGTCCTGCTCGTGGGGATATGGTTCCCGCCGCGCTGAGTGTACGTTCGAACCGATGCCGTGAGGTCGTTGGCCAGGACCGCTTAGGCTGAGCATTTTGGGGATGAAGGCTGCCAGCAACTCCCGGGCAACGGATCCCTTGTCCACACCCCTGCAACCGTGCCCGCTGTGAGGTGTGCGTGCGCTGCACCATGGGACCAAGGCAGCATGCGCTCGGCAACGTCGGCGCACGGGCAAGGTCGACGGGAGAGCGTGCAGATGAACCACAACCAGGAGTTGGGGGCCGCGGGCGAGGAGCTGGCAGCGAACTTTCTGATCGCTGCCGGATACACCGTCCTGGAGCGCAATTGGCGCTGCAACCTCGGGGAGCTGGACATTGTCGCCAGGCATGAGGGCAGGATCGTTGGCGTGGAGGTCAAGACGCGCAGTTCACTGGGATTCGGGCACCCCGCCGAGGCCGTGAATCCGGCCAAGCTGCGCAGGCTCTCCTTGCTCATCCGGCGTTGGAGCCGGACCCACGGGTACCGGCAGCAGCCGGTACGCGTGGATGTGCTCGCCATCCTCGCGCCCCCGGGCCGTGAACCGCTGATCGAGCACCTGATCGGGGTGGAATCGTGAGCCTGGCCAGGACCCTGGGCATCTGCCTGAGTGGACTCGAGGGCCAACTCATCGAGATTGAGGCCGACGTCGGCAACGGCATCCCGGCCTTCATCCTGCTCGGGTTACCGGATGCGGCGCTGAATGAATCGCGTGAGCGGATCCGGGCTGCGGCACGTAACTCCGGCGTTCCCCTGCCCAACCGGCGACTGACCGTCAACCTGACCCCGGCCACCGTGCACAAACGCGGTTCGGGATTCGATTTGGCCATCGTGCTTGCGGCACTGGCCGCGGACCGGGCCATCACCGCACCGGCAGGTGTCGTCTATGTGGCCGAACTGGGACTCGATGGTTCGTTGCGTCCGGTTTCCGGGGTCCTGCCCGCAGTGATGTCCGCGGTGCAGGCGGGTTACCCGAATGTGGTGGTTGCCTCGGCGAACGAGTCGGAAGCGCAACTTGTGACAGGCGCCCGTGTGCGCTCCTATGCGCACCTCTCGCAGGTCCTGGCGGACTCCGGTGCCGATCCGTTGGCCCTGCGCTTCAGGGCGCGCCACGAGCCTCCCACCAAGCACGGTGTCCGGTGGCCTTCGGCCGGATCCCCGCAGCCGGACCTTTCCGAGGTGATCGGACAGGCCCAGGGCCGCTACGCCCTGGAGGTTGCCGCTGCCGGCGGCCACCACCTGCTCTTCACCGGTCCTCCCGGCGCCGGAAAGACGATGCTGGCACAACGGCTGGCCGGGTTGCTGCCGGACCTCGGCGAGGCCGAGGCGCTGGAAACCACCGCCGTACACTCATTGGCGGCCGGGAACACGCGGATTACTTCGTTGATGCGGCGCCCGCCCTTCGAATCCCCGCACCACAGCGCCTCCATGGTGGCGCTGATAGGCGGCGGCAGCGGCATCCCGCGCCCCGGCGCCGCCTCACGTGCGCACCAGGGCGTGCTTTTTTTGGACGAAGCCCCGGAGTTTTCCGCCGTGGCCCTTGATGCCTTGCGCCAACCCATGGAATCCGGGGTGCTGACCCTGCACCGGGCTGCCGGTGTGGCGTGCTATCCGGCGCGGTTCCAGCTGTTGCTGGCGGCCAACCCGTGCCCTTGCGGGCGGAACCTGGGCAAGGGAACTGACTGCACCTGCACCCCGATGGCCCGTCGGCGCTACCTAGCCAGGCTCTCGGGTCCCTTGCTGGACCGGGTCGATATGCAGCTCTTCGTCCCGCAGCTCACGTCCAAGGCGTTGGCCGGCCACGGCGGCGGGGAGCCTTCGGCGGTGGTGGCGGCGCGGGTGCGTGTTGCCCGCGCCGCAGCTGGTGAGAGGTTGAGGCGTTGGGGGATCGGAACCAATTCCCTGGTCCCGGGATCGGTACTGCGTAACGAGCTGCGCCTAGGCCCGGCAACGGTGGCCGGGCTGAACCGGGCCACCGAATCCCTGCGGCTCAGTGCTAGGGGCTATGACAGGGTGCTGCGCCTGGCTTGGTCCATTGCGGACTTGAACTCCCACGCGTGCCCCACCGCCGCGGACGTGGAGGTCGCGCTGCAGCTGCGGCAGCACGGCAAGGGGGATGTGGGCTAGGTGTCCTAGCGCGGCACCTCACGCCGAGCCGGCGAGAACGCGGCAACCAGCAAGGCCATGAGTCCGTCAAGAACCAGGGCCAAGGCCGTGACCAACACGGCGCCGACCAGAACCTTGCCGTAGTCATAGAGTGCGAGCCCGTCAAAGATGTAGCGGCCCAGCCCGCCCAGATTCACGTATGCGGCAATTGTTGCCGTGGCGACCACCTGCAGGATCGCACCGCGCAAGCCGCCGAGGATCAGCGGCAGGGCAAGAGGCAGTTCTACCTGGGCGATGATGCGCGAGTCTTTCATGCCGATGGCCCGGGCCGCGTCCACCACCTCCGGATCAACATTCGCGACACCCGCGTACACGCCGGCCAGGATGGGCGGGATCGCAATCAGTACCAGGGCCGCGAGCGGTGGCAAGAGCCCGAGGCCCATCAACAACACCAGCAGCGTCATGATTCCCAGGGAGGGCAGTGCCCGAAGCACGTTTGAAGCTGAAACCAGGAAGACCCGGCCGATGCCGGTGTGCCCGATGAAGACCCCGACGGGGAACGCGATGACCACAGCTGCCAGGACGGCCAGGATCGAATACCACAGGTGTTCGCCCAATCGGGCGAAGATCCCCCCTGTTCCGGACCAGTTGGCGCCATCGGCGAAATAGGAAAGCATGTCGGGGATCATGTGGCGTCCTGCCCTGATGTGTTGGCACCCAAGCTGGCTGTGGCATCGGCTGTGCCGGCCTTGCGGCCGCGCTTGGTGTTCGAGGCCTCTTGCTTCGTTCCCTGGTTCAGCCAAGGTGTGAGCAACCGGGCGACGCCGGCGACGACCCGGTCAAAGACCAGGGCCAACAGGAGGATCATGATGATGCCTGCCAGGATCTGATCCGGGTAGTTTCGCTGGTATCCCGACACGAAGAGCTGGCCCAGCCCGCCCACACCGATCACGGCCCCTACCGAGACCAGCGAAATATTGGTCACGACAGCAACCCGGGTGCCGGCGGCCAGCGGGGCAACCGCCAGGGGCAGGTCCACATAGACGCGGCGTCGGGCCCGGGAATAGCCCAGTGCCTCGGCGGCGCTGAGGACCGCGGGTGGAACGGCATCCAGGGCGTCAAAGGTCGTGCGCACCAGCAGGGACGTCGAATACATGCTCAGCGCGATGACAACGTTCAACGGATCCAGGATCTGGGTGCCGATCAGCGAGGGGATGACCACAAACAGCGCCAGCGAGGGGATCGTAAAGACCGCGCTGGCCACGGCCGTGATCAGTGCCCGGGCCCGGGGCCTGTTGCCGAAGACCAGCCCGATCGCCAGGGCGAGCGCCAGGCCTATGACCGTGGGCACGATGCTCAGGTAGAGGTGCTGTTGGGTCAGATCCAGGACCTGGGCGAAGTTGGCCAGCAGCCAGTTCATGTCCGTGCCCGTTCGCTCGGGCGCAGCAGGGGTCCCAGATCGGACAGGGTGAAATAGCCGGTGGGGTACCCCGATCCGTTGACCAGCAGTGCGGCCGAGGTCGGTGATGCCAACACCGCGTCAAGCCCGGTCCGTAGCGAGGCATCGAAACGTACCAGAGGGTGCGGGCCGAATACCTGGCCTTCGGAGTTGACCCAGGAGACGCTGTTTGCCTGGCCGTTGACCTGCACGCCCCAGCCCGGCGCCAGCGAGGACATGTCGATCAGGCCCGCGGCGTCGGGGCTTGGCAGCCCAGAGGCGTCCAGCCCGGACAAGGTCTCGAAGGACAGGGTCCTGAATCCGCGGTCCTTGGCCACCAGCGAGGCGACGAAGTCCGTCGCCGGCCGGGTGAGGATTTCCAGCGGGGTTGCATACTGGTGCAGTACCCCTCCGGGGGCCAGCACCGCAATCTTGTCGCCCAGTGTCAGGGCCTCGTCGATGTCGTGGGTGACCATCACGATGGTCTTCTTGATCTCCGCCTGAAGGTGCTGCACCTCTTGCTGAAGCTCGAGGCGCACTATCGGGTCCACGGCGCTGAAAGGCTCGTCCATGAGCAGGATCGGCGGGTCGGCGGCCAAGGCGCGGGCCACCCCCACGCGCTGCTGCTGTCCCCCGGAGAGCTGTGCAGGGAAGCGCTTGGCCAAGGAAGCGTCCAAGCCAACGCGCTCAAGGGCCTCGTGGGCCTTGGCGCGGGCCTGGACCTTGTTGAGCCCCAGCAGGCGTTGCACGGTGGCGACGTTGTCCAGGACCGTTCGGTGCGGGAAGAGCCCGGCGTTTTGCAACACGTAGCCGATGCCCAGACGCAGGGTGACCGCACGGATGCCGGCCACGTCTTGGTCGTCAATGAGGATCCGACCGCTGCTGGGAGCCACCATGCGGTTGATCATCCGCATCGAGGTGGTCTTGCCGCAGCCACTGGGCCCGACCAGGACGGTAAAGGAACCGGTGGGGATCGCCAGGTCAAGGTCGCTGACCGCCTGGGTTCCGCCGGGGTATAGCTTGGACACTGATTCGAAGGTGATCATCGCGGTTCCTGGGTCCTATCGCTGGCGGTACGGCGCGAAAAGTATATTTTGGGATGGGGGTTCCCCACCGACGGGAGAACGCCCGCGCACCCCGAATCGAACATTCGTTCTAATACTGTTGATTCGGGGTGCGCGATGCTGCTACTTGCTCAGCAGGCCCTGGTCGGTGAGCCATGTGATGGCAGCCTGCTTCGGTTCCACCTTTGCATCCCCGGAGACCTGTTCGTTGAGCTTGATCAGCTCCTCGGTGCTCAGCTTCGCGGAAATCGCATCAAGGGTTTGCATCGCGGTGTCATCTAGCTTGCCCTCGGCAGCCACCGGGACGACCTGCTGGGCGGGGAAGTTGTTCTTAGGGTCTTCCAGCACAACAAGGTCGTTGGCCGGAATGGCTGTGCTGGTGGTGAAGATGTTGGCAGCCGTGACATCGCCGGCAAGCAGTGCCTTCACCGTTGCCGGTCCGCCGCCATCGGAGATCGGCTCGAATTTCGAGGGAACCAGTCCGTAGGCTTCCTTCAGTCCTGCCAGGCCCCGGGTGCGTTCCTTGAATTCAGGCGGGCCGGCGATGATGAGTTCGTCATTGTGTGCAACGAGGTCTTCGATGCTCTTCAGGTTCCACTTGTCGGCCGTTTTGCGGGTGACAACCACCGCGTCCTTGTCCTCGGCGGACGCAGGCGTGAGCATGGTGAGCTTCTTGGCCTTCAGCACCTCGGGCAGGGCAGCGAGGATCGAATCGGGCGACGATACGTCGGCGCCCTCGTCCAGGAAGATCAGCAGGTTGCCGGTGTAGTCCGGGATCAAGTCGATGGAACCGTCGGACAGCGCAGGGATGTAGGCCTCACGGGATCCGATGTTGAACTTGGTCTCGATGGTGTAGCCCTTGTCCTTGAGCCCCTCGGCGTAGAGGTTGCCGATGATTTCGGATTCGGTGAAGTTCGCGGAGGAAACCGTCAGTGTGCCACCGGCCGCGGAATCGCTGGACTTCGGGGCATCCGTGGGGTTTGAACATCCGGAGAGGATCAACGAGCCGGCCACCATCGAAAGGGCTGCAATCAAGGGGAACTTTGTCTTTGTCATGTGCTGTGCCTATTTTCGTTTCAGTTGGTTCGTCCGGCGACCCGCCCGGAGCCCCGTGGTCATCGGCACGAGCGCTGAACCTATAGTTACCTATTTGCGCTCCCACAAGCAACATTTATGTGTACCACCTGCCCACACAGCCCCGGAGCGTGCTTACCGCCGTCGTGCTCCACAGGTTGCCAGGGGCGTGAGCACCTGAAGGGACAGGGGCCTCACCATGGATCAACGGGCAGGCAAAGGTCCATCAGGTACCAGCCCGCCCGAAGCCGCCTCCCCGGGGTATGCGGCAGGCCAATACCCCTACAGGCGGGAAGCATCGTGGAGACCAACAACATCGATCCGGAAGTCCATGCGAGAGCGGGCCTCACACACATCGTCGAGCCCAACGACCTGACCGGTGCCGCACTGGTGCAAATCGCCGGAGCGGTCGAAGCCTACCGACTGATCCGCGAGCACGTAGGCACGGCGCCGGCCAGTGAGCAACAACAAGTCGCAGAGCTCCTCGACGCCCACGGGGCCAGCCGCGCCGCACTGCGCCTGGACGCCGGGCTCGAACGATGGAGGGCCCGTGCAGTACATACTGACCCCGAAGCCGACCTGAAGCTCATGGGACACCTGGGCGGTGGCATCATGGTCCCCGGGGATGCCAACTGGCCCCGGGGATTCGACGCATTGGGGCTGGGTGCTCCGCTGGCGCTATGGTTCCGGGGAGAAGGGAACCAGCGCATCCTGCGTGATCCGGGCAGACTGGTCGCCATTGTAGGTTCCCGCGATGCCACCGAATACGGACGCACCATCACTGCCGAACTCGTCAGCGGACTGCGCGCGCGGGGGATCTGCATCGTTTCCGGCGGAGCATACGGCATCGACGCCCAGGCCCACCAGACGGCGCTCGCCGAAGAAGCACCGAACGCTGCGATGTCCAGGGAAGACCCGTTGCCGGCGACCATTGCCGTGATGGCCGGAGGGCTGAACCGCCTCTACCCGGTCGGAAACGAGCAACTGCTCAAACGCGTACATCGCCAGGGGCTGCTGATCGCCGAGGTCGCACCCGGGGCAACGCCCAGCCGTTGGAGGTTCCTGCAACGCAATAGGTTGATTGCCGCCTTGTGCGCCGCAACCGTCGTTTCCGAGGCCCGCTGGCGTTCTGGGGCATTAAGCACGGCACGCCATGCAGCGGAAATAGGCCGCGAGGTAGGAGCGGTGCCGGGCCCGGTGTTCTCCGCCAATTCCGCGGGATGCCATCGCTTGGTCCGGGAGGGGGCAGCAACCCTAGTCACCGATGCCGCAGAGGTGATTGAACTACTTGACCTGCCGGCGCTGGATACTTTCCGCGCGGGCGAGGCTCCGGCATCTGACAGCTTTTCCAACGTGCGCACGGAATCCCGAAGTGACCATGACGGATTAGCCGTCCAGGACCTGTTGTTGCTCGATGCCCTTGGCGTACGCAGCCCAAGGGGCGTGGATCAGCTCACCGTCGTGGCGGGACTGGGAATAGGCTCGGTCCTGGGAGGGCTCTCCCGCCTGGCCGCGGCGGGACTGGCCGAGCAAAGCGGGAACGGATGGATACGCCGCTTCCCCCGGGGCCGCGAACACCAACGTGGGGCACCTACGGCTCCATGAGAAACGACACGCCGCAACCAAGCGGCGTTGCATCATTGCCCTAAGCCCTCCGGCGGGAGACAGTGGGAACGTGCCAGAGCCAACCAAAGACCACGCCGATGCCGCTGCGATCCCGGCGCTACTGGACAACGCCCGCGACGGATTCCTGCGGCACATGGCATTGGAACGCGAACGCAGTGAACACACCCTGCGCGCCTATGGCAGCGACATCAGCAACCTCTACACCTATGCCGTCACGCGGGGAGCCACCGATCTGACCGGCCTCGACCTCACCTTGTTGCGCGGATGGCTCATGACGCTGCAAGAAACGGGGCTCGCCCGATCCACCCTCGCCAGGCGCTCGGCGACCATCCGAAGCTTCCTCGCCTGGGCGGTACGTGAGAACCTCATCACTACCAACCCCGCGATCCGGCTGAAATCACCCAAGCGCGATCAACGGCTCCCGCACATACTGCAAAACAACCAAATCGAACGCATCTTCCAGGCCGATGCCCCTGGCGCCCAAGCAACGGACGGCAAAGAGAACGAAGCCACGACGGAACAGCTTGCGCTCGCCGATCGCAACAAACTCATCCTCGAACTGCTCTATGCCACTGCCGTTCGAGTGGGGGAGCTGGTGTCTCTGGACATCCACGACATCGACTTGGACAGGCGCACGCTTCGGGTCATTGGCAAGGGAAACAAGGAACGCACCGTTCCCTTCGGGCAGCCGGCGATGCACGCGGTTGACGATTGGCTTCGCAGGTCCCGGCCGGCGCTGCGCACCGAGGATTCTGGACAAGCGCTGCTCCTTGGACGCCGCGGAAAGCGGATCGATGCCCGCCAAGCCAGGCAAGTCGTCTCCGATGCGCTCGAAGCGTTGGGGGATACGGCAGCGCGTGGACCCCATGCGTTGCGCCACAGCGCTGCCACGCACTTGCTGGACAGGGGGGCTGACCTGCGCGCGGTACAGGAAATACTGGGGCACTCCTCGCTGGCAACCACCCAGCTCTACACGCATGTTTCGGTCGAACGGCTCAAGGAGAGCTACCAAAAAGCTCATCCACGCGCATAGTCCTTAGTCACCGAGCAGACTCTTGGTCTACACGAGCTGGCCGAACCACGTATAATCGTGCAGAATACTAGAGTAGGACTTGCTGGACTTCGAAATTGGATTGTTGGCGTTGGGGAAGACGTTCCAACAGCACATCGGAGGAAAGCATGTCTGACGCACTGACGAGGGGCGTACTTTTCGTACACTCAGCCCCTGCAGCGCTGTGCCCGCACATCGAGTGGGCAATTGGTTCCGTTGTTGACCAGCGCACGGATCTGCACTGGACCGAGCAGAGCGCCTCGCCGGGCATGTCCCGGGCCGAGGTCAACTGGACGGGCAAGCCCGGCACGGGTGCTCTTTTGGCATCGGCTCTTCGCGGTTGGGCCCACCTGCGTTATGAGGTTACCGAGGATGCTAGCCCCGGAGTCGACTCGAGCCGCTGGTCCCACACCCCGGAACTTGGTATCTTCCACGCCACGACGGACGCAGCAGGAAACATCATGGTCAGTGAAGAGCGGATCCGCTGGGCCTACGAAAAGGGTGCGGGCGACCCGGCCATTGTCTACCAGGAACTCTCCATTGCCCTGGGTGAGGCGTGGGACGAAGAGCTCGAACCTTTCCGTTACGCCGCTGAAGGCGCACCGGTTCGTTGGCTGCACCAAGTCATCTAGCCACCAATCACGATGCCTTGAGCAACCAGTGCTCTCACCATGCGGGCTTTCCAGGAGCTATCAACTGGTAGAAGATTCGACCTGTCGATGATACATCTTGTAGTTATGTCGACTAATGGGTAAACAGCTCACGCGTCACGGCTGTTGTGGTGCCGCACCGGAACATGCAACCCCAGGAACGCAAAAGAGCAGCGGCTCGAAGTGGATCACTTCGAGCCACTGCTCTTTGTCATGCAGCTCCTACTCGCGTGCGGATCAGACGCTGCGGACGGCAACCACTGCGTTGTGCCCGCCGAAGCCGAACGAGTTGTTCAACGCAACGATGGAACCTTCGGGCAGTTCGCGCGGGGTGCCCACGACGATGTCGAGCGGGATTTCGGGATCCTGGTTCTCCAGGTTGATGGTGACCGGCGCCTTGCGGTGGTAGACGGCAAGAACCGCGAGGACGGACTCCACGGCTCCTGAGGCGCCGAGCAAGTGACCCATCTGCGACTTGGTGGCAGAGACGCAGACATCGTCCAGGTGCGATCCCAGGGCTGCGCGCAGCGCCGTGTACTCGGGCTTGTCGCCCACCGGGGTCGATGTGGCGTGCGCATTGACGTGCACGACATCCTCGCGCTGGATCAGGCCGTCGAACATGGCGGCCTTCAGCGCGCGGGTGGCACCCAGGCCCTTCGGGTCCGGCGCCGTGATGTGGTAAGCATCGGCGGTCACCGAGGTTCCGGCTAGCTCTGCATAGATCGTCGCTCCGCGGGCGATGGCGTGCTCCTCGGCCTCGAGGACCAAGGCTCCGGCGCCTTCACCCATGACGAAACCGTCGCGGTCGATGTCATAGGGACGCGATGCGTGCTCGGGGTCGTCGTTGCGCTTGGAAAGCGCCTGCATCGCGGCGAATGATGCCATCGGCATCGGGTGGATGGCCGCTTCGGCGCCGCCACACATCACCACGTCGGCCTTGCCCGAACGGATAAGCTCCAAGCCGATGTGCATGGCCTCGGTGCCTGAGGCGCAAGCCGAAACCGGTGTGTGCGCACCTGCTCGTGCACCCAGGTCCAGGGAAACCGCGGCTGCCGGACCATTGGGCATCAACATGGGCACTGTCATTGGCAACACACGACGCGGGCCCTTCTCCTTCAAGGTGTCCCAAGCGTCCAGCAACGTCCATACCCCACCGATTCCGGTGGCGAAGGCGACAGCCAGCCGGTCGTGGTCCATTTCCTTGATACCCGCATCCCTCCAGGCCTCGCGCGCGGCAACCACGGCGAACTGGGTGGATGGGTCCATGCGCTTCATTTCCACGCGTGAGAGAACCTCGGAGGCCAGGTTGGATGCCTTGGCGGCAAACTTCACCGGCAAGTCGTAGGTGTCTACCCAGTCAAAGGGAAGTGTGTGGGCCCCGGAAACTCCCTTGAGGGAATTGGCCCACAGGGTCGGGACGTCCCCGCCGATAGGCGTGGTGGCACCGAGGCCGGTGATAACAACTTTGCGAGCCATGTTGAAACTCTCTACTGGTTGGGACGAAACGGCTAGTGGGACTAGCACGCGATTCAAGCATCGGGCCTCCAGATCAACGGAGGGTTCCGGATTGAATCGAAAACTGGGGATCGGTTGCAAAACCGGCAAAGCGGTTTGGGCGGCATGGCCAGCAATCCGATGAACATGAAAGGTGAAGCGATGTTCCCCTTGAAGCGCGACCCGGAACCGGAACGCACTTCAAGGGATGCATCAATGCCCTGCTTAGGCCTGTGCGCCAGCGATGAAGTTCACTGCATCGGCAACGGTCTTGAGGTTCTTGACCTCTTCGTCCGGGATCTTCACGTCAAACTTCTCTTCGGCGTTGACCACGATGGTCATCATGGAGATGGAATCGATGTCCAGGTCTTCGGTGAAGGACTTGTCCATTTCGACTGCCTCGGTCTCCAGCCCGGTCTCTTCGTTGACGATCTCGGCCAAGCCGGCCAGAATCTCTTCGTTGCTAGCCATGATGGCTCCTTTTCTCTGTTTGCCGGTAACAAGCCCGACGACTATGCAGACCACAGGTGTGCGGTCCGAATGATGGGTTGTATCCCTCTGGCTTAAGCCTAGGGCAGGACAACGACCTGTGCGCCAAAGACAAGCCCGGCGCCAAATCCAATTTGAAGGGCCAGGCCACCGGAAAGTTCTGGGTTTTCCTTGAGCATCCGGTCCATGGCCATCGGGATGGAAGCCGCGGAGGTGTTGCCGGCGTTGGCGATGTCGCGGGCGACCGCCACGGATTCGGGGAGCTTGAGCTGCTTGACCATCTCGTCGATGATGCGCATGTTGGCTTGGTGCGGGATGAATGCGACAAGGTCCTCGGAAGTGACGCCTGCCTTCTCCAGAGCGAGCTTGGCCATCTTGGCCATTTCCCACACTGCCCAGCGGAAGACGGTCTGGCCGTCCTGGCGCAGGGTGGGCCACAGCTGGGCCTCGGTGCCGGCCACAAGCGAGGTTCCCTCCGGAGAGGACTCCGCCTGCAGGACGGCGTCACGCAAATCCAGCTGCGAGTGCGTCATGCCGATGGCCGACCACTTCGAACCATCCGAGCCCCAGACAGAGGGTGAGATGCCCGGGATGTCCGACGGCCCGATGACCACGGCGCCGGCGCCGTCGCCAAGCAGGAACGAAATGGTGCGCTCGTGGTTATCGATCACGTCGGAGAGCTTTTCTGCGCCGACGACCAATACGTACTCGGCCATTCCCGAGCGGACCAGGGCGTCGCCCTGTGCCACGCCGTAGCAGTAGCCCGCGCAGGCGGCGGAAATGTCGAAGGCAGGGGCCGGGGTCGCTCCGATGCGATCGGCAAGAGCGGAAGCGGCCGAGGGCGTTGCATAGGGGAAGGTCACCGTGGAAACGATGACGGCGCCGAGCTGGCTGGCTTCGATTCCGGCGGACACCAGCGCCGAGCGAGCGGCACCTTCGGCCATGTCCAGAAGGGAGGTGTTCTCATCGGCACGTGCGCGGGTCTCGATTCCGGTGCGCTGCTGGATCCACTCGTCCGAGGAATCGATCCACTGGCAAACGTCCTCGTTGGTGACGATGACATCGGGACGGAAGGAACCCACGCCGTGGATTCGGCTGAACTCGCGGGGGGCGCTCTGGTTCATCACTGCAGTCATGTTGCTGTATTCCTAAGCTTGGGTGTGTTCGAGTACGAAGGCACGTGCTGCTTCGAGGTCTTCGGGGGTCTTCAGGGCAAGGGTAGGGATGCCTTTGAGGCCGCGACGGGCCAAGCCGACCAGTGTGCCGGCGGGGGGCAGCTCGATGATCCCGGTGACTCCGAGGGAGGCGAGCTCTTCCATGCACTTGTCCCAGCGCACCGGGCGCGAGACCTGGGCAACCAGCGATGCAAGGTTCGCTTCTCCTGAGGAAACTGCCTTGCCGTCGTAGTTGGAGAGCAGGGTGGTCGCGGGGGACTTGGCATCGAGGGTTGCGGAGAGTTTTTCCAACACGTCAACGGCCGGGGCCATGTGCTTGGTGTGGAATGCACCGGCTACCTTCAAGGGGATCACGCGTGCCTTGGCGGGGGGATTGGCGGCGAAGGCCTCGATCTGCTCCAGGGTGCCAGCGGCGACGATCTGTCCTCCTCCGTTGGCGTTCGCCGGTGTCAGCCCCGCGGCAATGATTGCGGCGTTGACTTCCTGGGCATCACCGCCAAGAACGGCAGCCATGCCTGTCGGTGTGGCAGCGGACGCCAGTGCCATGGAGTTGGCGCGTTCACGCACGAAGACCATGGCGTCCTGCTCGGAGAGCGCACCAGCCAAGGCGGTTGCGGTGATTTCGCCGACCGAGTGGCCGGCCAACACCGTGTTTTGGGGCAGCGATTCACCAAAGAGTGCGCGTGCAGCCAAAAGGCCCGCTGCGACGATCAAAGGCTGGGCGACGGCGGTGTCCTTGATGGTTTCTTCGTCCGAGAGGGTTCCGTGGGCGGTCAGGTCGCGCTCAGTGATGGCCGAAAGGTTAGCCAGGTGTTCGGAAACATCCGGTACTTCAAGCCACGGAGAAAGGAATCCGGGGGTCTGGGAGCCCTGTCCAGGGCACACGATTGCTAGCACTACTCCAGCTTTCCAAAGATGTCAGTCACGGCGGCTGTTTTCGCACACCGACTTGGCGGCGTGCTTTTGTATGAATCCTACAAGGAGGCGGGTCTCTTGCGCTGCACCGGTTGCCGCGTTTCGGACAAGAGATCGGAGGTTTCGGTATCCAAGCGCCCCACCACCAGTGCCGTTTGCAGCACGAATGCCTCCCGCGGAACCAGGGGGTCCCAGCCCGTGACGTCGCACACCCTTTTGAGCCTGTAGCGCACCGTGTTGGCGTGGACGAAGAGTTCGCGAGCGGTGCCTTCGAGCGAATGCCCGAGCGACAAGTAGCTCGAAAGGGTCTCGATCAGGCCGTTTCCGGCCTTGACCAACGGGTTGTAGATCCCCTGGACCAACGCCGTGCGGGCGTCCTCGTCGTTGTTCATGACGCGCTCTGGCCACAGGTCGTCGGCATCCACCGGACGCGGGGCCAGCGGCCACGCCTTGGCCGCGGCGATGGCTGCGAAGGCGGCCTTGGCGCAGGCAGATGCTTCCTTGAGCGTGGGGGCCAGGGGACTGTAGACGACAGGGCCGGGGCCAAAGAACGAGGCCAGCCGGTCCATCCCTGCGCGGTCCGCTTCCACGCCGCCGAGCATCAGGATCGCACGTTCACCATGGACTCCGACCAGTGAATCCCGAGCGTACCGAGCTGCGGCGCGGCGCAGCTCACTGACGAATCCCACCTGCGAGGACGCCGGGGTGGTGCCGATCATCACCAGGATGTTCTCGTGGGACTTCCAGCCTACGGCGGCGATCCTGGAGCGCAGGGAATCCTGGGATTCCCCGCGCATGACGGCATCCACGACCAAGGCCTCGAGCCGTGAATCCCAGGCACCGCGAGTTTCCGCGGCACGGGCGTAAACGTCGGCTGCTGCGAAGGCGACCTCCCTTGAGTATCGAAGGACGGCTTCACGCAGCTGGGTCTGTTCGGATTCCGGAGCAATGTCCGGAACCTGGGATTCGACGACCTCGACGATGGTGCGGATCAGTTGCAGGGCCTTCTGCAAGCTGATGGAACGCGTCAGTTCGGTGGGAGCGGCACCGAAAACGTCGTTAAGGACCCACTGCGGTGATGCTGTCGGGCGTTCGTACCAGGAGACGAAGGAAGCGATTCCCTTTTGCGCCACCAAACCGAGCGCCGCGCGTTCCTCGGGGCGCAGGCCGCGATACCAGGGCAAGGACTGGTCCAGGTGCTTCAAGGCGACCGTGGAGAGCACGCCCAAGTGCTGCTGGAGCCTCTTGAGGGTTTCCGGGGTGGCCTTGGCTTGCCGGAAGGGCCGGATCCGGGATATCGGATTCGGGGTTTGCTCATCGCTCATGGATTGAGCATACGCATCAACAGGGCCGTGAACTATTTTGTATGGTTCACACAACGTGTCGGTGCATTTTTGTGATGGACCCGAGTGCCGTTTGCCGCACCGGTTAGGCAAACCGGAAAGCCGGCAGACGGATTTGATGCGCAATGAAAACAGCTGTGGCGTGGATCCCGGTGTTCCGGGATCCACGCCACAGCGCTCGGACGGCAATTGCCGGCGGCTAGGAGTCTCCTCCGGCGTCGCCGCCGTCTGCGGCCGTCACGTCGTCAAGCTTGTACTTGGCGAAGGCTTCTGCCGGAACCGACGCATCGACCTCGCCGCGCTTGGCCAGCATCTGCAGCGTGCGCACAACCACCGAGTGCGCGTCGATCTTGAAGAAGCGACGTGCCGCGGCGCGGGTGTCGGAGAAACCAAACCCGTCAGCGCCAAGGGTGGCGAACTCGTTGGGCACAAACTGGCGGATCTGGTCCGGCACGGCCTTCATGTAGTCGCTGACCGCAACGATCGGGCCGGTGGCGCCGGCCAATTGCTGGGCAACAAACGGGGTGCGCGGTTCGGCGCCCGGATCCAGGAACGTCTGCTCCTCGCAGTCCAGCCCGTCGCGACGCAGCTCGTTCCAGGAAGTGACCGACCAGACATCCGCCGATACGCCCCAGTCCTCTGCCAGGAGGCGCTGGGCGTCGATGGTCCACGGCACGGCAACGCCGGAGGCGAGCAGCTGGGCACGCGGTCCGTCGATGGTGGCCGGGGACACCTGGTAGATGCCACCGACAACCCCTGCAACGTCCAGGCCCTCGGGTTCCTTGGGCTGCTGGTAGGGCTCGTTGTAGATCGTGATGTAGTACATCACGTTCGGGTCTTCGTGCTTGCCCCCGTACATGCGCTCCAGGCCGGACTTGACGATGTGGCCGATCTCGTAACCGTAGGCTGGGTCGTAGGTGACCACTGCCGGGTTGGTCGAGGCCAGGATCGGGGAATGCCCGTCGGCGTGCTGCAGGCCTTCACCGGTCAGCGTGGTGCGCCCGGCCGTGGCTCCCATGATGAACCCGCGGGTCATCTGGTCCCCGGCTGCCCAGAAGGCATCTCCGGTGCGCTGGAAACCGAACATCGAGTAGAACACGTAGACCGGGATCAACGGCTCGTCGTGCGTGGCATAGGAGGTTCCGGCGGCGGTGAATGCCGCCACGGCCCCTGCCTCGTTGATACCCGGGTGGATCAGCTGGCCTTGCGGAGACTCCTTGTAGGCCAGCACTAGGTCGCGGTCCACCGAAAGATAGTTCTGCCCGGCAGGGTTGTAGATCTTTGCCGTCGGGAAGAAGGCATCCATGCCAAAGGTGCGCGACTCGTCGGGCACGATCGGGACGACACGCCTGCCGAACTCCTTGTCGCGCATCAGGTCCTTGAGCAGGCGCACGAACGCCATGGTGGTGGCGGCCTGCTGCTTGCCCGAGCCACGTGACGCGGTCTCGTACGCCTTGGCCTCGGGGAGATGAATCTCCTTGGACTTGGTGCGGCGCGAAGGCACCGCGCCGCCGAGTTCCTCACGGCGTTCCATCATGTACTTGTACTCGGGCGAATCCTGCTCCGGGCGGTAGTACGGCGGCAGGTAAGGATCGGCTTCGAGCTGCTCGTCGGTGATCGGGATGCGCAGGTGGTCGCGGAAGTTCTTGAGGTCCTCGAGGGTCATCTTCTTCATCTGGTGCGTCGCGTTGCGCGCCTCGAAGTGCGGGCCCAGCCCGTAGCCCTTGACCGTCTTGGTCAAGATGACCGTCGGCTTGCCCTTGAACTCTGTTGCGGCCTTATACGCGGCGTACATCTTGTGGTAGTCGTGGCCGCCGCGCTTGAGGTTCCAGATCTGCTCGTCGGTCAGGTCCGCAACCATTTCCTTGGTCTGCGGGGACTTTCCGAAGAAGTGCTCG
Source organism: Paeniglutamicibacter antarcticus (assembly GCF_039544305.1). Classification (NCBI taxonomy): domain Bacteria; kingdom Bacillati; phylum Actinomycetota; class Actinomycetes; order Micrococcales; family Micrococcaceae; genus Paeniglutamicibacter; species Paeniglutamicibacter antarcticus. Next base: position 23,688 of record NZ_BAABLK010000008.1, read on the forward strand.
CGGACGAAGGCACCGTTCTCGGCCTTGTAGGTCTGGTAGTCCCCGTCCGGGGTCTGGTTCATGATGTCCACAAGCGAGTTATCGGTGTCGGCATCGAGCAGGGCATCCCACTCGCGGCCCCAGACGACCTTGATGACGTTCCAGCCGGCACCGCGGAAGAAGGCTTCGAGTTCCTGCATGATCTTGCCGTTGCCGCGTACCGGTCCATCGAGGCGCTGCAGGTTGCAGTTGACCACGAAGGTGAGGTTGTCCAGCTTTTCGTTCGCAGCCAACTGGAGGAAGCCGCGTGATTCGGGCTCGTCCATTTCGCCGTCGCCCAAAAAAGCCCAGACGTGCTGGTCTGAGGTGTCCTTGATGCCGCGGTTCTGCAGGTATCGGTTGGACTGCGCCTGGTAGATCGCATTCGCGGGGCCAAGGCCCATGGACACGGTGGGGAACTCCCAGAAATCCGGCAGCGAGTGCGGGTGCGGGTAGGAAGGCAGCGCATGGCCTTGACGGGACTTCTCCTGGCGGAAACCGTCCATGTCCTCTTCGCTCAAGCGCCCCTCGAGGAAGGCGCGAGCGTACATTCCTGGCGAGGCGTGGCCCTGGAAGAAGACCTGGTCTCCGCCGCCGGGGTGGTTCTTGCCGCGGAAGAAATGGTTGAATCCAACTTCGTACAGGGTTGCAGCACCGGCATAGGTGGAGATGTGTCCACCGACCCCGACTCCGGGCCGCTGGCCGCGGTGCACCATGACGGCCGCGTTCCAGCGCATGTAGGCGCGGTAGCGGCGCTCAACCTGCTCGTCGCCGGGGAAGTCCGGTTCCTGGTCCACCGGGATCGTGTTCACGTAGTCAGTGGTGGTGACCATGGGAACGCCCACGCTCTTGGCGCCTGCGCGCTGGAGTAGTGAACGAACAATGTACTGGGCACGTTCGGTGCCCTGCGTCTCGACAAGACCATCGAAGGACTCAATCCATTCTGCGGTCTCCTCCGGATCCCGATCAGGCAACTGGCTCGTCAAGCCGCTACGGATGTGAGAAATGTGTTCCTCTACAGCCACGTCCATCTTCTCCTCGATATGGGGTACAGCGGGGGCTGCGGGTGGACGCGTAAAAGCGTCTTCAACCCGCAGTGGCGTTGCTAGCGCCAAAGTAGTGGTCCGTTTCCCCAGGGTAGTTGGTCGCGGACCGCCAATTACACTCTAATGCGCATCCCGTGCCAAAACGTATCCAGGCCAAGCAGGCGAGACGTTTGGGCTTCCCCATGAAATGTGCCCAGAGCCGAATACCGGGCCAAGTCATCACTATTTCGGCGTGTTGGAGCCTTTGCGCTTGATGGGAGCGCAAAAAAGGTGTTTGGTTGTACCCAGACGCTTTACAGCAGCAGGAGGAGTGACGTGAGCGACGCCGCACCGGCAAAGCACGAAGCCGCACTAAAAATGGGCTTCAAAGACGGGGACCTGATTCAGGAACTCGGGTACGACGACGATGTGGACTTTAATCTGCGCGATTCCCTTGAGGACGCAGTGGGTTCCGAACTACTGACAGAGGAAGACCACGAGGTAGTCGACGGAATCATCTACTGGTGGCGTGACGACGACGGTGACTTGATTGACGCCTTGGTCGATTCGCTGGTCAGCCTGGATGAGAAGGGGGTGGTGTGGTTGCTGACCCCGAAGTCTGGGCGTGATGGCTACGTATCGCCCGCATCCATCCAGGCGGATGCACCAACCGCAGGCCTCCACGTGACAAACAGCGAGGGTGTTTCCGAAGACTGGTCGGCCACTTGCCTCATGGCGCGGCGCAAGCATTAATACCGTGGATTCATCGCAACAGGTGGCGGGGAAGCCTTCCTCGCCGCCACGGGTCGGGCAACCGGCCCCGGGCTTTGCACTCAGCAACCAATTTGGCGAACTCATCGAGTCCGGCTCACTGGGGGAGCAAGCCTGCTTCTTGGTTTTCTACCCGTTCGCGTTTTCCGCTGTTTGCGGTTCCGAACTCGAGGAGCTGGAAAATGTTCGCGGGGAATTCACGTCCCGGAACATCCGCATCATGGGTGTTTCGGTGGACCACAAATACGCACTGCGCACTTATGCGGACCAAGCCCGTTTCGGGTTTGATCTGCTGGCCGATTTCTGGCCGCACGGTGCCGTAGCAAGCAGCTACGGCGCATTCAACACCGAATCCGGCGCGGCAACGCGGCACACGTTCCTCGTTTCGGGGGGACGCGTGGTGGATTCCTTTAGTTCACCCATCCATCAGGCGCGCGCCATCGCGCGCTACAGAGAGGCGATTGACCTACTCACCTAAGAGTGATCGAAGAACTTCTGCGTCTATTCGATTACTCGGGCAGGTACACCGCCACAGCCATATTCTTGTCACGAAGACTTCCCGCGGAACGAAACCCACGGGAATCCAGTAGTGTCAGGGGCCTTTAGCTCAGCTGGTAGAGCGTCACGTTTACACCGTGAATGTCATCGGTTCGATCCCGGTAGGGCCCACTAGAACAGAACGACCTCAGCAGACCCAAGGGCGCCGGCACCATTCCAAGGACGCTGCTGAGCACAAAGGGGCACGAACACCATTATTACGGGGTTTAAGCCCAAGATGACACCTTCGAGACGCCGCCAGCTGGCACCGAGCAGACTTATGGCGCTCATGGACCATGTATTATCCAGCCAACCACCCGGTCGACAGCTTTGCTGGCCTCTCGCGCAAACACCGCAAGGTTCCACCGCCACATAGGGACCTGGAAGACCTGCTGTACACACAGAGACGCGAGAGCGACGCCCAGCATGATGATGCCGCCGATGGCTCCAGCGCGGTAGTAACCGGTAATTAGGCCGATCATGAAGGTAGGGACCAGGGTTCAGGCCCCTACCCGCCCACGGCCCGGGAACGGCGTTGAACAGGTTCCGGAGGGTCCACCGGATGAGCATGCTAGGAACGACACAGATCGCAACGGCGAGCCGTTGGGTTGGATTCAACCATGGGTCCGTAGATCGAGGCCAGGCTTTCACCGTCGGCGCAGCGGTCTCAAGCGTCCACCTCCGGCGGGCGTCGGGATCCGCGGGCGCGAAAGCGAAGCCGTTTCCACAAGGTAGTGCAGCGCTTACCCTGCTCGCCCAAGCCGCAGGCTTCATGGTCCTCGCCTTTCCTTTCCAGCTGCCAAGGCCCGAGGGCAGACGGGTGGAGCGCTTGCTCCGCCAGTCGGCGTGCGTCGGAAATGGAGGCACTCACGCCACCGCTGGGAACGGACCCGGGACGAGCCAGTGTTACGCCGTGTTTTCACAGGTCGCCGCCCTATGGGCGGACAATGAGAGAATCTTGACGGCTCCCCACGCACTTCAAAGGGCACCGGGGCCGGCCCATGAAAATGAGGAGTAGCAATGTCACTCGCCCCCAGTGAAGCAACAATGGCCGAAATCACGAAGCTGATCGGCTTTGACACCACCAGCCGGGACAGCAACCTTGGGTTGATCGACTACGTTGTGGAACGACTCGGGGCCGTTGGCATCGAATCGACCCTGATCCACAACGCCGAGGGGAACAAGGCGAATATGCTGGCCACCATCCCCGCCGTCGACGGTACCCGCACCGGCGGCATCGTGCTCTCAGGCCATACCGATGTGGTTCCCGTCGATGGTCAGGACTGGAGCAGCGACCCGTTCGTCCCCGAGATCCGCGAGGGCAAGCTTTACGCCCGTGGCACCTGCGACATGAAATCCTTCCTCGCAGTGATCATGACCAGGCTTGAGTCGATCGTTGCGGCAAAGCTGGCCGAACCGCTCCACCTTGCGTTTTCCTACGACGAGGAAGTCGGTTGCGTCGGTGCGGTTGACCTGGTCGCAGCCATCGTCGAGGCCGGCCTGAAACCCCGTGGCGCCATCGTGGGGGAGCCCACCAGCATGCGCGTGGTGCGCGGACACAAGTCGGTCAACGTCATCCGTGTGGACTTCCGTGGCGTCGCGGCGCACTCCTCGTTGACCCCGCAGGGCGTCAACGCAATATCCGCAGCCGCGGAATTTACCGGATTCGTGGACTCCCTTGCTCGCGGACTCACCCAAGACGGACCTTTCGACGAGGCGTACATCGTCCCCCACACCACCACCACGGTGAACAAGATCGAGGGTGGAATCGCGGTGAACACGATCCCTGCAACCTGCACCCTGCATTTTGAGTTCCGTTCCATTGGCGCCGATGACCCCACCGAGCTCATCGCGCGGTTCCGTGCGGAGGCCACGCGCATCGAAGCATCCATGCGGGAGCAGCACAAGGACGTGGGCATCGACTTCACCGTGCTGGCCCAAGCCCCGGGCCTCGACACAGGCCCGGATGCTGCAATCGTGGAACTCGCCGCCGAACTAGGCGGCATCCCCAGCCCGGACAAGGCAACCTACGGTACAGAGGCCGGGTTGTTCTTCAACGCCGGAATCCCCACGGTCGTGTGCGGTCCCGGCGATATTGCCCAGGCACACGCCCCGGACGAGTTCATCGAGCTCGACCAGATCGCCGCCTGCGAAACCTTCATCGATAACCTAATCGCCAAGCTGGGTTCCTAAGCCGCACCGGGGCCCATCCACCTGCTGCACAACTTCCAAGGAGATACCCATGGCCGAGGCAACAACAGTCACACCGCAGCAGCTGGCCGCTGCCAAGAAGGCGGTGGTCAGCAGTTCGATCGGCGCCGCCCTCGAGTGGTTCGACATAATCGTTTACGCGACCTTTGCCGTCGTGATCGCAAAGAACTTCTTTCCGGAATCCGATGGAACGGTGGGGCTGATCCTCACTTTTGCGACGTTCGCGATCTCCTACCTGGTTCGCCCCCTGGGCGGCATGGTGCTGGGCAGCTTCGCGGACCGCAAGGGCCGAAAGAATGCGCTGACCCTGACCCTGCTGCTGATGATGGTTGGCACCCTGATCATGGCGGTGGCCCCGACCTACGCGACGGTGGGAGTCTGGGGTTCGGTGATCATCCTGGTGTCCCGCCTGGTCCAAGGTTTCTCGGCCGGTGGAGAGTTCGGCACGGCCACGGCGTTCCTTATCGAGACGGCCCCGCACAAGAAAGCGTTTTACGCCTCATGGCAGGTTGCCGCCCAAGGTGCCTCGATGCTGTTGGCTTCGGCCTTTGGCTATGGGTTGACCCAGTGGTTGTCCGAAGAAGCCCTCTACAGCTGGGGCTGGCGGGTACCGTTCTTTGTTGGCCTGCTGATCGGCCCCGTCGGGCTCTACATCCGTGCCAAGCTTGATGAGACCGAGGAGTTCATCAACGGCGAGAAGACCAAGACTCCGCTCAAGGATCTTTTTGTTAATCATTACGGGCGCCTGTTGGCTGGTTCTGCCGTTATCGGAGTGGCAACCATTTCGGTCTACATGATCCTCTACATGCCGACATTCGCCGTGAAAAACCTGGGGATTCCCGCCACCGCGGCGTTCCTGGGCGGGATCGTTGCCGGGCTTGTCACCCTCGTTGGCGTCCCGTTCGTAGGGCACCTGGCGGACCGATTCGGACCGGCTAGGATCATGACGTATGCAGCAGTCGGCGCCTTGCTGCTGGCTTGGCCGTTGTTCAAGCTGATGGTCACCGCACCCAGCGTGCCGGTGTTGGTGATTGTCATTGGCCTGCTCGGAGTGATCATGGCGTTCTACTTCGGCCCGCTGCCTGCGTTGCTCTCTGCGCTGTTCCCTGCGGCCATCCGTGGCACGGGCCTGGCCGTCACCTACAACGTCGGCGTTACCCTGCTAGGTGGAATTGCGCCGCTCGTGTTGACCTGGTTGCTAAGCGTGACCGGCTCGTTGAACGCACCAAGCTTCTACTACATGGCGATTGCCGTGATTTCACTGGTTGGGCTGTACTTCGTCCGTAAACGCTACAACCAGCCCTAGGCGTGGTTGTTCGAGCCCGCCGGCTTGTTTCCATTGAGCTGGGTCGGTGGGTTCGGTTGTAGGCGCGGCCCGCGAGGCATGGCTCCGAACTTGGGTATCCCAGCTTGCAGTCGTGCGGCGATTTGCCAATTCAGGGACGGGTGTATTAGATTATCTACTTGTTGCAACGCACCGGAACGGAAAATTGACCGGTCAGTGCTTGTTTCCGGGCCTTTAGCTCAGCTGGTAGAGCGTCACGTTTACACCGTGAATGTCATCGGTTCGATCCCGGTAGGGCCCACACAGAAGATCCCTTGGACCAAAAGACGAAAGTCGCTTGGTCCAAGGGATCTTGTGCGTTAACCTCCGAGGCCCGGCCTGCGCCCGGGGGGGGCTCATGGCGACTAGTTCTACTTGTTGGTGAGGTCCTTGGCGGCGTCCTTGACATGCTCTCCGGCTTGCTTGGCCTTGGCAACAGCCTGGTCCTTGAGCCCTTCTGCTTGGAGCCGCTCGTTGTCGGTGGCCTCGCCGAGCTTCTCCTTGGCTTCTCCAGTGACTTCCTTGGCCTTGTTGCTGATCTTGTCTCCGAGTCCCATGTGTGGATTTCCCTTCCGTCGATCTTGCCTGAACCCTTTCGACACTAGGAGCCAAACCTGAGTGTTTGCTAGGAATCGCAGGCGGGACGTGAAGGCGTCAGCAGTGAGGCACCCAAGTGCCGTCCGGCCACAAGCGGTGAGAGCGTATTCATGGTGGCCGAGCAAGGTGCGCTAGCGGGTTCACCTCATCCTATTGACAGCACGGCACGAGGAGCCATAACCTTTTATAAATCATACTTATGTCAGTACTTACTTGTTTATGTCCGACATTAATTTTGGATTCACGATGGAGTGACGATGAACCGACCTGCCAACCCTCCCATGATCGTCATGGGAGTTTCCGGGTGCGGCAAATCCACGGTGGGGCGAGCGCTGGCCGAAAAACTTGGCTCCGTGTTCATCGACGGCGATGACCTCCACCCGCCATCCAACAAGGAAAAGATGGCTGCCGGACAACCGCTGAGCGATGCGGACCGTGAGCCTTGGCTGGTCACCATTGGACAGGAATTGTCCCGAAGCACGCGCGGCCCCGCCCCGGCAGTCATCGCCTGTTCGGCACTCAAGCGCAACTACCGCGACCTGCTGCGCGCCCACGAACCATCCACCCTTTTCATCCACCTGCGCGGCGCTGTCGAACTGATCCAGCACCGCCTGGACGAGCGCAGCCACGAGTACATGCCACCGACGTTGCTCGCCTCGCAACTGGACACACTCGAAGCACTGGAATCCGATGAGCATGCCATCGAAATCGATGTCATGCGCAGCCCCGAGGAAATCGTGGATCTGGTGGCCGAAGCGTTGAACCCCCAGTAGTCCCCGGCAACCGCGGTTGCCGCCCCATCACCGAGCTCCAATAACCTCAGAAGGACAATGATGACCGACGAGTTAGTCATGAATTGGACGTTGGGCACCCCAGCGCTCCTCTCCATTGCAGTGGGCGCAATCCTGCTACTGCTTTTGTTCATTATCAAATGGCGTATCCATGCGTTCGTGGCATTGGTTGTGATCTCGCTGCTCACCGCGGTTGCCACCGGAATCCCTGTGGCGGCGGTGATCCCCACGCTCACCGGAGGATTCGGCGGCACGCTGGCCTCGGTCGCATTGCTCGTGGGCCTCGGGGCCATGCTCGGGCGCATGCTTGAGACCAGCGGTGGAGCGGAGGTGCTCACCACCGCATTGATCAACAAGTTCGGCGAGAAGCACGCACCGCTTGCACTATCGGTGGCTTCTTTGCTCTTTGGCTTCCCGATCTTCTTCGATGCCGGCCTGGTGGTCATGCTGCCGATCATCTTCACCGTGGCACGGCGCCTGGGCGGTTCCTTCCTGGGCTACGCCTTCCCGGCAGCCACGGCGTTCTCCGTGATGCACATCTTCGTGCCTCCCCACCCGGGCCCGGTTGCCGCCTCGGGACTGCTTGAGGCCAACGTCGGGCTGGTGCTGCTCCTTGGCCTGGTCGTAGCGCTTCCGACGTGGTACTTCGCCGGCCACCTCTTCGGCAAATACGTCGGGCGCAAGTTCGATATCCCGATCCCCGAGATCCTCTCCGGATCCGTGGAGCAACAGCACGACTTTGCCTCCAAGCCGACGCTGCGCACCGTGATGACCTTGCTGCTGCTGCCACTGCTGCTGATCTTCATGAACACCGGACTAAACACGCTGGCCTCGGCCGGCGTCGTGGACAAGGAAACCCAGTGGGTGCAGATCCTGCGCCTGGTCGGCGAGACCCCGGTCGCCTTGCTGATCACCGTGCTGCTGGGAATGTACCTGCTCGGATACAAGCAGAACAAGGACAAGACCCTCATCGAGACGGTTGTCGATTCCTCCCTTGGCCCGGTCTGCTCCATCATCCTGATCACCGGCGCCGGCGGCATGTTCGGTGCCGTGCTGCGCGCCAGCGGCATCGGAGACGCGGTGGCCTCCTCGCTGGACGCCTTGGGCCTGCCGATCATCGTTGCCGGCTTCATCATTGCCGCCGTGGTGCGCCTGGCCCAGGGTTCGGCCACCGTCGCCCTGACCACCGCCGCGGCCATCATCCAGCCCGTTGTGGTGGGCAACCCGGATTTGAACCAGATCCAGGTCGTGGCCATCGTGCTGTCACTGGCCGCGGGCTCCGTGTTCGCCGGGCACGTCAACGACTCCGGTTTCTGGCTGGTCTCGCGCTTCTTCGGGATGGACGTGAAGACCACGCTGCGGGTATGGACCGTGGGACAGGCGCTTGTCGGTGTCATTGGTTTCGCCATCGCCTACCTGATCTACGCGATCGCCACCGCGTTCTAGCCACAGACCCGCCTCGACCCAGCAAAGGAAATATCAACCCATGGGCAGCAACCTCTTTGACCTCACCGGCCGCATCGCACTGGTCACCGGTTCCTCGCGCGGCATCGGCAAGGAACTTGCCGCGGGATTGGCCGACGCCGGAGCCAGCATCGTGCTGCACGGGCGCGACACCGATCGCCTGGCCGCAACCACCGCCGAATTCGTGCAGCGCTACGGCGCCTCGCGCATCTTCTCCTACGCGTTCGACGTCACCGACGAAACGGCGGTGGCCAGCAACATCGCACGCATCGAGGCGGAGGTAGGCCCGCTGCGGATCCTGGTGAACAATGCGGGAATCCAGCACCGGGTACCGCTGCTGGAGCTCGAGGTTGCCGACTGGCAGCGCGTGCTGGACACGAACCTGACCAGCGCCTTCCTGGTGGGACGCGAGGCCGCCCGGGGAATGGTCGAACGCGGGAAAGGCAAGATCATCAACATCTGCTCGGTGCAGACCGACTTGGCCCGGCCCACCATCGCGGCCTACACCGCAGCCAAGGGCGGGCTGCGCAACCTCACCCGCGCGATGACCAGTGAGTGGGCCTCGCGCGGCCTGCAGATCAACGCCATCGCCCCGGGCTACATCCACACCGAAATGACGCAGAAGCTGGTGGACGACGAAAAGTTCAACTCCTGGATCCTGGGCCGCACCCCGGCCGGTCGCTGGGGCACCGTGGAGGACCTTGCAGGGCCGGCCGTATGGCTGGCCTCGGACGGCTCGGACTACGTCAACGGCCAGACCATCTTCATCGACGGAGGGATGACCGTTGTCGTCTAAGACCTACACCGCCACCGCGGTCATTGCCCACGCCGCGGGGGACCTGCGCGTTGAAACCATCGAAGTCCCGATGCCCGCAACCGAGCAGGCTCAGGTGGCCATCGCCTATGGCGGGATCTGCGGCTCCGACCTGCATTACTTCAGCCACGGGGCAGCGGGGGAATCGATCCTCAAGGCGCCCATGGTGCTGGGCCACGAAATCGTCGGCACCATCACCGTGGCTGCCGCCGACGGAACCGGCCCTCCGGTGGGCGCCAAGGTCGCAGTGCACCCCGGCACCCCCGGGGGAACCGGGGCGCGCTACCCCCTCGAGAGGCCCAACCTGTCCCCGGGCTGCACCTACCTGGGCTCGGCGGCACGCTTCCCGCACACCGAGGGTGCGTTTGCCACGCGTGTGAACCTGCCCGCCCGGATGCTGCGGGAACTTCCCGCCGGGCTCTCGTTGCGCGATGCGGCGCTGGCCGAGCCCGCCGCCGTTGCCTGGCACGCCGTTTCCCGCGCCGGAGAGGTTGCGGGCAAGCGCGTGCTGGTCATTGGTGCCGGTCCCATCGGTGCGCTGGCGGTCGCCGTGCTCAAGCGCGCCGGCGCGGCGGAAATCATCGCCGTAGACATGTTCGACAAGCCGCTGCGGATCGCCGCCGCGGCAGGAGCAACGGCCACCTTGAAGGCCGATGACACCGAGTCGATCGCCGCGGTCCAAGCCGATGTGGTCATCGAGGCAAGCGGCAACCACCGCGGCTTGGCCTCGGCAGTGCGCGGAGCGATGCGCGCAGGGCGCATCGTGATGGTGGGACTGCTGCCCTCCGGGGAGCAACCGGCACTGATCTCCCTGGCCATCACCCGGGAACTTGAGCTCATCGGATCCTTCCGGTTCAACGACGAGATCGATCAGGTGCTTGGCGCACTGGCCGACGGGTCGCTGGACCTCGGAGGCATCGTCACCCACGAATTCGATGTCCACGACGCGCTCGAGGCGTTCACCACGGCAAGGGACTCGGCCACATCGGGCAAGGTGCTGCTGCGCTTCTAGTCTTGGCCCACCACCGGCAAGGCCCCCAGGCGCCGTCCCCGCCCCGATCAGGGTGCAGGGACGGCGCCTTCGCCATGGGCCGATGCGGTCCGGGCCTACTTCGTGGTTTCGTCCTTGTCCTTGGCTTCGAGGACTTCCTTGAGGCGGGCCGTGGCGAATCCCCAGGCCTGTCCGATCGTGGCCTGTGGCGGAATGGAGACCTCCTCCGGGTTGGTCACCACATCCAGGAGCACCGGGCCATCGTGAGCCAGGGCTTCGGCCACCGCGGAATGCAACTTCCCTGGATCGGTCACCCGAATGCCGTGGAGCCCGCAGGCCCGCCCGACCTCGGCCAAATCAGGGTTCTTGAGCACGGTGCCGAATTCGGGCAACCCGGCCTGCTCCTGTTCGAGTTTCACCATGCCCAACCTGGAATTGTTGAAGACGACCAACTTGACCGGCAGCTCGTAGGCGACGGCCGTGAGCAGGTCGCCGAGCAGCATGCTCAGCCCGCCGTCACCGCAGAACGCGATCACCTGGCGCGTTGGGTCCAGAGCCGAAGCCCCCAAGGACTGCGGCATGGCGTTGGCCATCGACCCCAGGTTGAACGATCCCAGGAGCCTTCGCCGGGCGCGCATCGTGACATAGCGCGAAAGCCACACGGTCGACATTCCCGTATCGGCGGTAAAGATCGCCGAGTCCGAGGCCAGTTCGTCGACGGCGGCGGCCACGGCCTCGGGGCGGATGGCGTGAAAGGGATTATCGACCAGGCTGCGCACCTTTCCGATCACCCGCGAATCGTGCGCCGGATCGGCAAGCGAGCTTTGTCCCTTGCTCCAGCCCTTGTATTTGTCCCGGGAAGCACGCACGTGCGATTGGTCCGGCTTGGTGTCCAGCAACGGCAACAGCCCGGTGAGCGCAAGCTGCGCATCGGCGACGATTCCCTGTCCGACGGCGGTGCGCCGCCCGATGTGCTCGCCCACCCGATCGACCTGGATGACCGTCTTTCCCTGGGGATAGTAGTCGCGGTAGGGAAAATCGGTCCCGACCATGAGCAACACCTCGCAGCTCTCCAGGGCATGGCCCGCAGCGGGGTTGCCGATGAGGCCGGACTGTCCCACCTGGAATTCGTTGCCGTCTTCCAGTCCTTCCTTGGCCTTGAGCGTGAGCACCATCGGGGCGGCGAGCTTGCGCGCGGTATCCAGCACCTGCTCCCGGGCCTCCCGGGCACCCATGCCCACCAGCATCGTCACCTTCGAGGCCGCGTTGATGGTGGCTGCGGCGGTATGCAGCGCCTCGGGGTGCGCCGGGGTGGGCTGCTGGACATCGACGAAGGTCGCGGTAGTGTCCTTGGGCAGCTCCGCGCCGCCGATGTCCCCGGGAATGGAGAGCACGGCAACCCCGCGTTGGGTCAACGCGGCATTGACCGCTTGTTCCAGCAAGTAGGGCATCTGCCCGAGGCTCGTCACCGTCTGTGCGAACACCGCGACGTCGGCGAAAAGCGTGTCGTTGTTGACCTCCTGGAAGAAATCGGTGCCGATCTGCTCGCTGGGCACCTGCCCGCAAATCGCCAATACGGGGGTGTGGGACTTCTTGGCGTCGTAGAGCCCGTTGAGCAGGTGGATCGATCCCGGTCCGACGGTTCCCATGCATACCCCCAGCACCCCGGAGAGCTGGGACGCGGCGCCTGCGGCAAACGCTGCGGTTTCCTCGTGCCGCACGCCGATCCATTGCACTTCCGTACTGGTGCGAATCGCATCGGTCAAGGGATTCAGGGCATCGCCCACGACGCCCCAGACATGCTTCACCCCCAGCCGTGCGAGGGATTCAATGACCATTGCTGCAACGGTGCTCATGTACCTGTCCTTCCGTGGGGTGCGCCGGAGAAAGATGCTTTCTGGCGGCGGTTCGATGGCGGACATTGGTGCTGTGCGACGCAAGAAACGCAGCCAGGGGTCCAACGAGCCTGAACATGGCCCCAGCCTATGCCCGCAGCATGCCAAAGATCACCGTCCGTGGTTCACGGGGATCCATGCCTCCGGCGGGAGATGGCTCCGGGTCGGGGCAAGTCATCTGCTGCCCCGAGGAGGGCCCGCCTAAATACGGGGAAGCGGGAAAAGCCGTGGCTGGTGGGCCCAGACACCGCAGATCTCCTCGTTGGTGCGTCGCATGATCAACTCCATGGATTCGCGCGCCAGCGCCGGGCGCCCGGCGGAAATCGCATCGGCAACCGCTTGGTGCCAGGCCAGCGCCTCCTCGTGCGGTCGTTCGGGCATCAACCCCAGCTCGGTCCGCCCGCGAAGGGTCGCACCGATCGGATTCGCCAGGTTGGCAAACATCTCGTTGCCCGATGCGGCTAGGACCAGGGCATGGAACCGGATATCGAGCTCCAGGAACGATCCAAGGTCCCCGGAGCGGCCGGCATGGCGCATCTGCGCCGCAACGCTCAGAAGCTCCGCACAGAATTCGGCCGGTGCGTGTTCGGCCGCCAGCTCGGCGGCCATGGGCTCGACGGCCACCCGCAGCTCGGTGAGCGAACGCAATTGCGTCCCCTGCCCGTCCCCGGCCAACCGCCAGCGGATCACCAGCGGGTCAAAGGGGTTCCAGTCCTGGGCGGGCAGCACCCGGATCCCCACCCGCTTGGTGGAAAGAACCAGTCCGGCCGCTGCCAGCACGCGGACCGCCTCGCGGATCACCGAACGCGAGACGCCCAGTTCGGTCTCCAGCTCCGCAGCAAGGATCACCTCGCCGGGGCGAAAAGAACCGTCGACGATGCGGCTTCCGACGTGTTCGATGGCCTGCTGGTGCAGTGATGTGGGCATGAATCAACCTTAGCGCTAAACGGGTAGCTGAAACCCGCCGGCCAGACGTGCCAAAAGCGCAGATCCATAGGGCAATCCGGGTGTGCGCCGCGTGTTTGTCTGGCCTTGTGCGCACCGGACAAACTAAAGTGGAAGACAGTCACGTAGCCGTGCCCGGTGCCTCTGGAAACCGGAAATCGCCCGGCCCAGCAAAATCGCAACGATGGAGACTTCATGCCTGCACAGATCGGCGTCACCGGCCTAGCCGTCATGGGCGCAAACCTCGCCCGGAACTTCGCCCGCAACGGATACACCGTGGCGCTGCACAACCGTTCGGTGGCCAAGACCGACGCGCTGCTTGAAGCCCATGGCGACGAGGGAAACTTCATCCGCACCGAGACCATGGAAGAACTGGTCGCGAGCCTTGAAACCCCGCGCCGGGTCATGCTCATGGTCAAGGCCGGCGCGCCGGTCGACTCGGTCATCGACTCCCTGGTTCCCCTGCTTGAAGAGGGCGACATCATCATTGACGGCGGCAACTCGAACTTCGTGGACACCCGACGCCGCGAGGCCGATCTTGCCACCAAGGGCTTGCACTTCGTGGGCGTCGGGGTATCCGGCGGCGAGGAGGGCGCACTTCTTGGCCCCTCGATCATGCCCGGCGGTTCCAAGGAGTCCTACAAGGCGTTGGGCCCGATGCTGGAAAAGATCTCGGCCAAGGCCGATGACGGTGCACCGTGCTGCGCCTGGATCTCCACCGACGGCGCGGGACACTTCGTCAAGATGGTCCACAACGGCATCGAATACGCCGACATGCAAGTCATCGGCGAGGCCTTCGACCTGCTGCGCACCGGCGCCGGCATCGAGCCCGCCGAGCAGGCAACCATCTTCGAACAGTGGAACAAGGGCGAGCTCTCCTCCTTCCTGATCGAGATCACCGCCGAGGTCCTGGGCCACGTCGATGCCAAGACCGGCAAGCCGTTCGTCGATGTGATCGTTGATTCCGCCGGACAGAAGGGTACCGGCCGCTGGACCGTGCAGTCCGCACTGGACCTGGGCTCCCCGACCTCGGCCATCGCCGAGTCGGTCTTTGCCCGCGGATTGTCCTCGCAGCGCGACCAGCGCGCCATCGGCCAGGAAGTTCTCACCGGCCACGGCGTCGCGGTGGAGATGGGCGAGGGCTTCGTCGAGGACGTGCGCCAGGCACTCTTTGCCTCCAAGCTGGTCTCCTACGCCCAGGGCTTGGACATGCTCACCAGCGCCGGGATCGAGTACAACTGGGAGCTCAAGCTCGATGAGATCGCCGCGCTCTGGCGTGAGGGCTGCATCATCCGTGCCGCACTGCTTGCGGACATCACCAAGGCTTACGCCAAGGATGAGAAGCCGGCCAACCTGCTCGTCGCCCCGGCCTTTGCCCAGGCCATCGCGCAGGCGGTCCCGGCCTGGCGCCGCGTGGTGTCCACCGCCGTCCAGCTGGGCGTCCCGGTTCCGGTGTTCTCCTCCTCGCTGGCCTACTATGACGGGCTGCGCCGGCCGCGCCTGCCGGCGGCACTGACCCAGGGCCTGCGCGACCTCTTCGGAGCCCACACCTACAACCGTGTGGATTCCGAAGGCTCCTTCCACACCCAGTGGACCGGGGACAAGACCGAGGTCGAGGCCGAAGACACCCACTAACCTTCTCCCATTCACCGCCCAGGAGGCGGCGCACCCGGATCATTCGGCGGTGCGCCGCCTCGTGCGCTTTGTCTTTGGTGCCATCGATCTCCCGGTGCCCGACAAACCGTCGCCACATGTCTTGTCCGCTTCTGGTGGCGGGCATAGGCTCAAATCCATGGACTACCGATTCCTCGGGGCCTCCGGGCTCAAGATCACCGAAATCACCTACGGCAACTGGCTGACCCACGGTTCCCAAGTGGGCAACGACGTCGCCACGGCCTGCGTGAATGCTGCACTCGATGCGGGCATCACTACCTTCGACACGGCCGACGCTTACGCCAACGGCGCCGCCGAGCAGGTGCTTGGGGCGGCGCTGAAAACGCAGCGCCGTGAATCCCTTGAGGTCTTCACCAAGGTCTACTGGCCCGTGGGACCCAAGGGCCCCAATGACACAGGCCTGTCGCGCAAGCACATCATGGAGGGCATCAACGGATCCCTGTCCCGGCTGGGCATGGACTACGTCGACCTCTACCAGGCGCACCGCTATGACCACCAGACCCCGTTGGAAGAAACGATCCAGGCATTCGCCGACGTTGTACGTGCCGGCAAGGCCCTGTACATCGGGGTCTCGGAGTGGAACGCCGAACAGCTGCGCGCCGGCCAGTCCCTGGCCAAGGCGGCAGGGTTCGCGCTGGTGTCCAACCAACCGCAGTATTCGGCTCTGTGGCGGGTGATCGAGGCGCAGGTGGTCCCGGCGTCCAAGGAGCTGGGCATGTCCCAGGTCGTCTGGTCGCCGATGGCCCAGGGTGTGCTTTCCGGGAAGTACCGTCCGGGACAGGGCGCGCCGGCCGGAAGCCGGGCGACCGATGAGATGGGCGGAAAGAACACGATCTCGGGCTTCCTGGACGAGACGGTGCTTCAGCGCGTGCAGAAACTGCGGCCGATCGCCGAGCAACTGGGCCTTGAAATGTCCCAGCTGGCGATCGCGTGGGTGCTGCAGAACCCGAATGTCGCCACCGCTCTGTTCGGTGCCTCGCGTCCCGAACAGGTCACCGAGAACGTCAAGGCCTCCGGTGTGGTGATCCCGGCGGAATTGATGGAGCAGATCGATACGGCCCTAGCCGAGAGCGTGGAGCGGGATCCGGCCAAGACCGTAAGCCCGCTGGAGCGCCCTGTGTGATCGGCCGGCGCCGGGCCAACTTCCCGGCGCCTACCGTGGCTGCGGAACCACCACCATCTTCCCGCCGATCCGGTAGCGGCTGCCTGCCTCAAGCATCCGGTGGGCGTGGGCAGTTGCCCAGAGCGGCAGGGTCGCTCCGATGTGTGAGGAGATCCCGGGCCCCGCGAAAAACTTGTTCAGGTGCCCCGCCGCCAAGGCAAGGTCGGGCACCGACGCATTGCTGATCGCGAACCCGTGGATAGAGATGTCCCTGGGGTACAGCGCGCCGGTGTCGATATCTTGGTGCGCATCGATGCCTGCGGTGTGGATGACCCGTCCTCCAACGCCCAGCAATCCGGCTTGTTCGTTGATCGGCAGGGAACCCGAGCAGTCCCAGATCACCGAGGCGCCTTCCCCGGCAGCGTTGCCCAGTTTCTCCAGCATGTCCGGATCCCGGTAATCCAGTACCTCCCCGCCACCCAATCCGTGTCGCGGGCCCCGGCAACGGCGATGACCCGGCACCCGGCGGCCACGGCGATCTGCACCGCGGCGGAACCCACGGCGCCGCCGGCACCGCAGATGACCACCATCTCATCGGGGGGAGATCCGCGCCTCACGCAGCAATCCCAGGTACGCGGTGGCCGCACCATGAAGAACGGTTACGGCCTAGGTGGGTGCTACCCCGGCGGGCAAGGCATGGGCGCATTCGGCCGGGACCAGGACGTAGTCGCTGAAACTTCCCTGGCGGCCGGCATGGCCCAGGGAATTGCACCAGAACCTGTGCCCGAGGTTGAATCCCTCGGTGCCCGGCCAGGATCCCCACCACGTCGCGTCCAACGATGAAGGCAAACTCCATCCGAGTCGGGTAGGCACCGGAGCGAACGGGCAAGTCAACGTGGTCCACCGCCAGGACCTCGGTTCGCAGCAGCAGCTCCTCGTGGCCTGGGACGGGTACCGGAAGCAATCCGTACCTGATCTTTCCGGGGGTCCCGGGCGCATCGATGAACGCGGCGTGCATCGCCTGCGGCACGGCTGACTGCTTCGGGTCGGTGTGCTGCTGCATCCGGTTCTGGTCCAAGGACGGTGGTGGACGTGCGCTGTGCTCCTTCAGCGTAGCGAGCACCTTGTGTGGGGTTGGCGTGCTCGGGCCGACCCGCCGTCCCTGGCCCTTCAGCGCGGCCAGTTGCCCCTTCATGCCGAGGTATGTGCCGCCATCGGTCAGGATCCACCCAAGGTCCATAGGCGCCCGTGCCCGTTTCCCGGATTGGGCGAAGAGCGTGGCCCGTTAGATTTGGGCCCGGTGCTGTCGTCTCGCAGGCAGCGAACTCATCCGCTGCGACTCTTTGATTGCCTCGTGCCCCGCGAGGAGGTAGCCTTCTGGTGCCGCCCGGCTATGCCCCGTGGGGATCAACGCGAACGTCGATGCAGTCTCGAGGTCGGTGACACCGTCGGTGAGATCGAGGGTCCGGTCCCATTCGCCCATCTTGGTGTAGAACCGTGCCCACGACACAGCCGCGATGCTGCCGGGCTTCAGGGCCCCGATAACGTCCACTGCGCCCTGGAGCCTGCCGCGGCACTGGCGGATCCCGGCGACCAACAGGACAAGGAAACCGGGGCCCGCGGAAGATCAACGGTAATGCCATCGGCGATGGCCGGCTTGGTCGTACTTGGCGATGAGCCGGTCCGTGCCAGAAACGCAGCCCGCCGGCAGCAAGGTCCCCCACGGCGTCGTGGCGCGCTCTAGGTCTCCGGTCGGCAGTGCCTCCTCAAGGAACTCACGGAAGGCGACGATGCTTCGGACCTGCGCCGATTGACCGAACCGAGGACGGGCTCCAGGCGTGAAACCGGCGCCTTGTACAGGTGCTTCTCCTGCTTCGGTGCGAACAGCCTTGGCATTGGCCCGTGCAGGACCCCCCAGCGACGGGGACCTGCGGGCGGAGCGGGAAGTGCTCGCTCGTTTGCGGCCGCGGTGCGCGGAAAAGGTGGAGCCGTGGGTCATCCCGGTGCCGGTGAGACGCGCGGAGGAATCAGGGCTCCGCGGACCCCTACGCATGGCCAGAGGCTTTTGGTCGCGGTCATATCAAGATCCCCGGGGGCGACCTTGAACGACTTGCGCATCGCGGACCCTTGTACCCCGCTTCCCGTTCCTGTCGTTATCGTTCTGCCCCCTGGTGGACCTGCTAGATCCACATGGCCGGGTCGATGTACGCAGCCGGGTCGACCGCTGGCTTGCGTTGCTCGGGGGAGCGCGGACGGTTCTTGGCCGGGATCCCGGTGATGCTGGAGTCCTCCGGTGCGTCCTTGACCACCACGGCGTTGGCGCCGATGGCCGAATCCGCGCCGATCACAATGGGCCCCAGCACCTTGGCGCCGGCACCGATGACCACCCGGTCACCGATGGTCGGGTGCCGCTTGACCTTCGCCAGCGAACGCCCGCCGAGGGTGACCCCGTGGTAGATCATCACGTCGTCGCCGATCTCGGCGGTCTCCCCGATGACCACGCCCATGCCGTGGTCGATGAAAAAGCGCCGGCCGATGGTCGCCCCGGGGTGAATCTCTATCCCGGTCAGGAAGCGCCCGGCCTGGGAGAGCAGCCGTGCGGGGAACTGCAGCTTCGGGTTCTGCCACAGCTTGTGGGTTAGCCGGTGGATCCAGATCGCATGCAACCCGGAGTAGGCAAGGAAATTCTCGGCGTTGCCGCGGGCCGCCGGATCATGCGCACTGGCGCCGCGGAGGTCTTCGGCTAGTCGGGAAAGGAAACTCACACCTTGGCCTTTGTTCGTGATGTCGGTACTGCCGATCCGCGGCGCGCGGAAGCCGCGGATCGGATGAAAAATTGGGAAACGGCCAAACGGCGCACGGTTTCCCATGCGCCGCCGCTGCCCGTCGGGAGCGGGGCCCTCTTAGCCACGGATGTCGTCAAAGAGCAGCGTGGAGATGTAGCGTTCGCCGAAGTCCGGAATCAAGGCGACGATGAGCTTGTCCCTGTTTTCCTCGCGCTTGGCTACTTCCAGTGCGCCCCATACCGCAGCGCCGGCGGAGATACCCCCAAGGATCCCCTCCTTCACGCCGAGCGACCGGGCCATGGCGACCGAATCCTCGATGGAGGCATCGAGCACCTCGTCGTAGAGATCGGTGTCAAGCACCTCGGGAATGAAGTTGGCGCCCAGGCCCTGGATCTTGTGCGGACCGGGCTTGCCACCGGTGAGGATCGGCGAATCCTTCGGCTCGACGGCGATGACCTGCAGGTCCTTCTTCTGCTCCTTGAGGTAGCCGCCGGCACCGGTGATGGTGCCGCCGGTGCCGATGCCGGCAACGAAGATGTCCACCGCTCCGTCGGTGTCTTCCCAGATCTCCGGTCCGGTGGTCGTGGCGTGGATCCGGGGGTTGGCCTCGTTGGCGAACTGCTGGGCCCAGACCGCGTTCTCGGTGGTCGCGACGATTTCCTTGGCCTTCTCCACCGCACCGCGCATGCCCTCGGAACCCGGGGTCAGCACGATCTCGGCGCCAAAGGCACGCAGCATTACGCGGCGCTCGGTGCTCATGGTCTCGGGCATGGTCAACACGACCTTGTAGCCGCGTGCCGCACCGACCATGGCCAAGGCGATGCCGGTGTTGCCGGAAGTGCCCTCCACGATCGTGCCGCCGGGATGCAGTGCGCCGGAAGTCTCCGCGGCGTCAACGATTGCCACACCGATACGGTCCTTGACCGAGTTGGCCGGGTTGTAGAACTCCAGCTTCACCGCAATGTTGCCAGGCAGTCCGGCACCCAGGCGATTCAGGCGCACCAGCGGGGTGCGGCCAACAATTTGCGTGACGTCGTTGTAGATCTTCGACATGGTGTCCTTAGTCCTTGGAGTGTGTTGGTGCGGGCACCGGAGAGCTCGTAGCTTGGGCTTTGTCCGACACCGGATGTGCGTTAGTTGTGTACAAGCCTAGTCAGGCGCGAGGTGTTGCGGGTTCCTCGAGCCATGTTGCGTAATATTTCCTGGCCTTGGCCAGCTTCGGGTCGATGATGACCCGGCAGTATCCCTCGGAGGAGAACCTGTTGTAGTAGTCTTGGTGGATCCCCTCGGCCACGAAGAAGTCCGCAGGGGCCTCGAAGGTGGTGACCAGGGGCTCGGGGTACATCGAGGCGAACTTCCGCGCGCTTTGGTCGAAGAGCTCGCGTTGCGCGGCATCCAGCGGGAACATCACCGAGCGGTACTGGGTGCCTACGTCGTAGCCCTGGCGGTTCAGCGTCGTGGGGTCGTGGGTGGTGAAGAACATGTCGAGGATGACCTCGGAGGGCACGATGGCCGGATCGAATGTTACGGCGACGGCCTCGGCATGGCCGGTGCCCCCGTTGCAGACCGAGCGGTAGTGCGGTGCCGGGTCCGCCCCGCCTGTGTACCCGGAGAGGACCGAGGAGACCCCGCGGGTGCGCTGATATACCGCGTCCAGGCACCAGAAGCACCCCCCGCCGAGCACATAGGTGTGCAGTTGGCTCCCGTCGGGACCAGTGCTTGTGGCCGAAAAGCGAATGGGTGTGCTGGAGATCGAAAAGTCTTTCACATCTAGAGACAAGCACGGCGGTGCCCGATTCATTCCCGGTACATCGGCTTCGGTGCCTAACCGCACTCCTGTGCCTCTGCGCCCGCCCGGGGACCTATGCGCCATTCCCAGCCGCTGCGGTTACGGTAGAAGCATGCAGAGCAACAAGCAGCAGCCTGACCCCACTCCCATGATTCCCGGGTCGAAAGCCGCCTACGACGCACTCACGGCCGGGGGGCCCGGGGGGCAACCTGCCGGTTACACAGCGGAAAACCACACCGAAGATCCCGGTAGTCCCGCCGATGACGACGAAGCGCTCGTGCTCCCCGAGGCACAGCTCGCTTCCTCCGAGACGCCCTCCGCGGTCCTTCCCGCACCCACGCTGGGACAGGTCCTCGTTGCGGTCGAGGAACTCTGGCCTGCATCGCTGGCCGAGTCCTGGGACACCGTCGGACCGGTCGTCGGACGCCCGGAACGCGAGGTCAAGCGCATCATGTTCGCCGTTGACCCGACCCTGGAGGTCGTGTCCGACGCCGTTGCCCGCGGAACCGACCTGTTGATCACCCACCACCCGCTGCTACTGCGCGCGGTGAATTCCGTGGCGGCCACCGGATTCAAGGGCGAGGCCGTGCACCTGCTCATTGAATCGGGCTGCGCCCTTCTCACCGCCCACACCAACGCAGACTCGGCAATCGGCGGGGTCTCGGATGTACTGGCCGACATCTTCGGGCTCACCGACACCCAACCGTTGGCACCCTCGAGGGACGGACTTCCCGAAGAAGGCATCGGCCGCGTCGGCTTGCTGCCCGAACCCCTGACTCTGGCCGACTTCGCGTCCCGCGTCTATTCGGCGATGCCCTCGGTCGCAGGGGGAGTGCGCGTGGCGGGCCAACAGGATGGCCTGGTGCGCAAGGTCGCGGTATGCGGCGGTGCCGGGGATTCGCTCTTTGACGCGGTCCGAGCCTCCGAGGCCGACGTGTACGTCACCGCCGACTTGCGCCACCACCCGGCATCCGAGGCGCGCGAGGCGGCGTTGCACGGAAAGCCCTACCTCATCGATGTCTCGCACTTCGCCTCCGAGTGGCTTTGGCTGCCCACCGGCGCAGATGCGCTGAAAAATGTGCTCCATGACTTGGGGTACGACGTTGAAATCGGCGTCTCGGCCATCAACACCGATCCGTGGGACTTCATCCTCACTCCCTGACCGGAGGCCTGGGCCTCCTGGCACAAGCTGACGGATGAACAGCAGGGCCGGAGCACGTTCTGCACAGGCCGGCCCAAGGCTCTGGTGCACTCTGGGGCCTCAGGGGCAGGATGGGTCCCATGCAGAGCACAAGCAGCGTCCTCGACTCGGTCCTCGCCGCCATCGCCGCGGCGCTGGAGACGGAGGCCCGAATCACACCGGTCACCGGCACCCCGGTCGATCCACTTCGAGTGATGGCGGCCATTGGCCTGCTGGCCCGCCCGATGTTGGATGCCGCCGCAGCGTCGCTTGGCGGTTCCCCCGTACGCGCTGCAATGTTCACCCACCTGTCCGAGAAGGCTTCCCATGCAGGCGCCTACGCCCAGATCCTCGCCGCCGGAACCTGTGTGGATACCGAAGTCCACACACTTACCGACGCACCGCTGGCCGCGGTCAACCGGATGCTCGAAGACCTGGAACCTTTCGTCTGCGGCAGTGCTGTGCTGCCTGACGATATTCTCACCGGCCCGGATCGCAAGGCCCTGCACAAGGACCCCGCGGATTTCCTCAAGTCCCAACTCCATGTGGGCTATTTCGCCGCTAGGCACCGCATCAGCACCCATCAACGGCTCATGGACCACCACGGGACCGACGGGCGCACGCAGCCTCCCACCTGTCCTCGCTTGGGGGAGGTGCTGACCGGAGGCAGAACCGATCCACGACTGATAGCCAACTCGGCGGCCAAGCTCGTCGCCCTCCAGCCGGTACTCGAAGCCCAACCCGACCCGCAAGGGGCGGGGGACCGGCTTGAGCGGCAGCTTGCCCGGACACTGGAAACCGGCGACAACGCCAGCGTCGGGAAATTCATGAGGCGGGCCGCCATTGAATTGGACGGCACCACTGTGGAGCGCGGCGAAGCCGAGACCGCGCGTTACCTGGGCCTGCGCTTCAAGGGCCACAAGTCTGCCGGGTACCTCTGGGAACTGACCACCGATACCGAGGGCCACGAGTTGCTAGCGACCATGGCCGATGACCTGAACAATCCGCGATCCGGCAGCGGCGCCCCCTGCACACCGACCAACGGCAACCCCTGCGAGCCGCACGATACCGAGCCACCATTGATCCCCGCATGGGCCATCGACCCCTCTATCCCTGTGCAGGACCGGCCCCGGGCGGAATTCAACGATCTGGGAATGCCCCCGGCCACTTCTCCGGAAGGGTGGCTCAACGTAGAAGCCCTGCCCGGGGAAACACCTGAGGAAGCTAATGCCAGGCACCGCGCCCAACGTCTTTCCCAGGCCCTCATGGATGCCCTGCGCACCTGGATGGATCCGGCTTCCCCTGTGGACTCGACCCTTCCCATGAAATCGCGCATCGAGCTACTGGTGATGATCGATTACGGCTCCCTCACCGGTGCGCTTCAGAAACCGGGGCTGACCCCGCATGGGGAGTACATCTCGGCAGCTGCGGCAAGGCGCATGGCCTGCAACGCAGGCATAATGCCCCTGGTCATGGGTGGCAAGA
The DNA here is from genome assembly GCF_039544305.1 of Paeniglutamicibacter antarcticus. Classification (NCBI taxonomy): domain Bacteria; kingdom Bacillati; phylum Actinomycetota; class Actinomycetes; order Micrococcales; family Micrococcaceae; genus Paeniglutamicibacter; species Paeniglutamicibacter antarcticus. The sequence continues at coordinate 47,087 of NZ_BAABLK010000008.1, forward strand.
CCCAGCCTTTGGACCTGGGGCAACGGCGTCGCTTCTTCAGCAAAGGACAAAAGCGTGCAATTGCCGCCCGCGACCGCGGATGCGCGAATCCCGGCTGCTCGATGCCAACCCACCGCTGCGAGGTCCATCACATCAAGCCCTTCTCCGAGGGCGGGAGGACGGACGTCAGCAACGGCGCCTTACTGTGCATTCGCTGCCACACTTCCTTCCATGCCGGAAACTTCAAGATCACTGTCATCGAGGAGATTCCCCACGTGGTGCAGCCTGCCTCCCGCGACCCCCTGCAAAGACCACGGCGAAACTGGGTCTTTCACCCCGAAACCGCAGCTGCCTAGGAACCCACCTTTGGGTCTCGTGGGTCCCGCGAACAAGGTCTCCTCCCGAACTTCCGTGTTTGTGTCCTACGAAGTTGTGAACTCCTGGTCGCGGTGCGTGAACGAGCAACGATTCCAGTCTCCGGCGGGTCATATTCCCTGCGATGTTCCTTGACTGACTAGGGTTATGGCTAAGCGATCACTGATCGTGCGACGCATACCAGGAACGGCCGCGCCACGGCGCGCACAGGGGAGGACACCATGGCAAAGGCAGCACCGGAGGAACAACTTCGACTCTTGGACGTGGCAGCGCTGGATTCCCAGACGACCAAGCTGGCCCGTGAGATTACCGAGGCCACTGCGGATGCAGATCTCGATGCGGCCCAAACAGCACTTGATGAGGTGCGATCGGTACAGGCCGAAGTGCAGGAACGCGTCGAAACCGCCGCTGGCGCGCTGAAGGAATCAGAGCTGGCCGTCGAAAAGGTCGCTGCGCACATCGCCAAGGATCAGGCACGCATCAATGCCAATGCGGGAACCGCCAGCGACATGATGGCCCTGTCCCATGAAATCGATTCGCTCACGGTGCGCCGCAACGGACTTGAAGACACGCAACTCGAATTGATGGGAACCCTTGAGGAAGTCCAGGAGGAAGCGGCCGAAGCCGAAAAGCTTACCGCTGCACGGGCGTCCGAACACGCAGAGCACCTCGCCCGCCGCGACACCGTCATCGGTGCGCTCCAGGCCAGGCTTGCCGAAACAAAGATCGCCCGTGCGGAGCTGGCCGCCACATTCGATGAAACGCTGATGGGCACCTACGATCGGATACGCACCCGCAATGGCATCGGGGCAGCCCGCCTATTCCACGGCAAGTCGGAGGCCAGTGGCATCGCGTTGTCAGCCGGTGACCTGGCGGAGATCAAGGCTTCCAGGCCAGATGAGCTGGTGTTCTGCCCGGATACCGGGGCGATCCTGGTCCGCAGCTCCGAGTGGGGTGCCTGAATGTTCGCATCGTGAGCGAGCAGGCGGCACATGGATCCGGGCGTTTGCACCACACCGAAATCTGGGTGCGTGATGTGGACGCCTCCCGGGCGTCGCTCGGATGGTTGTTCGAGGAGCTCGGCTATGTCCCGGGTGGGACCTGGGCCCACGGGACCAGCTACGTCGGCGAGCGTGACTATATCGTCCTTGAGTCCGGTCCCGATGTACTGGACGAGCCTCATCGGCGCCGTTCCCCGGGGCTGAACCACTTGGCTTTCGTCGCCGGTTCCCGGCTAAGGGTCAACCAGCTTGCTGCCAAAGCCTTGGAGCACGGCTTCATCCTGCTTTTCGAAGATGCCAGCCCCTACGCCGGAGGCCCGGGCCACTATGCGGTTTACCTTCAGGATGAGGCGGGGTTCGAGGTCGAGCTGGTCGCCGAGGATCCCGGCCGCGCCGATCACGAAGCGTTGCGGGGCTAGTTGCCGACTGCCTTGAATGCGTGGTCCTCGGGCAGGATGATGTTTAGTTGGTGCGCCTTGCGCGCCGTGCCGGGGATGAGCTCGGCTTTCCATCGTTCATGTGCGGCTGCCAGCAGTTCCTCGGGACTCTTTACGTCGGCGCCGCGAGTCAAAAGGTGTGAGGCGAGTTCGCCACGGGTGTGCTTGGCAAAGTGTGACACGACCTTGAGCTTGCCGCTGCGTAGCTGGAACACCGCGACGCTGACGGTGTTTTCCGCCGGAGGGGCCCATGCCGCCGCGTAGGTGCTGGAGCGGCAATCGACCACGAGCCCGTCGCCGGCCCGGGCGTTGAGCACCGGTGTCAGCCGGGGTTTCCACCAGCTGGCCAGTTTTCCGATCTCGGGCAGCTTCACCGACATTGAGAGCCGGTAGGCAGGGATGCGGTCGGCGAAACCCACAGCCCCCCACAATGCGGAAATCACCAGGATGGAAGAATCCGCCCTTTTGCGCGCAGCTTCATCGAGTCGGTCGTAGCCAAGGGCCTCAAAGAGCACTCCGGTGTAAACGGTATGGGCAGCGGCCGCCGGCTCCGTGTGCAGGTCGATGTTTCGTGTCACGGCCGCGACCAACGACTTTCCGACTCCCAGGACCTCCAAGGCATCATCGGCGCCCGATACGGCGGACAGCACCGTGAGGAGTTGCTGGCGGGATGCGTTCAGTTCGGGAAACTGCAGGGAATCGGCGTCGAAGGGTGCGCCGTGGCCGGCAGGTTGTTTGCCTTCGGAAGGCGGAAGCAGAATAAGCACCAACCAAGCCTAGTCGGCCCGCGAGCCACTTCCTGATTCCGGTCCTTGCTTGAAACCGCCACGAGCAATGCGCCCGGTAGCCGTTCACCGGCGTTCTGCCGGTTTCATCTGGCCACAGTTCGATCGGTGCGTGGTCGCTTGGCTGCGGAGGAGCGACTAGACTTGGATGCTGGACGGGATGGCTAGACGATCGCGTGCCACGCAAGTGGCCCGAGGAACGTCCGGGCTCCACAGAACGAGGTGGTGGGTAACGCCCACTCGGGGAAACCCGCAGGCCAGTGCCACAGAGAATAGACCGCCTGCACTTGTGCGGGTAAGGGTGAAACGGTGGTGTAAGAGACCACCAGCATTCCAGGTGACTGGAATGGCTTGGTAAACCCCACCTGGAGCAAGGTCATACAGACTACTGGGTTGTTCGCCCAATGTAGTCGGGTGGACCGCTTGAGGGTGTCGGCAACGGCGCTCCTAGATAGATGATCGTCACCGCGATTCGGGTAATCGACCGCGGCACAGAACCCGGCGTATCGGCCATCCCGTCCCTATCAAGAACCGCACATTCCTTCCCGTGGATTTCCGGACAGCCGATCAATCCTGCTTACAATTCAGGATCCCGCCGTTCATGTTTGGCTAGGGCGGTGCAGTGGGTAGAGGTCACCACGCAAATTCGACGTCAACATTAGGTCGGACCGACCGTGCACCAACTGGATTTGATCCACGCAGCAGCCGAAGACGTGGCTTCGGCCCGTATTCTCCTGAACGAACGAATCGAAGCTCTCCAGGACATCATGGCCACGGCGCTGGCCCACGCAGTACCCGGGCCCGACGTTGCTTACGACGCCCAGTCCGCACAGCTGACAGGTTCCGGTGCACCGTTGGGGCGTCGGGAAAAGAACACAGCCGCATAGGTACGTTCGAGCCCATCTGGATCAAGCGTTCAAGCCCCGGGGTTCGGCGCGGCAGTTGACCCAATGCATGCAGTGGCTCATCTGGCTGGTCGCGTCGAAATTCATTTTCCCTCCGAGGGCTGTCAGCGGAAGTTCTAAAGTGACCATAGGCGGCGATCCCCGCTGACCACCAGCGGCAATTGGACTGACCACCAGCGGCAACGGTTTTGACCACGGACGGCAACGTCTTCCGGCCCGTTTCCTGGC
>NZ_BAABLK010000009.1:0-116847 GCF_039544305.1 Paeniglutamicibacter antarcticus
GTTGCTCACCTTGAAAATCATCGGCAAGGTCCCGTATGTGATTGCCCGGGCGGGTGAACCCCGTGGGGATCCGGAGCGGAACCTTTATTGGCATCCCGAGTTGCGGACCATCGGGTACACCCCACCATTGATCACCGACTAACCGTTCGACTCGATCCGTTCCAGCGCCGCCACCACGAGAGCGCGGTGCGGGGATCGAGCCGGTAGCACCTGCAACGTGGTGGAAAGGACCTCTTCATCGTCTTCCGCTTCGGACAAACCCAGGAAGCGGATCAACTGTGCATCAGTGCCGTCCTGCAGCATTCCTTGGCGCAGTACCGAAAACACCTCTGCACGGATCTCTTCGATTCCCGGGGCTAGCGAGCGCGGCAGGACGGGGCCTTCGTAATTGGCCAAGGCTGAATCAAGATCGCCCCGCTCGATCGATCTGAGAACTTCGCGGGCATCGCACAGCGGCAGTTTTGCCAAGCGGTAGGGGCGTGAAAGCGGAACCAATGATTCGTCGAAGTCCGACAGTACCTTGCGAAGCCGCACCAGTTCGGCACGCAGCGTCCCGACATCGGCTGCATCCGGGTTGATGTGCAGCAACTCGACCAGTTCCTCGCCACTGAGCCCGCGTGGGTGCCAGCTCAGCAACGCCAGCAGCTCAGCATGCCGCGTGCTTAGTTCAATGCTCGTCTCGCCACGTCGCAGTTCGGCGCCCGACCCAGCAGTCAGATGCAGTGTGGCCTCCACCTTCGGCGTAGCCTTGGGGCTCCGAGAGGCCGGAGCAACAAAGCTCTTGCGCGGCGGATCGACGTGTTGCCCATGCCAACGCAGCTCCGATTCGGCGGCAGCCACGGCCGCCTTCAGAAGGGCCAAGGAATGTGCCGCTACGGCATCGGCGCCACCGGTGATATCCACAACCCCGAGCAATTCCCCGGTATCGGGCGAGTGAATGGGAACGGCCGTGCAACTCCAACGGTGGGCGATCGGGTCAAAGTGTTCCGCGCCAGCGACCTGCACTCCCCCGCCGGTCACCAATGCGGTTCCGGGTGCCGAGGTTCCCACCGTGCGTTCGGACCAGTCGGCGCCGGGAACAAACGCCATCGATTCAGCGTCGCGCAACACTTGGCTGTCACCCTTGACCCAAAGCAGGCGTCCGGCGGGATCTCCAATTGCGAGGATCAGCTTGGTGTCTCTCGTGGGTTCCAGGATCAGGCGATCAAAGACCGGCAGGACCAGGCGCAACGGCGAGGCACTGCGCATATCACGCAGGGCCTCGTCACTGAGCACCGTGTGCGCATTGGTTTTGACCGCGTCCTTGTACTTCAGCGAACGAAGCCACGAGTCGCGGACCACGTCGCGAAGCTGCCACGCCACCTTCTTCTCGACCGCACCTACTTCCAACGTCTCGTGGGCCGCCATGGCACGGCGTTGCAGAGCCATCGAGGCAGGAGTCATCAGAGGCATCTTTTACCTTCCACGGGGGTGGAGAACGATTGTTTTGGCATTGCAACAACGCCTCGTGTGACCCCCTTCACGATACGTGCTCCAGCTTAGGCGAGATTCTCGGTTGAAAGAACCCCGGCGTAGGTGCCCAACAAGGCTCCCGACGGCCACTGGAATCGTGGAGTTCATCGAACTCTCCCCGGCACAGTCCCAGTGCGATGCCTGCTGCTTTCCCGCGCGCATCGCGATCGAAATCCGTGCCCGCCACCCCTCCAACCGCGGGCGCCAGAGGTGTCCCGTGCATCAATTGGCAACCACCGCAAACCACAGGCCGGAAGCGCCGGAGGCGTGAAGAGCGCAAGAAAGCGTGTCGCCTGGTCGCTCCCGGCGACGCGCCTTCCGGAGTTGTCTATTGGCGAGCCCTGCCGGTCAGGCTGTGCAGGCCTCGTTGGTGCATCCGGCATCCCTGGGCAGCCAGTGTGCTTCTTCCTCGCCCTTGTCTTCCCAGATGATGTGCCGACGTTGCCCGCACCGTTCGCAGGCCGGAGCCAGATACGATGCACGCCCTGCATCCGTGTACAACTTGTTGTCACTCATTGTTGCCTCCTTTAGACCGCTCAGCCTGATGTTGGTTCACTCTACGCCGGGCCGGGTTGGGAACTCTAGGATGCAGGGTGGTGGCGCTTGAACTTGCGGTAGTGGTTAACGGTGCTGATCAGGATGTAAAGCCATCGCCGAGGGTTGGTTTCCTTGCTGTAGTACAGCGGATGGCTATAGCGCTTGGACGCGATGAGTTCCTCAACCCCGCTCTTCATCTCTGCAGGCACGTACCGGCGCAAGAGCCGCAGGGGCAGGATGTTGTACAGGTGGCGTTCGGTGGCCACGACCAGGTCGGTGCCGCCGGCCAAGCCGCCGCGCAGGTATTCCTCGACGTAGAAGCGCGCAACATTGTGTCCGGCTGCCGTGATGTAAAAATGGTTGCGTCCCAGGCGTGGGTTCAGCTCAAAGAACTTATACGCCCCGTCGCGCGGGTCAAGCTTCATGTCAAACATGGAGAACCCGGTCCACCCGAGCTCCTCGAGCAAACGCGTACCTTCCATGACAGCGACGTCGTTGGCCTGCGCGACGATGGCCGCGGAATTGCCGACCGCTCCCGGTGCGTGCTCCTCGACGATCACCCGGCCGCACGAGACAAAACGTACCCGTTTATCCTGGTCGCTGAAGAACGTGGCAAGGTGCATGCCGCTGTCGCCTCCGGGGATCAGGTCCTGGATGACCAACGTACCGCCGTAGCCCGCACCGGAGGCCTTGTTGATGAGCTCCGTCAGTTCCTGGATCGAAGCAACGGTATGGACCTTCCGCTTACCGGCAAATTCCAAGGCTCCCCACGCGACTCCGTCGGAGGGCTTCACTATTGCGGGGAATGGCACGCCCTCGGCTACAAGCTCAGACTCAAGCGCCCGGGCGTCGGGGGCATCGCCGGCACAGCCATGGACAACCGTGGCAGGATAGCTCACACCGAGGTCGCGGCAGAGCTGGTAGAAGCCGTCCTTCTCCGTGGCCCGGTCCAGCTCCGCGTTCCCGACGTAAGGGATGGCGAACCACTCGGAGAGCTCATTGGCGTACGTTGCAATGAAACGAATATGTTGGTCGGCTGCCCCGAGGAGGAGCAGCGGCCGTGTGGTTCCGTTCACGTCGCCGAATTCACGCCCGAGCTCTGAAACGAAAGCAGCGAATGCAACCGGGTCGTCTTGTTGGGCGAACGGTCGCGGCACCAAGATGCGTGAATGTTCGGTAATACCGGTCATGACGGAAGGTACGACGACCGACCGCACGTCATAGAGCTCGTGGAACTCCCGCGCCAACGAGTAGGCGCCGATGTCACCGCCCAAAATGACAGGGACGAAGGGCTGGCTCTCGCTGATCTGCATGATCCAAAACTATCAACCCGACACAAATCGGATACCCTATAGGGGTATTTGACATTATACCCTGTGGGGGTATTATGTGAGTTATGGAGAACACTGCACTTCCCGCCGATGTCCATGTAGACCACGGGTACACAGCCAACAAGGAAGCCCTGCTCAAGCGACTGAGCCGCATTGAAGGACAGGTCCGCGGGGTAAGCCGGATGGTTGGCGAGGAGAAGTACTGCATTGACATCCTGACGCAAATCTCGGCAATCAACGCTGCCCTGCACAAGGTCAGCCTCGGGCTGGTCGAAGAGCACGTTTCCCACTGCGTGGTCAACGCCGCAGCCCAATCCATCGAATCAGGTGACAGGTCCTACGTCGATGACAAGGTGGCTGAGGTCACCACCGCGATCGGCCGCCTCCTGCGCTAACGCGCTTCCGGCGAGCAACATCAACAAACCAACCCCTCGAAGGAGAAATCATGAGCGATTCAGAAGGCTGCGGATGCGGCGGATGCGGCTGCGGAAGCAGCGAGGATTCCGGTCTCACCATCACGGTGGGTCCGCCACAGGACACCAACGCCCAAACCCACACCATACTGAAGATCAACGGCATGACCTGCGGCCACTGCGTCGCTTCCGTCACAGAGGAACTGCGCGAGATCGATGGCGTCACCGATGTCGAAGTCATCCTCTCCGTCGGAGGAACTTCCACCGCCAACATCACCAGCAGCGGACCACTCGATGACGCACTGCTCGCGCAGGCAGTGGATGAGGCCGGCTACAGCCTCGCCTGAGCCGCCACCCAGCACCATCGATCGCAGAGGGACACGTAACTCGACGGCCATGCCCCGCGGTCCTGAAACCAAGGAACGGAACAATGAGTAACCAAACCAGTTTTCCCACCAACCAACGCATCGTGAACCTGGACATCCAGGGAATGACCTGCGCGTCGTGCGTGAGTCGCGTTGAACGCAAGCTCGGGAAGATCGAGGGCGTCGAGGCAATGGTGAACCTGCCGTTGGAAACCGCGCGCGTCACCGTCCCTGAATCGGTCAGCAACGAACAGCTCATTTCGACCGTCGCGGCTGCGGGTTACAAGGCGAAAGTCAAGGCCGACGTCCACGCGCGTGTCTCCGTGCCGGAGGCCGCCACCAGCGGTTCCGGGACCGCCCAGTCCCCGTCGGACGAGGCGGAGGTCGAGCGCAAGCAGACACACGACGATGGCGTGGTGCATACACCCAACGGATCCGCAGGGGCGAAGAAAAACGAGGGCGCGGACCTGAAACGACGGTTTATCGGCGCCGCCATCTTCACGGTTCCGCTGTTCGTCATCTCGATGATCCCGCTTGCCCAGTTCCCTCACTGGGGCTGGGTTGCGTTGGCCTTGTCCACTCCCGTGGTCTTTTGGTCCGCTTGGCCGTTCCACCGCGCCGCAGCCATCAACGCACGGCATTTCGCTTCCACGATGGACACCTTGGTATCCATCGGCGTACTGGCCGCATATTTCTTCTCTCTGTGGCAGCTGGTCGTGGACCCGATGATGACCGCCCACATGGGCATGGCGATGAGCGATCACAAGCTGTACTTCGAGACCGCCGGCGTCGTTGCGACATTCTTGCTTCTGGGCCGCTTCCTGGAGACGAGGGCCAAGGCCAAGGCCGGAGACGCGTTGTCGACATTGCTTGACCTGGGCGCCAAGGAAGCCTCCGTGCTGCGCGACGGTGTTGAAACCAAGATCGCTGCCGCAGAGCTGGTGCCCGGCGACGAGTTCGTGGTGCGTCCCGGGGAAAAAATCGCCACCGACGGCTTCGTGATCGACGGCCACTCCGCGGTGGACACTGCGCTGGTCACCGGTGAATCCGTGCCCGTCGAGGTCGGACCCGACGACACTGTCATCGGCGCGACCATCAACACGTCCGGTCGGCTCCTTGTCCGCGCCACCCGCGTGGGTTCAGACACCACCCTTGCCCAGATGGGCCGGCTGGTTTCCGACGCGCAAACGGGCAAGGCCCCGATTGCCAGGCTCGCAGACCGGATTTCAGCGGTCTTCGTGCCGATCGTACTGGGCATTGCACTGCTCACCTTCGTCCTCTGGCTGACGATCAGCGCAGACTTGAACGCGGCCTTTGCCGCTTCCGTTGCCGTGCTTGTCATCGCCTGTCCCTGTGCCCTGGGTCTTGCAACACCCATCGGGCTGCTGGTGGGTACGGGCCGGGGCGCCCAACTGGGCATCCTGATCCGCGGTCCGCAGGTCCTTGAGGACACCCGCAAGATCGATACCGTACTGCTGGACAAGACGGGGACCATCACCGAGGGCAACCTCGCGGTCACCTCGACCACACCCGCATGGGGCTTCGACACCCCCACGCTGCTTGCCCTGGCTGGCGCCGCGGAATCGGGCTCCGAACACCCGATTGCCCATGCCATCGTGGAGGCGGCGCGCGCCAACGCCACGCTGTCCGAGGCCAGCGACTTCACCTCCGCACCAGGCGGCGGGGTCAGGGCCCGGATCGGGACGCAAACAGTGGTCGCGGGCCGGGTGAGCTGGATGCGGGAGAACGACGTAGCGCTCACCCAGGAGCACCACCGGATGCTGGCCTCCGCCCAACAGGAAGGAGCCACTTCCATCATGATCGGTCTCGATGGCACCTTTGCCGGGTTGATCAACCTTTCGGACACCGTCAAGACCACCTCCGCCACCGCAATTACCCAACTCAAGGAACTTGGCCTGCGCCCGGTGCTGCTCACCGGTGACAACGCATCGGTTGCGGCACAGGTCGCGGCCGCCGTGGGGATCGACACCGCCGATGTCTTCGCGGATGTGCTTCCGGAGGCCAAGGCGCAAGCGGTGCGCAAGCTGCAGGAAGAGGGCCGCGTGGTCGCCATGGTGGGCGACGGCGTCAACGACGCACCGGCACTGGCACAAGCCGATCTGGGCATCGCCATGGGCTCGGGAACCGACGTAGCCATCGAAGCCGCCGACCTGACCATTATGGGCAACGACCTCTCCCAGGTAGTTCAGTCCATCGAGCTCTCACGCAAGACCCTGGGCACCATCAAGATGAACTTTTTCTGGGCTTTCCTCTACAACACCGCCGGCATCCCGATCGCCGCGCTTGGACTGCTCAACCCCATGATCGCCGGGGCGGCCATGGCAGCCAGCTCCGTGCTCGTGGTGGCAAACTCGCTGCGCTTGCGCAGCTTCGGAAAAACCAGGTCCTGAATCAGCGTCTCGCAGCTGCGCCCCCCGGCAGGGGGCGCCGTCATCCGGACTACAGGGTGCGCATTTCGTCGGCACGGACCAGCAACACCCCGCCGACGATCAATACGCCTCCGAGCAGTTGGATTCCCGCCGGCAGTTCACCGAGCAGCAACCACGCCCAGAGCACCGCAAAGAGCACCTCGGTCAGCGAGATGAACGAAGCCAATTTCGAGCCCAGGGCACGGGCCGCCATGATCCCCGAAACGTAGGAGAGCACGGTGGAAAAGATGATCAATCCGGCTAGCGCCACCCACCAATGGGTTTCCCAGTGGGCCAACTTCACCGGGACGAACGTCATCTTCATATCCAGCAACCCGAGAAGTGCCAGCAGTCCCATGGTTGCCGAGCCCACGAGCAACCCTCCGGTAGCCAAGGCAATTGGAGGCAATGCGCCATCGGCCCGGGCACTGACGAAGAAGTAGACCACCAGTCCCACGGCCGCACCCAAGCCCCACAGCACACCGATCGGATCCACCCGGGTGTCCCCGGCGAGATCCAGGACCAGTACGAGTCCGGCCAGTGAGAGCAGCGTCCCACCGATGGTCATGAACTTGGGGCGTTTGCGGAACTTAACCCAGAGAAAAAGCACGATGAGGACCGGAGCAAGGTATTCCAGTAGCAGAGCCACCCCGACATCGAGGCGCTCGACGGCCAGGAAGTAAAAGAACTGGCAGGCTCCGACACCGAAAAGCCCAAACAGCATGATGGACTTCCAGTTCGTTGCTATCAGTGGCCATTTCCCGCGCATGACCATAAGTGTTGGAACCAAAAGAACCAGTGCGGCACCGGCCATTCGCAGGGTCACCGCGGTTGCCGGGCTCCACCCCACTTCGAGCAGCGCCTTGGCAAATGAACCCGAAAGCCCGAAAACGGCTGAGGAAAACAGGGCGATCCCGACGCCGCCCGCCAGTGGCCGAGGCAGTGCCGTAGCGCCCGGTGCCTTGGCAAGGTCGGCCACCTGAATGTGGATTTCTTCTCTGGGCACGGCGAAAACCTCCTTGGGTCGAGTTGTGTCCTTCGTGCGAAAGGTCGTGGAACCCAGTCGACTGTCAGGAGTATAACTATGTATGCTCATGACATTAGGACCGACTGACTTTGTACGTCAATCCATGAACCTCCACAGGAGTCACAATGATCTTTGCCCCTGACACAGAAGTAGCCCTGGGTACCATCGTGGCGCTCATCAACACAGCAACCCCGAGCGTCGACGGGCTGCTCACCCGTGCCGATTTGAACCACTTGGTCACGGAGCAGGGCTTCACCGGTTCGCGCACGCACAACGACGCGGAGCTTCGTTCGGTACGTCAACTGCGGACCCAATTGCACGGCATCTGGGTGTCTGCCGAGGAACAGGCCGTTCATGCGGTGAACAACATTCTGCGCAACGCCCGAGCGTTGCCGCAGCTGGTCAAGCACGACCAATGGGATTACCACATCCACGCCACTACGCCAGAAGCACCCCTGAGTGAACGCATGGCGGTGGAGGCAGCCATGGCACTGGTCGATGTATTGCGCTCAGGTGAACTCGCACGTTTGCGGGTGTGCGCATCCGCCGAATGCGGCGCTGTGCTGCTGGACCTCTCCAGAAATCGGTCCAAGCGCTACTGCGACACCGGAAATTGTGCCAATCGCGAGCACGTGCGCGCGTACCGACAGCGGAAGTCCGGACAAAATGCCGTCGTGTGAACATAGACTGTAACCAAGGCCGAAAGCGTGTTCGGCCGCACGATCGAAGGAGTACCCGTGAACAGCGAAGAAGTTCCGCAGCCACATGCCGCGAGCGATTACGAAGTCGACATGGAACAGTCCGATGACAGCCCGGTACGCGCTGCCGCTCGTTGGGCTGCAGCTTTGGTCAATGGGTTCTTTGGCGGAGACGGCGCCGACGCGGTGGGCGCCTCTGTCGTCGTTCACCGGATCGACAACGACGCCGAGGTGCTGCGTATCAACGCCGGCACAATCGGAGAGGCCGAATCCTTGGTGTCAATGGTGCGATCCGACCTGGAGGAGCTCAGCGACGAAGACTTCCTGCTCCGCTGGGGTGGACACGACGACGTCGAACCAGCGCTCTAAGCCGCGTCTTTAGCTACACGGCCGGTGCAGCGGCACGTCCCCCGAGGGTGATCCACCGCTATCGTGGGTCACCCGGCACCTGGGGTTGGACTGTCGCGCCACCTGCCCACTCTTTATGGACTTTACGGTGCCTGAATTTTTATTTTAGCGTCTACCCCTTGATCACCGGAACAAACACCAACACCGTCTGCCGAGTTGGATGTTGCGTTCAGACGCCGTTCCGGGCGCCGGAATGGGTCAGGGCGGCCGTCCCTGCCCCCCAGCAGGAATATATGGAGGACCTCTCCGTCACCGCGCTCCAGCCGCTGGTCTTGTTTGCGGGCACCGCGGCCTGCCTTAAACGACGAAACCGCCCGGTGATTCCTGGGCGGCATCGGTCAAGAACGGCTCTGCTTACTTCTTCTTCGTCTCGGTTGTGTCATCGGGATTTTCGGACGAGCGGTTGATTCCCGATCCTGTTCCCATTTCCTCGGGGTTGTCCTTGCTTGCCATCGTCATCACAGAGATGACCAGCAAACACGCAACGAACGCGACCCCGAAGGCGACGAGCCCGATGTCGATTCGCAACGGGTTGTCGGACCCGCCGGTTCCAGAGATGGTGGCAATGACGCCTGCGATGATGGCCATGACCAAGGAGAACGTCAAGGGTGCCTTGATGCTCTGCTGCCAAGACTTGTTCTGCTCGGCTGGGGTGTTGCCCACGAAAGGCCCTCCTACGGGTTTTTGGTTCAACATCTATTCTAGCTCCAAAGCCCGGTCTCGGTCTCCTTGGCAGCATGGCGCAAGCCAAATGCCGAAATCAGTTCGAATACCGCCAAGAGGATCGCACCTCCGCCGGCCAGGCCCAGCAATGCGTGTGCGTCCATGTCCAGTCCCAGCAGCAGGGCCGCACCGGCACCCAGGGAAACGAATCCGGTGACGAGTTGGTCCTTGAACGGGACGAAGCCGGCGCGATGACGGATGTAGACCACGATTTCAAGTACTCCGGCGATGATCCAGGCCGCGGCCGCGGCAATACCGATGACCACTGTCTCGGGGCGGAACGCCATCACCAGCCCGGCGAGGATCATTCCCACGGCGGCTACCGCGTAGAGCCCACGCACCCGCTTCGGCGCGCTGGGGGCGCTGGCGTAGTCCCAAAGGAACTTGGCGCTGATGACCATGAAGGCGGCCAACGAATAGGCCAGTACCTGGTTGGTGGCACCAGGCCAGAAGATGGACAGAAGCGCGAAACCGGCGGCAGTCGCGGCGCGCCCCATCACGGGGGTTGCGACTTCGGCGGCAATGGTTGCGGGTATTTTTACTGCAGGCACGCCCACAAGTCTACCGGCCGCCACGCTCTGGGCATTATTGGGACCGGGACCGGCGACGAATCAGCTCCGGGCCGAGCTCGGCGATGTTTGCCGCACCCATCAGTGCCATGGTGACGCGGACCTCCTCGGCGAGCAGTTCAATGACCCGGTCCACTCCTTTCTCCCCTCCGGCCATCAGGCCATAGAGGTATGCGCGGCCGATGAGCACGAAGTCGGCACCGGCGCACAGCGAAGCAACGATGTCCGCCCCGGACATGATCCCCGAGTCCAGGATGACCTCGACTTCCGGGCCGACTTCCGTGCGAACCTCCGCCAGTGCCTCGAGGGACACCGGCGCCCGGTCCAGCTGGCGGCCGCCGTGGTTCGAGACGATGAGCCCGTCGGCCCCCGCCTCCAGCGACTTGCGCGCGTCACTGGCTGTGAGCACCCCCTTGACGAAGAGCTTGCCATCCCAGATTGAGCGTATCCACTCCAGGTCGGCGAAGGAGAGCGTCGGGTCGAACATCGAGTTGATCAGCGTGGGCAGGTCGCTGCTGGAGTTCGACAGCGAGGCGAACTTCAACGAATCGGTGGTCAGGAAGTTAAACCACCATTCGGGGCGGTATGAGGCATCGAGCACGGTCTTGAGGTTCAGCTTAGGCGGAATGACCATGCCGTTACGCGCATCGCGAAGCCGTTGGCCCGCCACCGGGGTGTCGACGGTGACAAGCAATGTGTCGTAGCCGGCGGCTCGGGCGCGCTGAAGCAGCTGCCGTGATTTCTCACGGTCCTTCCAGAGGTAGAGCTGGAACCAGCGCCGGGAGTCCGGGGCGGCTTGCGCCACTTCCTCCAGGGAATGGGTGCCCATTGTCGAGAGAGAAAAAGGGATGCCTGCCCGGGTTGCGGCGCGCACCGCACCGGTCTCCCCCTCGGCATGCATGAAGCGGGTGAACCCCGTTGGCGCGATGCCGAATGGCAGTGCGGAGCGTTTCCCGGCAACCATCGTGGACAGATCCGCCTCCGCGGTGCCCTGCAAGATGCTCGGGATGAACTCGATGGAGTCAAACACCTCACGGGTGCGGCTGTGCGTCAGCTCCCGCAAGGCTGCACCGTCCACGTAGTCGAAGGCCGCGGTGGGGGTTCGCCGCTTGGCGATGGCCCGAAGATCCCACACATCGGCCGCCTTGGCCAGGCGGGCGGCACGGCGGTCCAAAGTGGGGGTCTCAAACTTCATCAGGGGGCGCAGTTCGGAAATCTGTGGCAATCGACGCTTCATGGCGGGGTTCCTGCTTTCTGCGGTTGGCGTACCTGTGTGGTGCGGGGATGGATCCTGGCGTCCGGCGAGCACCGCTTGGTGGAGCCGGCGCGTGGTGCGCCTGGGCCCCGCCGGGTTCACGCCCCCAAACGCATCCACCTGTCGTTGCGTACTCGCCAGGAGAGCGTCACGGCTCGGGCAAGCATGAATCCCAGGCCAAAGGCCACCCAGATCCACAGGATCGCCGAGCTACCGGTGTGCTGGAAAAGCGTGACTGCATAGAGCATGGGCAGGTAGGCCAGCAGGTTGATCATGCCCGCGATCGCCAGGTAGCGCGCATCCCCGGCACCGATGAGCACCCCGTCAAGCACGAACACCAATCCGCACACGGGCTGTGCGGCGGCCAGGACCCACACACCGACCATGGTGGCTTGGCGCACCGCGTCGTCCGTGCTGAAAAGTGCGCCGATGAAAGGTGCGATGACGGCAAGGACCGCACCGGTCACCAATCCGAAGTACACGCCCCAGCGGCACATCGTCTTGGTCAGCAGGTTTGTCCGAGGTGCGTTCCCCGCACCGAGTTCCTTGCCGATCAGCGCCTGGGCGGCGATGGCCAGGGCGTCCAGGGCGAACGCCATGAAGGTGAAGATGGTGAAGACCAGTTGGTGCGCCGCCAGGGTCAGCGCGCCGGCACCGGTGGCAACCCATACGGTGGCCAGCAGGGCCAGGCGCAAGGAGAGCGTGCGCAGCATCAGCCAGGATCCGACGCGGCCCGTTCCCAGGACCCCTCGGACATCCGGTGCCAGTGGTTGGCCGGCCTTGCGGATCCGCGGGACGAGCATCCACAGGTAGATGAGAGCCATTCCCCACTGGGCAATCGAGGTGCCCAGCGCCGCACCGGCCACGGACATCCCCAGCGGGTAGACAAGAATGAAGTTCAGTACGATGTTGGCGGCGAAACCGTAGCCGGCCACATACAGCGGGGTCTTGGTGTCCTGCATCCCGCGCAGCACACCTGTCGCGGCGAGGACCAGTAACATGGCGGGTATCCCGAAGGTTGAATACTTGATGTAGTCCACTGCGAACCCGAGCACCTGTCCCTGCGCCCCCATGGCACCGGCCAGCATCGGTGCACCGAAGAACCCGACAACGGCCAGGACCAGGCCCAGTCCCACGGCGAGCCAGATCCCGTCGCGCCCGGCCGCCATGGCCCTGGCCGTGTTGCCGGCACCGATGGCCCGGGCGACGGTCGGGGTTGTGGAATATGCCAGAAACACCATCAGCCCGACGACGGTCTGCAGGACGGTGGTTCCCAGCCCGGCACCGGCCAGCTCGTTGATGCCCAGGTGCCCGATGATCGCAGAGTCGGCCAGCAGGAACAACGGCTCGGCAATGAGTGCGCCAAGGGCGGGGACGGCAAGGGCCAGGATGCTTCGGCCCAGCCCGCCCGAAAGCCCGGGGGCCGCTACCTGGTTCCTTGCTGCTTCTTTCACCCCACCAGACTACCGGGGGGCACGGCCTGAAAACTTCGTCCACTCTCTTGACACAAACAGGTTTGCGTTACAAACTTGTTTGTACGACGTCGTTTATCTGGTACAGCACCAGACGCCACTACCCGAAGGACGAGAACCGCCATGGACACGAACCCGGCAAGCACACCAGGAACGCCACTTGACCCGCGAGCGGCCCTGGACGCCATCAACCGCACCGCGGCAACCACACGCGCCTCCATCGAGCCCAACGTGGTGGCCATCTACTTCGTCTGGGCGGCCGCATACCTTCTGGGATACGGAC
Organism: Paeniglutamicibacter antarcticus; assembly: GCF_039544305.1. Classification (NCBI taxonomy): domain Bacteria; kingdom Bacillati; phylum Actinomycetota; class Actinomycetes; order Micrococcales; family Micrococcaceae; genus Paeniglutamicibacter; species Paeniglutamicibacter antarcticus. Next base: position 13,023 of record NZ_BAABLK010000009.1, read on the forward strand.
TGCTGCACGGCGCGGGATACGGCTGGCTCCCCCTGGCATACGGCACGGCATTGGTCATCGGCGGCATCATCCTGCTGGCCGCCATCGCCTACACCGCAGTCATCGGCATCCGCTCCGGATCCGAGATCCGCGGGGACTCCAAGTTCGCATCCATGGCCTACGGGCTGAGCTGGATGGGCGGATTCGCCACCGTTTCATTCTTCAGCATCGCCCTTGCCAACCTGCTGCCGGCCGGCGCGCAGATCACCACCGGCTGGCTTATCAACGCGGTAGCCATTCTCGTTGTCTCCCTGATGTACATGGTCGGCGCCGCCCTCTTCCAGGACCGGGCCATGTTCACCCTCGGGGTCTGCTTCGCCGTGCTGAATATTGCCGGGCTCATCGCCGGGGCATCGGCCTTCATCGCGATCTTCGCCATCGGCGGTCCGGTGCTCTTCACCGCAGCTGGCGTGCTCGTCCTGGTTCGCGGCCGCCGCGCCTTAGCGCCGGCGGTGCTCTAGCCATGGCTGAACTCGATCCACTGATCCATGCCGATGCCAGGTTGCGGGTCATGTCGGCGCTGAACACCTTGGGCGCGAAGGACTCGGTGGCCTTTCCCAGGCTGCGAACGATCCTGTCGATGACGGCGGGAAACCTTTCCACGCACCTTCGCAAGCTCGAGGATGCCGGTTACATCCGGCAACAAAAGCTCATCGAGGGTCGCTCCCCGGCGACCTACGTCGGGATCACCGCCCTAGGCGTCTCGGCCTTCGAGGCATACAAGAAGCAATTGATGGACCTGCTCTGAATGGGAGCCGAATCCCGATCTACCGGCGCTGGCGCAATCCTGCCAGCGCCAGCAGTGCTGCAATCACCAGCAGGGAAGCCACGGAAAGCACCAACCCCGGCCAGTTCCCCGCATTGAACGTCAGACCGATGGTCCAGCCAAAAACCGAGGACCCCGAGTAATAGGCCAGGTTGTACAGGCTCGCGGCCTGCGCCCGGCCCCCGACGCCGAGCATCGGGATCCACCCGCTGGCCACCGAATGGGCGGCAAAGAACCCCGCAGTGAATACCAGCAGCCCGGCGATGATCGCGGCCAGGGAGTCGGCAAGGGTCACCGCGAGCCCGGAACCCATCAATCCGATGGAACACAGCAGCACCGGCAGGCGGCCGAAGCGGCCGACCATCGACCCGGATTTGCGTGAGGACCATGTGCCTGAGAGGTACGCGATGAAGACCAGCGAGGCCAGGGACGCGGGAATCATGAACGGCGGTGCCTCGAGCCTGAATCCGAGGTAGTTGTAGACGGCCACGAACCCGCCCATCAGCAAGAAACCCTGTGCATAGAGCACCAGCAGCTGCCCCTTGGCCAGATTCATCCACAGCTTTTCCCACAGGGGTATCCGGTTGGGGCTGCGCCAGGGCACCGGTGTGAAGCCGCGTGGCGCCGGTGCCACGGCAATGAACACCGCGGCGGCGGCGGCCGCCATCAGCGAGACCACCAGGGTGCCCACGCGCCAGGAGAAGAACTCGCTCAACGGGCCTGCCACCAAGCGCCCGGCCAGGCCGCCAAGCGTTGTCCCGGAGATGTAGGTACCGGCGGCAACCGCCGAATGCAGGGCGGAGACCTCCTCGGAGAGATAGGCCAGGGCGACGGCGGGGATACCGCCCAGCGCCATACCCTCGATGAAACGCAGCCCAAGCAAGGTCTCGAAGTCCGGGGAGAACGGAACTGCCAGGCCCAGCACCACGGCGGCGATCACCGCGATCCGCATGGTCCGCAGCCGGCCCATGCGGTCCGCCAGCAATGACCAGAAGAGCACCGAGGCGGCCAGTCCAAGGGTCGCTGCGGAGACGGCCAACGCCGCATCGGCCTCGTTGATCGAGAGGCTGCGGGAGAGCTCCGGCAGCACGCCTTGTACCGAGTACAGCTGGGAGAACGTCGCGACCCCGGCGGCAAAGAGCGCCAGGATCATCCGGCGGTAGCCGGGGCTACCGTGGATATGGCCTTCCCAGGGTGCCGGGCGGCCCGGATCGTTGTCCATGGTCGTTACTGCGAGATCAGCGGCAGCAGCGTGTAGGCCAGGGACAGCGCCACCGCGTTGTTGAAGACGTGAAGGGTGTAGGAGTAGGCCAGCGACTTGCCGGTGAGCACGTATGCCACCGACATCATCACCCCGAGTGTCGTGTAGGGGATCGCCGAGGTCAGGTCGAATGACCCTGCCCCGATGAAGTGCAGCGAAGTGAACAGCACCACCGATATCACCACGCAGACCCAGATATTGAGCTTGGCGCTGAGCTTGCCGATGAGCAGGTGGCGGAAGATGTACTCCTCGACAAGCGGGCCCATGAGCACCGCGACGACGAACATCATGGGGAAGGGCACCGAGGTGGTCATGCCCTCGATGGCCAGCTGGTTTTCGCTCTTGACGGGGTTGCCCATGGAGGTCAGCACGATCGCGCTGACGATCAGTGTCCCCAGCCATGCGCCCGGGACCATCAAGGCCTTGGCCCACGGGTGGTATTTGAAGGTGGCGAACGAGCTACGCAGGGCCTCGAAGCCCATGATCATCGCACCGGTGAACACCACCACGTAGATGATCAGGTTCACGCCGAACTGCGCGGATTCGATGTCCCTGAAGGCCTCGATGAACCCGGGGACCATGACCAGCAGCCCGGCGGCCCCAAAGACGAAGAGCACCACATAGATCCCGAGCACCACCCAGTCCCCGGCCCTGGCCGGGCCGGTGTCAAAGACGGGCTGCCGTCTTTTGGGAAACGGGGCATAGGGGTACGGTCCGGGCTGTTGGTGCATGGTTTCCACCTTATCCCCCGGGCCGGTGCGCCCGGGCGGCGCTACTCGACGCGCAAGCCCAGCTCATTGGCCATGATCGGGGCCAGGTCCATGAGCTGCTCGTAGCTCACCGTTGCACCCTTGAGTGCGGAGATGCCCGAGAACGCGCGCAGGCGTGCCCCGCGCAGGTCGACGTCCTTGAGCTTGGCGCCGTTGATTGCCAGGGTGTCGATGGTGCAGTCGATGAAGCTGACCCGTTCCAGGTTTGCCCCTCCGACGTCGAGTTCCTCGATATGCACATCGCGGAACTCCACGTCCTTGATCTTTGCGCGGCGCAGGTTGAGGTAGCCGAGCTTGGCGCGTTCGAACTTCACCGAGCGGAAGGTGGAGCCGAAGAGCTCGGCGGATCCGATTCGCCCGCCCACCACCGAGGTGTTCCACCAACCGGAGTCCGGGGCCTCAAGCACCGGCGCGTTGACTTGCTCGATCTTGCAATTCCCGAACGTCACCCGCGCCATCGGCGCCCCCTGCAGGGACACGGAGCGGAAAATGCATTCGGTGAAGACCGCGTCCTCCAGATCGACCCCGTCGGCATCATCGGATTCGAACAGCAGGCCCTCGGCGCGCCCGTCAGCATCCAGTCCGGTCAGGTCCCCGGACCCGGTGATCGCGGGGTCCTTGAAGGCGGGCAGTCGGGGGGATTTCACGGGTGCAGGCATGGGTCACATCCTATGTTGCCGCGCCCTGGCCGGTAGCTCTCCACCGGCGTTGGGTTCCTCACCCGCGCATGGTCTTGACGCGGTGCCGTGGCCCGTGTCGCGGGAACATCGGTCTGCACGCCTGCCTAGGGCACCGCCGAGGAAAAGGAGGCGAAGTCTGAGGTAACGGGCGGGCACCAAGATGTTCGAAGGTCCCGGCGCCGGTGAAGAGTGAACCGGTGTCCAGGTGGAACCCGGCGGCGGCGATGTTCCCGGACATCGTCTTGCACCCGGTGGCTGCAATGGAAGGCGCACGCCTGTTCCGCGCGTGCCAGCAGCACGGTGAAGGCCGGCGCGGAAGCGGCGGATGCGCCGGAACCGGAAGGCGGCCGGCTTGATGGTTCCGGTGGCTGGCCTATCCCCCAGCAGCTGCGCGGTGATCAGGTACCCGAAAATCACGAGGAACATGCCCGCGCCGATGAATCCGCCGTTGATCGCACCGGGGCGCAGGTGGAGGATGATCACATCAGCATGGCAATCGCGTGCAATATGTGGATGCCGGTGCGGAAAACCCGGGGGCACCCCGGCCCCTTCCCCCGCTACCCTCCCGCGCCCTGACCTGGTGTCGGGGTTCCACCGGTGGCGGGTTCGGCATCGATGTCCTCGGCAGGGCCGGAGAACTGCGAGGTGTAGAGCCGATAGTATGCCCCACGGGCCGCCAGCAGCACCTCGTGGCTGCCTTGTTCCACGATCCTTCCCTCTTCCATCACCAAGATGGTGTCCGCGTCGCGGATCGTGGAGAGCCGGTGGGCGATCACGAAGCTGGTCCGGTCGCTGCGCAATGCGGCCATCGCCTGTTGCACGAGCAACTCGGTGCGGGTGTCCACCGAGGAGGTGGCCTCATCAAGGATCAGCAGCGACGGGTTGGCGATGAACGCACGCGCGATGGTGACCAGCTGCTTCTCCCCGGCGGAGATGTTCGTGCCTTCCTCGTCGATGACCGTCTCGTACCCGGCGGGCAACGCACGGACGAACCGGTCCACGAAGGTGGCCTTGGCTGCGTCGAGCACGTCCTCCTCGGTCGCATCGAGGCGCCCGTAGCGGATATTCTCGGCGATAGTTCCGCCAAAGAGCCAGGCGTCCTGGAGCACCATGCCGACCTTGGAACGCAGGTCCGCCCTGGAAATGGTGGTGACATCGACCCCGTCGAGCAGGATCCGCCCGGAATCCAGCTCGTAGAAGCGCATCACCAGGTTCACCAGCGTGGTCTTCCCCGCCCCGGTGGGTCCGACGATGGCAACGGTGTGTCCCGGGTGCGCCTCGAAGGAAAGATCCGTGATCAGTGCCTTGTCATCCGAGTAGGAGAAGGTGACGTCCTGGAACTCGACGTGCCCGTCGGTGCATGCCGGAAGCGATGTGCCCACGTCATCTTCGTCCTGTTCCTGCGCGTCCAGCAGCTCGAAGGTCCGCTCGGCGGACGCCACCCCGGACTGGAGCATGTTGGCCATCCCGGCCATCTGCCCCAACGGCGCGGTGAATTCGCGCGAATACTGGATGAAAGCGGTGGCATCGCCCAAGGACATCGCCCCGGAGGCGACGCGCAGGCCACCGAGAACCGCGATTCCGACGTAGGCCAGGTAGGAAACGAAGTTCATCACCGGGAAGATCGTCCCGGAGAGGAACTGGGCGCCGAAGGATGCCTTGTAGAGTTCCTCGTTCTTCGCCCGGAAACGCGTCAGCATGTCTTCTTCGCGGCCAAAGACCTTCATCAGCTCGTGCCCGGAGAAGGACTCCTCGACCTGGCCGTTCAGCGCACCGGTGTTCTTCCACTGCGCGGTGAACAGTCCCTGGGCGCGGGAGCCGATGACCCCGGCGGCCACGGCGGAAAGCGGCAGGGCGATCAACGCGATCAGCGCCATCTGCCACGAGACGATGAACATCATGACCACTATGCCCACCACGGTGAGCAGGGCCTGGAGCAGCTGGCTGATCGCCTGCTGCAAGGCATTTTGGATATTGTCCACGTCGTTGGTGACGCGGCTGAGCAGATCCCCTCGCTGTCTGGTGTCGAAGTAGTTCAGCGGCAGCTTGTTCAGTTTGTCCTCCACGTCGCGGCGCAGCCGGTAGATGACCCGCATCACCAGACGGTTCAACAGCCAGCCCTGGATCCACATGAACACCGAGGAAACGAAGTACATGGCCAGCACGATCAGGATGTAACGGCTCAACAGCTCGAAATCGATGCCGGCGCCCGGGATGAGATCCATCCTGGAGAACATCTCGGCGGTGTCGTTCCGGCCCGAGGCACGCAAGTCCTCGATGACTTTCTCCACCGGCACGCCCGGTTGCATCTGGGACCCGATGGCACCGGAGAAGATCACGTCCATTGCCTTGCCAAGAATCTTCGGGGCGATGACGGCCAGCACCACGCCGGCGCCGACGAAGAGCAGGACGATGGACATGCCAAGCTTTTCGGGGGCCAGCAGGCCCACCAGTCGCTTGGCCGATGGCCAGAAGGCCTTCGCCTTGCGCACCGGAACGGCGTCGCCGAACGCATCGGAGGCCCCGGCGGTGTCGAACCCGTCGATTTCCTCGATCTCATCCACGGCCGTTGTCGCGCCGTCGTTTCTACGGTTCGCCATCTAGGCCACCTCCTCCACTGCCAGCTGGGACGTCACGATTTCCTGGTAGGTCCGAGAGGATTCCAGGAGTTCATCGTGCGTTCCGCGATCCACGATCTCCCCGTGGTCAAGGACCAGGATCTGGTCGGCCCCGGTGATCGTTGAGACGCGTTGGGCGACGATGATCACCGCGGCGTCCCTTGTCGACTCCTTCAATGCGGCGCGCAGACGAGCATCGGTGGCTACGTCCAGTGCGGAGAAGGAATCGTCGAAGAGGTAGATCTGCGGACGTGCGGCAAGCGCCCGTGCGATGCACAGGCGTTGGCGTTGCCCGCCCGAGACGTTGGTGCCGCCCTGGGAGATGTTTGAGTCCAGTGCCCCCTGCCGAGAGGCGACGAAGGATTCGGCCTGCGCGGTACGCAGCGCGTCCCAGAGTTCCGCCTCGGTCGCCGCATCTGCGCCGAAGCGCAGGTTGGTCGCGATGGTTCCGGAGAACAGGTAGGGGCGCTGCGGGACAGTTCCCACCGCGCCGGAAAGCTGCGCGCGAGTCAGTTCGGTGACCGGGGCGCCACCGACCAGCACCTGGCCCTCGGTGGCGTCATAGAGCCGCGGAATCAGGTTCAGCAGGGTGGATTTTCCCGAACCGGTGGACCCGATGATCGCGGTCAGTTGGCCCCGATGGGCCGTGAAGGAGACGTCGTTGAGCACCGGGGACTCTGCCCCGGGGTAGCCGAAGCTCACGTTGCGGAACTCGACGGTCCCGGGCGCTGTCATCTCGGCCACGCGCTCGTGCCGGTCGGTGAGGGTGGGTGACATGGTGGTGATCTCGTCGATGCGCTCGGCGCAGACGATCGCACGCGGAATCATCATCGCCATGAAGGTACCCATCATCACGGCCATGAGGATCTGCAGCAGGTACTGCAGAAAGGCGGTCAGCGAGCCGACCTGCATGGCCCCGGTTTCCACGCGCTGTCCACCGAACCACAGGACGGAGGCGGTGGCAAGGTGCAGGATCATGCCGATCAGCGGGAACATCAGCACGAACAGGTTCCCGACCTTCACGCCCACCCGGGTGAGCTTGGCGTTGACATCCTCGAAACGCTGGGTTTCGTGGGGTTCGCGCACGAAGGCACGCACCACGCGGATGCCGGTGATCTGCTCGCGCAGCACCCCGTTGATCGCGTCGATGCGCTCCTGCATCTTGCGGAAGAGCGGCATCAGCATGATGACCAGCACGCCAACCACCACCAGCAGCACGGGAACGGAGACCCATAGGAGCCAGGACAGCCCGACGTCTTCGCGCAACGCCATGATGATGCCGCCGATGCACATAATGGGGGCGGAGACCATGAAGTTCAGGCTCATCAGCACCAGCATCTGCACCTGCTGCACGTCGTTGGTGCCACGGGTGATCAGCGTCGCGGCACCGAACTTGTTCACGTCCTGCGCGGAGAATCCGGTGACCGAGTCAAAGACGGCATGGCGCAGGTCCCGGCCAATGGCCATGGCCGTCTTGGCCCCGAAGTAGACGGCGGCAATCGCGGTGAGTACCTGGATGAAGGCGACGATGAGCATGACCCCGCCGGTGCGCCAGATGTAGTCGGTGTCCCCCTTCACCACGCCGGTGTCAATGATTCGCGCGTTGAGGCTGGGCAGGAACAGCGTGGCGATCGTGGTGGCAAGCTGGAAGAAGAGCACGGCGGCGATCCACCACTTGTAGGGCTTGGCATGTCGCAATATGAGCTTTACGAGCATCTTCTCTATCCTCATGGGGAGGGGCATTGTGTCCCGGGGCCGGCGATGGTGTGTTGGTCCTTGTGGCCGGCAACCGCGCACTTGCCTACCGGGCATTCGAAACCCTACACGCGTTCACCCGCGGTTTGACGACCGGTCAGGCTTGCATTTGTCTTTCGTAGGCACCTGCCCCCCCACGGCAGGGAACGGGCCGGCGAAGGCAGGCGGGTGGCGCATTCGGGGCTTTCGGCCGCCTTCACCCTCTTGTTGATCCACCTCACAACCCATAAGATGAAAAAGAATTATCATTATGTGGAAAAGAATGGAGTCTCTTATGTCTGACCTTTCAACACCGCTGGCCGTTGGCGAGCAAGCACCGCAATTCACCTTGGCCGATGCCCGGGGACAACAGGTTTCGTTGAGCGACTACGCCGGCAAGAACGTCGTGGTGTATTTCTACCCCAAGGCGGCAACGCCTGGATGCACCACCGAGGCGTGCGACTTCCGCGACAACCTGAACTCGCTGCGCTCCGCCGGCTACGAGGTCGTGGGCATCTCCCCCGACGAGGGCGAAGCGCTGGTTTCCTTCACCGAAGCCGAGTCGCTGAACTTCCCGCTGCTCTCGGATCCCGACTTCGCCGTGGCCACCGCCTACGGCTCGTTCGGCGAGAAGGAATTCAACGGCAAGAAATTCAATGGCACGCTGCGCAGCACGGTCGTGGTTGACGGCGAAGGGCGCGTCACCCACGCCGAATACAACGTTGCAGCCGATGGCCACGTGTCCCGGTTGCGCGAGCAGCTCGGCGCCTAGCTAAAGCAGTTCAGGGATGTCCGCAGAGTGGACCGGAGCAATCGGCTCCGGTTCCGCGGGCAAACCGAAATGTGCGGCCAAATGAGCCAACTCCCGGCATTCCGCGGAATTCCACGTTTCGATTGCCCGCACCCTCCTATCGGGAAGCGTGATCCAAAGCTGCTCCCGCGTCCTTTCATCGGCCGCATCGTCCCATGAAACATAGCGCAAGGCTCCCGGGGCACGCGGAACCACATGGCAGTCCCCGCTGGTGCGCTCAAGGACCAGACCCCCGGCGAAGACATGGCCGAGCAGGATCCCGCTGAAACCCTGGCGGCGCGCGAACAGCAGCCGGTAGACGCAGACGCCCAGGAACCCCAGCCCCAACGCACTTAGCGCCACTCCGCCAAATACGATTCCCAGCACTTCGGGGCGTGCCCTGAGCAGAAAAGCGATGCTGGCGGTGGCCACGATCAGCCCGATGACCAGCCCCACGACGTTGTTCAACAGCATCTTGCGGTCTTCCTCGCGCTCCAGCTGGACCGTATAACGCCAGTCTCCCAGGTTTGCGGCTTCGCCGCGTTCCGTCGCCCGCACGGTGGCTTCCCACCCAACGCCCGCCATGGTGCTCACGACGGGCATCCACGAGGCCGCATGGCCACGGGCGCACGCCCGTGGTTGTCGGTATTGAAATGGGTGAGGGGGATGTATTCGGCGCACCGTTGGTACCTCATGCTGCGAGATTAGCAGAGCCAGCGACGAAAGCAACGGTGGGATCCGACTGCCTCCTTGCACCGCCCGGGGGCCCGCAGCCGGACCGGGTGGCGGCCACACCACCCCATCGGGCAGCCGGCTGCCCGATGGGGTGGGACATCGTGCGGCTAGCGGGGGTTCGCCGACCATGAAGGGGTGTTCGGCATACCCGGCACGGGGCCGGTCAACCGCAGCAGCCGGGGACCCGGGCGGCGCGCGAATGGCGCCGCCCGGGTCCGGTGCATGGGGGGGCTACTCGCTAAGGTTGGCCAGGCGCTCGGGACGCAACAACTCGTTGAGCTGTTCCGAGCTCAGCAGCCCGTGTTCGAGGACCAGTTCCGCCACCCCGCGCCCGGTGGTGAGCGCTTCCATGGCTATTTGCGTCGATGCGGCATAGCCCAGCTGCAGTGTCAGCGCGGTGACCAGCCCGATGGAGTCCTCCACCTGGCGGCGCAGCTTGTCCTCGTGGGCGGTGATCCCGATGACGCACTTGTCGGCAAGCGTGATGCAGGCCGCCTGGAGGTGGCGCATTGACTTGGTGAGGCTATGCGCGATGATCGGTTCGAAGGCGTTGAGTTGGAGCTGCCCGCTCTCGGCGGCCATCGTGACGGTGACGTCGTTGCCGATGACCTCGTAGGCAACCTGGTTCACGACCTCGGGGATCACCGGATTGACCTTGCCGGGCATGATCGAGGACCCCGACTGCACCGCTGGAAGGTTGATCTCGCCCAAGCCGGCACGCGGGCCGGAGGAAAGCAGTCGCAGGTCGTTGCAGATCTTTGAGAGCTTGACGGCCACGCGCTTGAGCACGCCGGAGAGGTGCACGAAGGCACCGACGTCCGAGGTGGCCTCGATCAGGTCGAAGGCGGTTACCAGCGGCAGACCGGAGATGTGCGCCAAATGGCTGCAGGCCAGCGAGGCGTACCCGACGGGGGCGTTGAGGCCCGTGCCGATGGCCGTCGCGCCGAGGTTGATTTCGTGGATGAGCAGGGAGGACTCGGCCAGCCGGGCACGATCTTCGCCCAGTGTGACGGCGTAGGAGTTGAATTCCTGGCCCAGGGTCATCGGCACGGCGTCCTGCAGCTGCGTACGGCCCATCTTGACCACGGTGCGGAACTCCACGGCCTTGGCCGCAAAAGCCCTTCCAAGGTGCTCCATCGTACCAACCAGCGAGGTGGCTGCGAAGATTGTGGCGACACGGACCGCCGTGGGGTACACGTCGTTGGTCGATTGGCTCAGGTTCACGTGGTCGTTGGGGTGCAGGAACTGATACTCGCCCTTGGCGTGGCCCATGAGCTCCAGCGCCCGGTTGGCGATGACCTCGTTGGCGTTCATGTTCGAGGAGGTTCCAGCCCCGCCTTGGATCACATCGACGATGAACTGGTCATGGAGCCGGCCGCCGATGATCTCCTGGCAGGCGGCGCTGATGGCAGAGGCGCGGGGGGCATCAAGCAAGCCAAGTTCGCGGTTGGCGCGGGCCGCTGCCTGCTTGACCATCGCCAACGCCACGACCAGGTGCGTGTTCGAGGACAGCAGCTGCCCGGTGATCGGGAAGTTCTCCACCGCCCGCAGGGTGTGTACGCCCCAATATGCGTCAACGGGAATATCACGATCGCCAATCAGGTCGTGTTCGCTGCGTACCAATGATGGTGCCGGGGCCAGCAAGGTGGCGATGGATTCGGACATGTTTCTCCTCGGGGAATGTGTGCTTCAAGCGGGTTTGTCGGGCGCGGCCAAGTGCGGCATCGGCGCTGGTTGGGTATGAACGGTGAGTGGTTTTATCCCAACGGGATCCCGGAGAGGGTGCCCACCGGATGGCCACCGCCAAGAACCGGGAGATTGTTGAATTCCTGCAAGCTCCTTGCATCCACACCCAGTGCCAGTAATGCGGGGACGGCGGAGGGCATGCGCGCCCTGTCCCCGCCATCGGAAACCTTGAGTGCTACGGCGGATCCATCGGACAGCGCAATGACCTGGATCCCCTCGAAACCGTCCTTGGCCAGCAGCCCGGGCACCGCACGCATGAGGCCGGTGACATCTCGCCCGGAACCGGCGACCAGTTCAGGATAGGCACGCATGGCAGCGGCGACCCGGTGTTCGGGACTGCCTGCCGGGGCGGTGACCATCACCTGGAAGGACCTGGCCATGCCGGGAAGGGAGAGCGCAAAGACCTCCGTGCCGCATCCGTCGGTGCTGGTGGTGGTGATCGGCTCGCCGGTCAGCTCGGTGACGACCTCGCGGATCAGCGTGGGCAACGGGTGCTCGTGTTGAAGATAGGTTTCCAGCGGCCAGTCGTTGAGCACGCACGCGGCAAGCATGGCCGCATGCTTTCCCGAGCAGTTTTGGGCCAGCCGGGACGGTTTTTTGCCCTCCCGGATCCATGCCTCACGTTCGTTGGGCCCGTAGGGCAGATCAGTCGAATTGCGCAGCGCCGAAGGTTCAAGGCCCGACTCGGCGAGGATCTTGGCGGCCAGGTCCTGGTGTGCACGGGCCCCGGAGTGGCTGGCGGATGCCAGGGCGAGTTGATCGGCCGGCAGATCGAGCCCGGCACGCACCAGTGCCACGGCGAAGAGTGGCTTCAGTGCCGACCGCGGATATATGAGGGCTTCGGGCTCCCCGCGGCCAAGGACGGTTTCGCCGTTCGTGCCCAGAGCCACGAGGGAACCGAAGTGGACGCTTTCGACCATTTCCCCGCGGGTTTGCACAGCGAGCGGTGAATGGGCGGGGAAGTTCTCCGGTTTCATGCTTTTTCGGCTCCAAGGATCAGGGTCAGTGCTTCGTCGACGGCTTCAAGGTGCTTGGCCATGGCGCGGCCCGCCGCGGCGCCGTCGCCGGCTTCAATGGCCGCAAGGATCGCGCGGTGCTCCTGGTGTGAGGGGTTTTGCCGGCCGGTGATCAGGTTGATGGTCTCGGACTGGTTGACCATGGCTCCGCGAATGTCGTTAACCACCTGCTCAAAAACCTCGTTGCCACTGGAGCGGGCAATCGTGGCGTGGAATGCCGCATCAAGCCTGACCCAAGCTTCGTGGTCGTTCTCGGTTTCCATTTCCTCGACGATGCCGTTCAGTTCCTTGCGCTGCGAGGCGCTGGCGCGGGTTGCAGCGAACTGGGCAGCGGGGACCTCGATGTGCGGGCGTGCCTCCATCAGGCTGCGGGCCGAAAACGAGCCAAGGACCAGGTCGCTGCTGGGGCGGGCGGAGATCACGAAGGTGCCCTTGCCGGTCTGGGTTTGCGTGAGCCCGAGCGCCGCGCAGGAGCGCAGTGCCTCGCGTATGACCGAACGGCTGACGGCATATTGGGCCGAAAGCACCGCTTCGGAACCGAGTTTGCTGCCCACGGATGGTTCCCCGGACTCGATTGCCTTGCGCAGGGAGGTAAAGACCGCCTCCGCGGCGCTCATTCTCACGATCGGCAACGACCCGGTTATTCGGCTGTCTGACAGGTTCACGTTTCGATGCTCCCACCGCGGGCGAAACGGTGTCAAACCAGAGCGCCCGGCCAAACAATCGAACCGGCGTCCCCTGCACCCCGATCCCCCGTCGCGGCGCCCCAGGGCAGGGGTCGCGGGGGGCGCTGGGGTCGCGATGCACCCACGGCACGGGAAAAGTTGCTAAGGATCACACGACAGATAGTTGCGTAAAGACAACCAATTCCATATAGTTGATATCAATCAACCACTTATATTCTGTTTTGGAGTTCAGCTTTTGTCCCAGAAATCCGCCACCACGAAGGTGAAACCCGAGCTCTCCGAGTCGGGAATGACCCACCGGCAGGTGATGCAATCACTGACCGGCCTGCTCATGGGAATGTTCGTCTCGATCCTCGCCGGCACCGTCGTGTCCACCTCACTACCGGTCATCATCTCCGACCTCGACGGCAGCCAGTCCTCCTACACCTGGGTTGTCACCGCCACCTTGCTGGCCACCACCGTTTCCACACCCATCTGGGGCAAGCTAGCCGACATCTCCAACCGCAAGCTGCTGTTGCAGCTCTCGTTGCTGATCTTCGTCATTGCCTCGGCGATCGCCGGGTTCTCGCAGGACACCACGATGCTCATCACCATGCGCGTCTTCCAGGGCCTCGGCGCCGGCGGCCTGACCTCGCTGACCCAGATCGTCATGGCAGACATCATTTCCCCGCGTGAGCGCGGCAAGTACATGGGGCTCTTTGGCGCCGTCATGGCCCTGGGCACCGTCGGCGGACCACTGATCGGCGGGTTCATCACCGACACCATCAACTGGCGCTGGAACTTCTTCATTGCCCTGCCCTTCGCCGCCCTGGCCATCTTCCTGATCCAGAAGACCCTGCACCTGCCGGCCCAGAGCAAGCGCAAGGTCTCCATCGACTATGCCGGCATCGTGCTGCTTTCCGCCGGTGTCTCGCTGCTGCTGATCTGGGTCTCGCTTGCTGGGAACCAGTTCGAGTGGGCCTCGGCAACCACCGCCTGGATGGCCGGAGGCGCACTGGCGATCCTTGCGACCTTCGTGATCGTGGAGTTCAAGGTCTCCGAGCCGATCATCCCGCTGTCGATGTTCAAGAACCGCACCTTCACCCTTTCGGTCATCGCCTCGATCTCCGTGGGCGTATCGATGTTCGGCACCTCGGTGTTCCTGGCCCAGTACATGCAGCTGGCCCGCGGGGCCAACGCCACCGAATCCGGGCTCATGACCATCCCGATGATGGCCGGCCTCCTGGTCCTATCCACCATCGGCGGCGCCTTGATCTCCCGTTTCGGCAAGTGGAAGATGATCATGGTCACCGGTTCGGTCCTTCAGCTCGCAGGTCTCTACCTACTGGGTACCATCCACTACGACACCAACTTCGTGCTGGTCTCCACCTACATGTTCATCCTCGGTGCCGGTCTGGGCATGGTCATGCAGAACCTGGTGCTGATCGTGCAGAACGCTGTCACACCAGCCGAGATCGGGGTTGCCTCATCGGGAATCGCCTTCTTCCGCTCACTCGGCGGCACCATGGGCGTCTCGGTCCTCGGTGCGTTGATGGCCACCCAGGTCGCGGAGACCCTCGGTTCCAAGGCCGGCGAACTGCGCACCGCAATCGCCGCCTTGGGAGACCAAGGCAAGGACTTGGCCGCCTCGCTTGCCTCGGGCAACATCCCCGCGGTGCACGGACTGCCGGATTCGGTTCGCTCGATCATCGAGTCCTCCTACGGCGACGCCGTCGCATACGTCTTCATGGTTGCGGCTCCGTTGAGCATCCTGACCATCCTGGCCGTCGCATTCCTGCCGAACCTTGAGCTGGGCAACCAGACCCGCCACCAACGCGAACAGACCAACGCCACTGCGCAAGCCGAGCCCGTGGAATCCGTGGCGGTCGAGGTGAACCTCGCAGAAGTCAGCGAGGCAGCCATCGCGGCGACACCGCGTCTGGATACCGAGAACACCTCGGCGCGTCACTGACATGGGCACCGTGGCTGATCCATTCATTCTCCGCCCCGCGACTCAAACCGAAAACGCTTCCCTTGGCGGGCTGATCGACGAGGTCGAAGGTCAGTTCGCGACGATGTTCGTCAACGCGCGCAACAGCCTGCGGGCACGGGCCGCGGCCATCGACCCGCAGCTTTCGCCCATCGGGTATAAGGTGCTGGCGATCATCTGGCGCGACGGCGCACGGCAGCAGGGCTGCGTGGCCGAGGAGATGGAGGTGGACAAGGCGTTGATGAGCCGGACGATCAAGCAGCTCGAACAGTTTGGGCTCGTGGAGCGGAGCATCGATCCAAGCGATGGCCGGGCCATGCTGGTCTCGATGACCGAGCAGGCACGCGGACGCTTTGATGCGACGGTCTCCCGGGCACGGCGCGTGCTCCATGACCGGCTTGCCGACTGGGACATCGACGAGGTCCGCCGGTTCACCGACCTGTTGGCGAAGCTGAACGAATCACCCCTCTGAGTTTGATCCATCCCCCATGGTGGTCCCGTCCCGGTGCATGTCGCCCCGGGTCGGGACCATTCTCGTATCCGGGCGCAAAGCCGTTCCCCGGGCCAGGGGCCCTGGATCTTCATCGGTCGTGCACCCCGTTTTCCGCCGGAGCCCGCCACGCCGGCCGTGCCAACCGGGCCCTTGCTTGTAACTGTGCCGCGCTCAGGCCAGACTCAAGGACAAGAGGCATGGCGCAAGAACCCGCACGCCCGAAAGGAGAGTCGAGATGTCACAGGCCAGGCAATACAGTGATCCCGACGAGAAGACCTTGGCACTTGCCACCGAACACGCCGAGGTGTTCGAGGCTGCCGTGGAATCGGGCCGCAGGGCCGGGCGGAAGGCCGCGAAGAAGAAACTCAAACGCGCGGCCAAGCATGGCGGAGTCAAGCTCTCCAAAGCGCTGCGCGAGGCAACACTAAGGGATGCGGAGAAGGCCGGAGGCCGGGCTGCATACGCCGCTGCCACCAAGGCCCTGCGCAAGGCTGCGGCCCGCATGCCCGTTCCCACCGCGCCGGCACCCCTCCCGAGGTCAAGCACTGTCCCTCCAACCGCCTTGCCCGGTTTGCTCTTCGACGTCGACCAGTCGCCCCGCATCCGCACCTCCGGTTCCCAGGTCGTGCTTGAGGTGTTGGGCACCGAATGGCTCAGCCGCTCCATGGTGCGGATCATTGCCGGGGGCGAGGGCTTTGCGGACTTCGAATCCAACGGAGCAGCCGACCAGCACGTCAAGTTGCACTTCGCCAACCCCTCCCTGGGCCTTGTGCCTCCCTATGAAATGCGTTCGCTTCGCGCACTGCTGGCCCGCGAGGACCTTCCGGTTTCCCGCTCATATACGATCCGTCGGCATGACACGGTGGCCCGGGAAATATCCATCGACTTCTTCATCCACCAGATCAACGGGGTGGCCTCTGCCTGGGCTGCGGGGGCGAAGCCCGGGGACCTCATGGTGATTTCCCGCCCCAAGGGGAATTTCCGTCCGGACGCCAGCGCCGAACAGCACCTCTACCTCGGGGACGAATCAGCGATTCCGGCGATCTCCGCGGCACTGGAAATGCTCCCGCGCAATTCCCTGGGCAAGGTCTTTCTCGAGGTCAACGGCGCGGAGGACCACCAGGAAATCGAGCTTCCAGCGAAGATGACCCTGTCATGGATCCACCGCGGTGAGGAACCTTCTGCCACTTCCAAGGTGCTGGCCAATTCGCTGCGGGAACTACCCGCGGTCCATGGACAGGTGGAGATCCTGGCACTGGGGGAACGTTCGGCGACCCAAGACATCCGTCGCCTGCTGACCCACTGGGACCTGGACCAGCGTCGGATCAAGGTCTCCAGCTACTGGCGTGCCTCACGGCTCAAGCACGCCTAGAGCCAGCTGCCCGCCGGTACGCCTGAATCCACAACCGGCTAGCCACTACTGAGGCAACACCATGGCCCATCTCCGTCGGCAAACACGGGTGGGTGTCACAGGGGAGAAGAGGCATCCGGTGGACGCTGTGGGCCGAAAAAGCCCAGCATCCCGATGGACCCTACGTAGGCCAACGCGGGAAGGGCTGCCCAAGCCCAATACACGAGTGCCGGTTCGAACGCCTCGGCACTGGGCCCGCCCATGTTGATCCAGGCCGCCACGGGAGGCGAAAGCGCCCAGGCCAGCAGCACAGCCATGAGGCAGGTCCGACCGCAAGACAGACGCAGGAGCCTCATTCCCAGTGCGCAACCCACCGCGACGAGCACCGCGAAGCTGAAGCCGATCAACAATACGATGTTGACCATGCGGAATTCCTCGAAACCGCCGGTGTCCCGGGCGGACCGAGCGACCAGGATCGAAGCGGTAAGCACGCCGGTTAGTCCCGCGCCCAGTACGTTGACCCGCTTCCAACCCATGCCCGCTGCCCCCCCCCCGGTGCGCGCAAGTCCCCCTGGCGCGCGATTCCTCCTCGGCGCGAAACCACGCCCGGCACCAGCCTATAATCAAACGCTTAGATAAAGCCATGGTTACTGCTCCGGCATTAAAAAACCGGACCGCCGTGGCAGCCTGCGCTTGGAACCAACGTGATCACTGACCAAAGAGAGCGTTGGGGCAAAGCGCGGCGCCAAGGCGGCCCGGAAGCAGGTGCGGCGGAGGGTTAGGCCTCGCCGCGACGAATCAGGTTGCCGTGCGGGGTCTTGAAGTCGACCTCGACACCGCGAACGAAGGTGCGCCGGACGGTGCCGGCCAGCGCCTTGCCCTGATACGGGGAAATCGGGTTCTTGTGGTGCAAGCGCTTCACGTCGACCACAAAGCTGTCCTCGGGACCGAAGAAGGTGAAGTCGGCGTCGTTGCCCAACGCGATTTCACCCTTGTGGTGCAATCCGGCGATTTCCGCCGGGCGCTTGGCCATCCAGCCCAGAACCCTCTCCAAGGAGATGCCGCGGCGCTTGGCCTCGGTCCAGATCAGCGGAAGCCCCAGCTGCAGCGAAGCGACGCCGCCCCAAGCCACACCGAAGTCGCCGTTCTCGACGTCCTTCAGATCCACTGTCGAGGGCGAGTGGTCCGAGACGATGGAGTCGATGACGCCGTCTTCCAAGCCCTTCCAGAGCAGCTCGCGGTTCGAGGCTTCGCGGATCGGCGGGCAGCACTTGAACGCGGTGGCACCGTTGGGAATCTCCTCGGCCAGCAGCGTGAGGTAGTGCGGGCAGGTCTCCACGGTCAGCTTCACGCCGTCGCGCTTGGCCGAGGCGATCATGGCCAGGGCGTCGGAAGAGGAGAGGTGCAGGATGTGGGCGCGCACACCGGTCCAGCGGGCGCGTTCGATGACCTCGGCCACCGCGACGTTCTCGGCACCGCGGGGACGCGAGGCCAGGAAACGGCCGTACTGGTCGCCCTCGGCGTTCGGGGCACGGTCGATGGCGCGCGAGTCCTCGGCGTGGACCAGCATCAGCGAGTCGAAGGAGACCAGCTCGGTCATGTCCTCTTCCATCTCGTCCGGCTCAAGGTACGGGAATTCCTCGACGCCCGAGTGGAGCAGGAAGCACTTGAACCCAAAAACACCCGCGTCGTGCAGCTTGCGCAGATCAGGCTTGTTGCCCGGAATCGCGCCGCCCCAGAAACCGACATCAACGAATGCCTTGGGCCGTGCCGCATCCTGCTTGAGCTCCAGGGCCTCGAAGTTCACCGTCGGGGGGATCGAGTTCAGCGGCATATCTACGATGGTTGTCACGCCGCCGGCGGCCGCGGCCTTGGTGGCGGATTCGAAGCCTTCCCACTCGGTGCGGCCGGGCTCGTTGACGTGTACGTGGGTGTCCACCAGACCCGGTATCAGCACCTCGTCGTCGGTGAGCTCGATGACCTCGGTGGCGGACAGGGCGTTGCCCAACGGTTCGATGGCCACGACCTTGCCGTCACGGACGCCGATCTCGCGGGCCACGGTGCCAGCCGAGGTCATGATCCGCGCGCCGCGGATCACCAAGTCGTAGTCGTTGGCGTTGGACTGAGTGCTCTGTGCCCCTGGCGTCGTTGCCTCGGTGGACTCGATGTTGCTCATGGGTTGTGCGTTCCTTACGTTGTTGACTATCCGTATGCCTATTTAGCCACAGAGAGTGTCGTGGCCTAAACCCGTGCTGGCTGAAGGGTGCGCGCGATGCTCGCGGCGGCATCGGCCACCAGGGATGCTGCGTTGTTCATTGAACGATGCACATCGGGCTCCAGTTCCGCCAGTGTCCGCACTCCGGCGAACCCTGCGGCGGAAAGTTCCGCGGAACTGAGCAGCGTGCGTCCACAAATCGCGAACGCGGGGATCTGGTGCTTTGCGGCCATTTCGGCGACACCGATCGGTGTCTTGCCTTCCAGCGACTGGCTGTCGAGGCTGCCTTCGCCGGTGATCACAGCGGTGGCGCCCTCAAGGGCCTCTTCCAACCCGGTGAGTTCCAGGACCACGTCGATCCCGCGGCGCCGGGTGGCGCCCAACACGGCAAGTGCGGCGAATCCCACGCCGCCGGCGGCGCCTGCGCCCGGGGCCGCGGCATGCCCCGCAACTTCCTCGGCGTCCAGGACCTGGCCGAGCACGCGGGCAAAGTTTGTTAGTGCGGCGTCCAGCTGCGCGACGTCTTCGGGCCTTGCGCCCTTTTGCGGGCCAAAGACCGCTGCGGCGCCGTTGGTGCCGGTCAGTGGATTGTCCACGTCAGCGGCGAGGACCATGGTGCTCTTGGCGATGCGCGGATCAAGCCCGTTCAAATCCACGCTATCGAGCAATTCCAGGGCCCCGCCGCCGCGTGGCAACTCGTTGCCCGCTGCGTCAAGCAGCCGGGCTCCAAGTGCTTGGAGCATTCCTGCTCCGCCATCGGTGCATGCACTACCCCCGACGCCGAGGACGATTTCTCGTGCCCCGGCGTCGAATGCAGCACCAATGAGTTCTCCGGTACCAAAGCTGGTAGCCCCCAGCGCGTCCTTGGCCCCGCCCGGAAGCAGGTCAAGTCCAGAGGCCGTCGCCAATTCGACAACCGCAATCTTCTCGCGCAGCCCGATCGCGCCGGTCACCGGTTTCCCGGTGGGACCACTGACGCTCAGTTCCTGGGCGGCGAAGCCCACTTCAAGGGCGGCGCTCAGCGTGCCCTCGCCGCCGTCGGCGACGGGCACAACGCGGGTGCGCAGCTGAGGAAGCTCACGGCGCAGGCCGGCCTCGATGGCTTCGGCGACCTGGGCCCCGGTGAGCGATCCCTTGAATTTATCGGAGGCGATGACTACCAGCATGGTGTTGGTTTTTCTTTCTTAGACGTTGGCGCCGACCGGAAGACCGGCCTTGGTGCCCATCGGTGCCACGGCGCTGGGTGCGTCCTCGGCTGCTTCGGCCAGGTCCTCGAACTCGTTGACTGCGTCAAGTTCGGCACCCATGGAGATGTTGGTGATGCGCTCGAGGATGACCTCGACGACAACCGGCACCTGGTGCTCTTCCATCAGGGCCTGTGCCTGGGCGAAGCCCTCGGCGAGCTTGGAGGGATCGGTCACGCGCACTGCCTTGCAACCCAGCCCCTCGGCGACCTTGAGGTGGTCAACACCGTAGCCGTTGGTCTCCGGGGAGTTGATGTTCTCAAAGCCCAGCGACACGTGGAAGTCCATCTCGAACGGACGCTGCGACTGACGGATCAGACCCAGGTAGGAGTTGTTGACCACGACGTGGATGTACGGCAGCTTGAACTGCGCACCGACGGCCAATTCCTCGATCATGAACTGGAAGTCGTAGTCACCCGAGAGGGCAACGACTGACTTGCCCGGCAGTGCACGGGCAACGCCCAGTGCTGCCGGTCCGGTCCAACCCAACGGACCGGCCTGGCCGGCGTTGATCCACTGGCGCGGGCCGTAGACGTGCAGCATCTGCGCACCGGCGATCTGCGAGAGGCCGATGGTCGAGACGTAGGTGGTGTCCCGGCCGAAGAAGTTGTTCATCTCCTGGTAGACGCGCTGCGGCTTGATCGGGATGTTCTCGAAGTTGGTCTTGCGGTGCAACGTGGACTTGCGCTCGGTGCACTGATCGGCCCAAGCCGAGTAGTCCGGCAGGCTTCCGGCGGCCTTGCGTTCGCGGGCAACCTCCAGCAACAGGTCGATTGCCGCTGCGGCGTCGGAGATGATTCCCAAATCCGGGGAGAAGACGCGGCCGATCTGCGTGCCTTCGATGTCGATGTGGACGAACTTGCGTCCCTTGCGGTAGGTGTCCAGGCCGCCGGTGTGGCGGTTGGCCCAGCGGTTGCCCAAACCAAGGACGAAGTCCGAGGCCAGGAAGGAGACATTGCCGTAGCGGGTGTGGGTCTGCAGGCCCACCATGCCCGACTGCAGGCGGTGGTCATCGGGGATTGCGCCCCAGCCCATCAGGGTCGGGGTGACCGGGATGTTCAGCAGTTCGGCCAGCTCGACGAGCTGCTCGGAGGCGTTGGCGTTGATGACTCCGCCGCCGGCAATGATCATCGGGCGTTCAGCCGCGACGAGCATGTCCAAGACCTTGTCAATCTGGCCACGTGTTGCTGCCGGCTTGTCGGCCTTCAGCGGCTCGTAGGCGTCGATGTCGAATTCGATCTCTGCCATCTGCACGTTGATCGGCAGGTCAAGCAGGACCGGGCCCGGACGTGCCGAACGCATGATCTGGAAGGCCTTGGCGAAGGTGCCCGGAACCAGGCCCGGCTCCAGGATGGTCACGGCGTACTTGGTGACCGGCTTGGCGATGGACTCGATGTCCACGGCCTGGAAGTCTTCCTTGTGCAGCTTGTCGGTCGGCGCCTGTCCGGTGATGCAGAGCATCGGGATCGAGTCGGCGATCGCGGCGTACAGCCCGGTGATCATGTCGGTGCCGGCGGGACCGGAGGTGCCTAGGCACAGCCCGATCTTGCCGGTTGCACGCGAGTAGCCATCGGCCATGTGGCTTGCGCCCTCAACGTGGCGGGCCAGCGTGTGGCGGATTCCGCCGTGGGCCTTCATGGCCGAGTACAGCGGGTTGATCGCGGCACCGGGAAGGCCGAACGCCTCGGTGGCGCCTTCCTTTTCCAGAATCAGGGCAATAGCGTCTACAGCGCGCATCTTGGTCATGAGTGCTCTTCCTTAAGCTTGCTATCCGGCTCCGGCGCTATGGAAGCGGGCGGTCGTCCGGGAAAAATGGGTGAATCAAGAGTTCAAAAAAGTCTTACGGACGCCGACACGCATCAGGGAACGAATGCCGGCGACCGAGTTTGGCTGATGCTCCCCCATGCGGGGGAGCACCGAAACATTAGGAAGCGGAGAGTGCCGCAACCTCGGACTTGCCCGAGAGGCGCTCGACGCCGCGGAACAGGCCCGAGTGGTCAAGTGCACCGTCACCGCTTGCGACGGTGGAGGCGACCAGCTGGGCAACCAATGCACCCAGCGGCAGGATAACGCCTGCTTCGCGGGCTGCGGAGGTCACGATGCCCATGTCCTTGTGGTGCAGGGCCAGGCGGAAGCCGGGCTCGAAGGAACGGTCAAGGATCTTCTGGCCCTTCTGGTCAAGGACCTTGGAGCCGGCCAAGCCGCCGCCGAGGACCCTCAGTGCTGCGTCGGTGTCGACGCCGTAGGCTTCCAGGAAGACGACGGCTTCGCTCAAGGCCTGGATGTTGGCTGCAACGATGAGCTGGTTGGCTGCCTTGACGGTCTGGCCCGAACCCGAGGGTCCCACGTGGACGATGGTCTTGCCAACGCCGTTGAACACTGCCTCGGCGGCGGCAAAGTCGCTTGCCTCGCCGCCGACCATGATGGAGAGGACTCCACCGACGGCACCAGCTTCGCCGCCGGAAACCGGGGCGTCAAGCGGGCGAATGCCCTTGGCGCGGGCTTCGGTGGAAAGCTGTGCTGCAACATCCGGGCGGATCGAGGAGAAATCGATCCACAGTGCGCCTTCCTTGGCGTGTGCGAAGGCACCGGCTTCTCCGGTGACA
Organism: Paeniglutamicibacter antarcticus; assembly: GCF_039544305.1. Lineage (NCBI taxonomy): Bacteria > Bacillati > Actinomycetota > Actinomycetes > Micrococcales > Micrococcaceae > Paeniglutamicibacter > Paeniglutamicibacter antarcticus. Next base: position 35,742 of record NZ_BAABLK010000009.1, read on the forward strand.
ACGCCTTCGACGTCCGCGGAGTCCGGAACCATGGTGACGATAACGTCGGCGCCGGCGACGGCCTCTTGGATGTTTGCGGCCCCCGTGCCGCCGGCGGCGACGAGCTTCTGGACGCTTTCCGGGCTGCGGTTGTAGCCCGTGACCTTGAATCCGGCCTTGGTCAGGTTGATGGCCATGGGAAGGCCCATGATCCCGAGTCCGATGAAAGCAATGTTCTGGTTGTTCGACATGTTCAGCTCCTGAAGAATGTGGGGGTCGTTGCGGGGAGGAAAGACTTAGGCGTTTTCGCGGATCAACCAGTCGAACGCCGTTTCACGTTCCTGCTTGTACTCCAGGGCGATGCTGCCCTTGTAGCCGAGTTCGCGGGAGCGGGCGATCCACTCGCCCAGCGGCAGGGTTCCGGTGCCCGGCGCACGGCGACCCGGTGCGTCGGCGATCTGGATGTGGCCGAATTCCGGTGCGTGCTGTTCAATCACTGCGGCAACATCGTCGCCGTTGACCGCCATGTGGTAGAAATCGGCGAGCAGTGCGACGTTCTGGCCGCCTGCTGCCTTGACCTTGTTGACAACCGCCAGTGCGTCGGCGGCGGTCTTCAGCGGGTAGGCCAGGGTTCCGGAGACCGGCTCGATGAGCACGGTGCCGCCGATCGAGGCGACGCCTTCGGTGGCGGCGAGCAGGTTCTTGAGCGCCAACTCGTCCTGTTCCTCGGGGGTGTGCTCTTCCTGGCGGTTGCCGTAGAGAGCGTTGAAGGACTTGCATCCGGTGGCTTCGCCGATGGCGGCAACCACTGCGATGTTGTCCTTGAACTCCGAGCAGCGGCCCTTCCAGGAAACGAGTCCGCGATCTCCCGCCGGCATGTCGCCTGCGAAGAAGTTCAGCCCGTCGAGCTTTACCCCGGCGTCCTTGATGGAGGCGACGAACGCGTCGACTTCATTCTCGCTCGGGACTGCAACGCCAAAGGGCCACCAGAACTCGACGCCATCAAAGCCAGCGGCCTTGGCTGCTGCTGCGCGCTCAAGAACTGGCAATTCGCTGAAGAGTATCGAACAGTTCACGGTGTAGGCCATCATCGGCTCCTAAAGGTCAGTTTCCATGATGTGGAATATGAATATTGCTTTATGAGAACTTTAGCGAGTGGTCCCTGTCACTGTCAAGGGAGAATCTTCTCCGTCGGCGCTACAGGCATACCCGATCCTTGGCAGCGTAAAGCACACGACGCCCACGGATCCCCCACCCCCGGAGGCCTTAATGCAGGCCACCACGTTATTTCCGGCTTTTTTGGAAGAACATTTCGCATCGTAGAGTTACGGCAATGAAAATAGGCCAGGATTCGCCGCATTCGCGATTCGTGAACACCAACCGCGTAGAACAATGTGAACCCACCCCCAGGCCCAGCTCCCCCATGCATGCGGCGGTGGGCGAAAAGATCCATTCTTCACCGCAGGACCATCAGCGCCGGCCCCGCGGGCGCGAGCTGCGCCTGGACCTGGCCGACCGCGAATGGCCCCGAATCAAAAGTTCGATCGGACGCCAGCGTCCGGCCCTCTCATCGATGGCAGCCGGGGATCGCAAAGCATGAGTTTGCCTTGCGCCAACAGTGACCTCGGCCATGGGCCCGAGCAACGGACGCGCCGCCGTGGTTGCCTGATCAACGGCCGGAGGTGCGAACCGGAAAGCCCTGCCTCGTGCGTCATTTCAACGAATTCGACGGCTGCCAACCAAGAACTTCAGCCTCCCGGGGACGCGGCGACGACCCCGAAAAGCGCTTCCAGGAGAATCTGGCCTATTTTGAGCGGGGAGGCTTAGTGCAATGATGGATAAATGATTTTCATGAACAAACCAGCCAAGACTGTCGTTTTCCGTGTGGGCGCCGTGGCTTCCATCGGGCTCCTCGGCCTTGGCTTGGCCGGCTGTTCCACCGACGAGGCCGCGCCGACAGCCACCGCGACCGTTACCGAGTCGGCTAGCGCCACCGCCGCTCCGGAAACCACCCCGGCGGCAAGCTCTCCCGCCGCCAGCACGAAGGCCACCGCGGAATCCAGCAGTGCTGCAGCAGAACGAAAAGTCACCCTTGAGGTCAAGGGCGCCAAGAGCAACGCCCTGGTAAAGACCCTGGTCATCACGCACAACGGCAAGAAGACCGGCGGAAAGATGGTCAAGGAAACCCTGCCGTTCACCAAGGACCTGACGCTTCCGGCGGATACAACCTTCACCAAGATCCTGGTGCTGGGCAAGTACGCCGATGGCGGCACCGGCGACATTTCCTGCGACATCACCATTGATGGAAAGAGTGAATCAAGCAATTCCTCCACCGGCCACAAGCCGGCCGAATGCCTGTTCATCGAAAAGGGTGCCAAGAACTAGCCTTCCCACCCCTCTGGCGTCTTCCACCGCTCCCTCTCCCAACCCGCATCCGGTGCTCCCGGCCAGCGCACGGGCGAAGGAACGATGCAAGGCGCCGTAAAAGCGTGTCAGAATAAATACGGACCTGGTTCAATGACCGCGAGGCACCCCACACAAAAACGGAGACAGCAATGCTGCAGGGAATGCGCCAACAACCCTCCCCCCTGTTGCCTGCACTTCTCACTTTCCTGGGCTCGGTTGCGCGCGCAATTATTGGCAAGTCATTCGTCCAGGACCATGCGGTGGCAGCCTTTCCGCTTTCCGGAGGCCCCGGCGCCAAGTCGCCCGGCGTCGACTGATTTCCCTGCCTGGATCCTCCGGTCGGTATTCGTCACCGGAGCGCGAATCATCCCACGGGCCAGTTGCTGGACCCCGCATATCGGTGCGGGACCTTCCTTGAGCACTTGGCGTCCCGGCACATGGCCGACAGCGGGCACGCCCGCGTACGCACGCAAAGAAAACCAGCGATACTTTCATGACACAAACCATCGAGGCTGAAATGCAAGAAGCCCCCACGGAAAGCACTGCCCGCACCGCCGCACGACGCGGAATCCCCAAGGGCTGGTTCCTTCGCACCCTTGACAAGCCGTCCGACCTTTTCGCGCACCTGACACCGAACTGGTTCGCTTCCATCATGGGCACCGGAATCCTTGCCAACGCCAGCGCCTTGCTGCCCCTCCAGGTACCGGGCCTTCACGTGATGGCGACCATTGTGTGGGCTGCCGCCTCGCTTTTGCTGCTGTTGCTGAGCTCGGCCACCGTCGTGCACTGGACCAGGCACCGCTCCACTGCCGAAAGCCACCATTCGCACCCCGTCATGGCGCACTTCTACGGGGCACCGCCCATGGCGCTGCTGACCGTGGCCGCCGGTTCCATCCTGCTGGGCAAGGACCTGATCGGCGAATCAGCCGCTCTAGTGCTGGGTACCGTCTTATGGTTCATTGGCACCGCCCTGGGACTGTTTAGTGCCGTCCTGGTCCCGTACCTGACCTTCACCCATCACAATGTCTCTGACACCAGTGCCTGCGGCGGATGGCTCATGCCGGTGGTTCCTCCCATGGTCTCGGCCGCCACCGGGGCCCTGCTCCTGCCTTACACCCCCGCCGGTGAACTGCGGTTAACACTAATGCTGGCCTGCTACGCCATGCTGGGGCTAAGCTTCTTCGCCTCCCTCATCGTCATCACGCTGATCTGGTTGCGGTTGGCACGGCACAAGCCCGGACCGGTGGGCATGGTCCCGACGCTGTGGATCGTGCTGGGCCCGCTCGGGCAGTCCATCACCGCGGCGTGCCTCCTGGGTGCCAACGCGCACCTGGTGGTTCCTGCCCCCTGGTCCACGGCGCTGGAGCTCTCGGCTCTCCTTTTCGGGATCCCGGTGCTGGGGTTCGCCCTGCTTTGGGTGGGCCTCGCCGCTGCCATCACCCTTCGCACGGCAAGGGGCCACCTGCCCTTCTCGCTGACCTGGTGGTCCTTCACCTTCTCGATTGGCACCTGCGCCACCGGGACCAGCCTGTTGGCCGTGGGCACCGGCGCGCTGGCCCTGCACATCATGGCGGTGGCCTTCTTCGTGGGGCTGGTGCTGGTATGGGCGACGGTCGCCTGGCGCACCTTCCATGGCAGCATGCTCCACGGCCAGCTCTTCCTGCCTGTGCAGCAGCCCGATATCCGCGCTTAACGAACCGTCGGCCATCGTTCCCGCACACTGAAGGGTGCAGTTTCGATGGCCGACGTTTTCCCGTGAGGGGTAAAGGTGCGCTCTTGCCCGAGGTTTCAAGACCCGGGTTTCGCACTTCTGTCGTGGCGACGAAAACGTGATTTATCACCGTATCGGAGCGCCGGGCTGGAACGAACGGAAGTGGCTACACGCCTCGGACCGAATGACGGTCCGGGATGCCTGCAGCGATGAACACGCTGCCGATGCCGAATGCGCCCAGCACACCAAGGAACCAGAGGATCCCGGCTCCGCGGGCGGGCACCATGAGCAGTCCGAAGAGGATCACCAAGGTCCCCGACGCCACGGCGGCCCACCAGCAACCATCCGGAGTTGCGGAGACCCATCGGTCCCCAACGTGCGCTGAAACAGTGCGAACCGGCCGTGATGCCGTCAACAGCCGCATAAACACCAGAGAGGCCAACGGTGGCCTGCGGCCAGGCGAACACCAGGATGCCGAGGGCGATCGACACCACGGTGCGCCACGACATGGCGTTCCCCATGGCCTTGGATGGTGCGCCCATTGCGTTCGTGGCCATCTCCACCCCTCCGTGAAGCTGCACCGCTCCAGCCCGTCCCACCAGATGGCTCCGGTGGGACGGCGGGCGCGAAGTCCTCTCGGTGAAGGCCAGCAACGGGTTTGGTTAAGCACAACCGGGAAGCTTGCTCCCGGCGTCCGGGGCACCTCGTGTCTCGACGCAGCGATGCACGCGGGCCCGACGGTCTCCAGGCCCGGCTACTTGCGCGAAATCACGTCGCTGCTGATGAGGATCTCGAACTTGTGGTCCTCGGTCAGGATGTTCAGGTAGCCCGAATCGACGCTGAGGACATACGCGGTGATGGTTCTATCGGTGGTCTCGATCTGCTCTTGCGGAACCCACGGAGTTTGGACCACCGCGGCAACCAGCACGATCGCTATCCCGGAAACCCATCCGATGCGCGACATGATCGCCATGAACGCACGGCGCACGGGGTTCTTCGGGGAGAGGATGTGGATCAGTGCGAACACGGCAAAGACGGCCGCGCTGGCCACCGGCAGCCACCACTCACGGAAACTGACGGTCAGTGCCACCAGCGTCACCACTCCCAGCGTGGTTCCCAGCATGACCAAGGGGCGATGGCCTCGCGGGGACCACGCGTAGGAGGCAATGAGCAGCGGCAGCACCACGATCATCAGGATCGCCACCAGGACGTGCCCTGCCATGAGCGAACCGAAGAGGAGGGCAAGTCCGTCGCTGGGGCTAAGCGTGGTGCTGACCGCGAACGCGGTGTTCCAGTCGTACCCCGATACGGCGAAGATGCGCAGGATCAACCAAACGAATGCCCAGGCCGCCGGGGAAGCGACCGCACTGGCGAATCTCTGGGCGCCTTGCCCGATGTCTCGAGCTTCGGATTCGTTCATCCTGTTATTGGCGGCGTTCATGGACCAAGGCTACTGCGCCCCACTGCGGCCTGCCGCAATCCCACCTGTCAGAGGCAATTCCCGACGCCGTCGAAGTGACCCGCGAACGGGTCAACCGCAGTCAGGCCGGCCTTTCGATGAATCCCGGACTGCAACCAAAGCGCCCATTGACGCAGGGCCATCTAACACGCCGCATGTTTGCACCAAGGAAATCAAGACAGGCCGCTGACCCCGCGATACTCTCGAGGCCAACGGCATGCCTGGCATTGCACGGGCGGACGCGGCTAGGCCTTGACACGCTCGCGGTCAACGGGCTTGGTTCCAGCGGCACCGTGGGCCCTCTTGGGGATCAACGCCGCGAAGATTGCTGCCAGAACTGCTGCACCGATCGCAAAGGCGAAGGTGACGCGGAAGCCTTCAAGAGTCGGCACGTTCACCGGGCCCAGGGGCATCGTCAAGCTGGCCAGCACCACGCCCATGACTGCCGCTGCCGCGGAGGATCCCACCGAGCGCATCAGGGCGTTCATCCCGTTGGCTGCACCGGTCTCGGTCAGCGGGACGGCACCCATGATCAGGGCGGGCATGGCCGCGTAGGCCAGTCCGATGCCGCCACCGACGATGATGGAGGCAACGAGGATCTGCCAGGTCGCAGAGATCAGGAAGAACGCCATGACGTACCCGAGAGCAATCACCAACGAGCCAATGATCAGCGTGGTCTTGGGTCCGAAGCGTGCCGAGAGGCGCGCGGAGACCGGGGAAAGCAGCATCATGACGAATCCCCCAGGGGTTAGCACCAACCCCGCCATGACCATGGTGTGGCCCAGCCCGTAGCCGGTGGCGGCCGGCGCCATCAGCAGCTGGGTAAAAGTGATGCTCATGGCGTACATGGCGAAGCCGACGGTCATCGAGGAGAGGTTGGTGAACAGCACCTGGGGACGGGCCGTGACCCGAAGATCAACCAGAGGCGCCTTGATCTTCAGCTGGTAGATACCCCAGAAGAGGAAAATGAGCACGGCCGCAGCAAAGAGTCCCAGCGTCAGCGGGCTTGTCCAGCCCCAGTCTGCACCCTTGGTGATTGGCAGCAGCAGGGAAACAAGCCCGGCTGCCAGCCCAACGGCCCCAACGCCGTCGAAGCGGGCAGGGGTACGCACCGCGGACTCGGGAAGGACGGTGGCCACCATGACCAGGCAGAGGGCACCGAGTCCGGCCGCAGTCCAGAACAACGCGTGCCAATCGGCCACCTGGGCGATCAAAGCGGAGAACGGCAAGCCAATGGCGCCGCCGACGCCCATCGTGGCGCTCATCGTGGCAATGGCCGACCCGACTTTTTCTCGCGGCAGTTCATCGCGAAGGATGCTGATGCCCAGGGGAATGGCGCCCATGGCCAGTCCCTGCAGGATGCGCCCTGCAAGCATGACTTCCAGTGTGCTCGTCAACGCGCAGAGCACCGATCCGGCGACCATCAGTGCCAAGGAAATGATGAGCATGCGGCGTTTGCCAAACATGTCCCCCAACCGCCCCGCGATGGGCGTGATCACTGCACCGGCCAACAGCGTGGCGGTGATGACCCAGGAAGCGTCGGAAGCCGTGGTGTTCAGCAGCGTCGGCAACTGCGCGATCAGCGGGACCACGAGCGTCTGCATCAGGGAAACAACGATGCCAACGAATGCAAGGATCGTGACGGCTGCCCTCGGCGAAGGCTTCCTTTTCGTGGGCAATGCGGGACTGGACGTCATGGGGCTCGCTAACTGGCGCAGGGGTGATGCGCCGAATGACGCGTATGCACCATACATTAGAAGTGCATGATACAAACAATTTGTATCATGCACATTGTTGTATAGTGGAATCTTGCGGAAAGACAATCCAAGGGAGCGAAATGATGGAGAACAGCAATCCCCTGCCTGAAATGCAGTATGAACTCATGCTGTTTTTCCGCTATCACCTGCGGCCGCATTACAAGAGCAGCCCCGCCCTTGGACGCTCGGCATACGTGCTGCTCAACCGGCTCGAACGCTCCGAGCCCATGACGCTCAAGGAGCTCTCGCAGGCATTGCGCCTCGACACCTCCACTATTCACCGCCAGGTAGGCGCCCTGATACGCCACGAACATGTGGCCTACGTGGCCGGGGTCGCCGGAGAAGTGGCTCGCCGCATCGCCCCTACCGAAGCCGGCATCGATGCTCTGCTGGACACGCGCATGTCTTACGAGCAAGGACTGCGCGACGTCGTGGGTGACTGGCCACAGGAAAAGCAGCTCGCGTTCATGGGCATGCTGCGCGACTTCAACGAGAACGTCGAGCGCATAGAAGAGGCCCCCTGGCCCAGGGGATAGTCCTTCGCCTGCCTCGCGGTCTTCAACCGGGATTCCCAAGCATAACGGTGCCCCTGACGCCGCAGGCGGATTTCTTGGCATGAGGAACCCGTCATCTGCTGGATATCCACGGTGGCGCGCTACCTCGTCCACTGCTTCGGCATCCGTAATCTTAGTGCTTACCCGATGCCCGCGGACCCCTTCTGGCGCCCGGAAGCCTTCAAGTTTCCAGCCACCCTGTGGCTTTCAACCTCGAAGCGACCCAATAGGCGAACCAGGTCGCTGCGGTCCCCATCGCTCCAGTCCCCCAGAAGCTCATCGAGAAGGGTATTGCCTGATTGCCTGATCGCGGCCCCCGCCTGCTCTCCGGCCTCGGTCAGCCCAATCAGGAAGGCGCGTGAATCTTGGGGATCTCTTGCCCTCTCAACGAGTCCGGCCTGCTGGAGCCGCGCAGTGATCTTGGAGATGTTCGACGCCCCCGTGACCATGTTCTCGGCCAGCGCCGAAGGCCGCTGGGCCCCGGAGTTGTTCAGGATACTGAGCAATGTCAGCGCTCCGGGATCCAGCACGACACCCTCGCGCGCAGCAACAGCCGTAGTGAAGTCCGGCGCAGTCCACTGCGCCAGGATTCCGTTCAGGATCTGGATCAGTGCGGCATTTCCATCCGTTGCTGTCATGGACTAGGCCTCGGTTCCACCGTCTACGCGCAGCACCACACCGGTGATGAAGGACGCCTGCTTGGAGAGCAGGAATGCGGTGGCGTCGGCAATCTCCTCCGCCTTGCCCAGGCGCTTCATCGGGATTTCCGCGGCGTAGCCAGCCCGGGCCTCCTCGGGCAGGGACGCCAGGGCTGCTGTTTCGATGGCGCCCGGGGCAACTGCGTTGACCCGGATGCCAAGCTCGGCGTTTTCCTTCGCGACGCTTGTGGTCAGTGAAACCACGCCATGCTTGGCCGCGCCGTACGGGGTCAGCTGAGGGGTGGCGCTGATTCCTGCAAGCGAGGCAATGTTCACGATCGAACCGCTGCCCTGGGAGACGAAGTGGGCGACCTGCGACTGCAGTGCCAGGAAGGTGCCACGCAGTGTCACGTTAATGGTGCGGTCCCAGTCCTCGGGGGTGACGTCCTGAACCGGCTTGGGCATGGCACCGAGTCCGGCGTTGTTCACCGCCAAATCCAGCCGCCCGAAGGATTCGACGGCGAAGGGGACCAACGCGTTGACCTCGTCTGCATCCGCGGCATTGGCGTGCTTGTAGGCGGCGCGACCACCTGCGGCCTCGATGAGGGAGACCGTTTCGGCACCCGCTTCGTCGTTGACGTCTGAAACGATCACTGCGGCGCCATCGGCGGCCAGTCGCAGGGAAATGGCACGGCCAATGCCAGCGCCTGCTGCGGTGACGAGGGCGACCTGGTTCTCAAAAAGCATGATGTGGACCTTCTCCTTCAATCGGCTTACTGTCGTAACGACAGCATATACCCGTTCGGAGGAAACTTGAAGCCCCTGGGTCCGCACTCGCCCGTCGGCGCGCGGCACCGCACGAAATTGTGCGCATGAAGGAGGGAGGTGCGGACCGGGATTCCCCGCGCGTGGCCAAAGCCGTCTTCCGTTCGACCCTCCCGGAAGCTTCCCACGAGGCATCGCCCGCACGGGCCCTTGGAATCTTAGCTACTTGAGTCTTAGCTACCGCGGCAAAGCAAAAGTTAAACGAAAAAGCCGGTCCCGCACCCTCCGAGCAAAAACATTACTGGAACAAGAGGTTTTGAAGGGTTGCGGGACCGGCTTGGCTTTTTTCGGGGCCTTACAAGGCGATCTGGCGGTTCTGGTCCTTGTAGAGCAGGTAGCGGAAGTTCGACGGTCCGCCGGCGTAGCAAGCCTGTGGGCAGAAGGCGCGCAGCGACATGTAGTCGCCCTCTTCAACTTCGACCCAGTCGGCGTTCAACCGGTACACGGCCTTGCCCTCGAGCACGTACAGGCCGTGTTCCATCACGTGGGTCTCGGCGAACGGAATCGAGGCGCCCGGTTCGAACGTCACGATGTTCACGCCGAAGTCGAATGCTACGTCATCCGGGTCAAGCATGCGCGTGGTGCGCCACTTGCCGTCGGTCTTGGGCATTTCACCCGGGGTGATGTCCTTTTCGTTGCCGACGACCGGACCCGGCGCAGCGACGCCGGCCAGCGGCTCGAAGCGCTTGCGGATCCAGTGGAACGTGGCTATCTCGACGCCGTTGTTCGCCGAGGTCCATTCGGCGCCGGCCGGAATGAAGGCGAAGCCGCCCTCGATGAGCTTGTGCTCGGTTCCGTTGATGGTCAGGGTCAGCTCACCGGCAACGACGAAGATGAAGGACTGGACCTCGGCCTGCGGCTCCGGCTTCTGGGATCCGCCGCCGGGGGAAACCTCGACGATCGCCTGGGCGAAGGTCGTCGAGCCGCCGGCAACCGGGCGGTTCAGGACCCATGAGCGGGTCCCCGTCCACTCCGGGAACACCGAGGTGACGATGTCGCGCAGCACGCCACGCGGAATCACGGTGTAGGCCTCGGTGACGATGGCGCGGTCGGTCAACAGGTCGGTCTGCGGCGGGTGTCCACCATAGCTGGAATAGTAGCTCGTGTCGGCGCGCGTGTCGGTCTTAGACATGTGCGTCCTCCTTCTTGATTTCTCGCGCAAGGGCGATCGATTCGAGGGTTTCAATGGAAATTCCTGCATGCTCGACGATCTCTTCGGCGCTCAGCGCGCCGCAGATCAGGCCGCGACGGATGAAGTTGCCCAGCGCCTTGGCGGTGGCCGGCTCGTCCATGATGGCTGATTCGATTTTGTGCACGTAGTTGCGCAGGCGGGTAGCTGCGGCGTCGAAGCCTTCGCGGTAGAACGCGTAACTGGCCAGGTAACGGGTCACCAGTTGGTTCTGGTGCAGGTCCCAACCCTGGTAGATGCCGCGTTCAAGGTGGCGTCGCACCAAGCGTGCGTGCAGTGCCCAGGCGGCCCGGACCGACTCGTCATCGCCCAACGGCAGGATGTTCGTCGAGCCATCGGACATGTGGACACCGGTCTCGGCGATGGCCACCTGCATGACGTTCTTGGCGTAGTCCGCTGCCGGGTGCTCCATGGACTGGTAGGCAGCGGCGATACCCAGCGAAGCGGAGTAGTCGTAGGTGCCGTAGTGCAGGGAGGTGATGCGGCCGTCGCCGGCGTGCAGCAGCACCGCCGAGGGAACAATGCCCTCGTGCGAGAGGATCAGCTGCGGGGTTTCCATCTGGACCTCGAACTTCAAGGTCCGCGGGGCCCACGAGTGGGCACGCTCAAGATTTTCGCAGATGTAGACCATGGTCTCGACCTGCGCGACGGTGGTGACCTTAGGCAGGGTCAGGACCAGTCCGCTCGGCAGCGGGCCGTGGGCGGCAAGTTCGGAGATGAAGATGTCCAAGGTGCGTACCGCACGGGACCGTGTCGGGGCCTCGAAGCACTTGAAGCGGATGCCGATGAACGGCGGGGCAACGGCGGAGTTCACCGCGGCGACCACGTCCTTCGCGGCGCGGGCCGCCCACTGGTCTTCCTCCTCGTCGCTGCGATGTCCGAAACCGTCCTCGAAGTCCAGGCGCAAATCCTCGATGGGCTCGGATTCCAGCTTGGAGGCGACCAATTCTGCCAGTCGCCCGGCATCCTTCAGTCCCAGCGTGCTGGCCAGTGATTGAAGGCCCGAGACGCCGCCAGCGGCCTCAAGGGCGTCGGCACCCCACTGTGCGGGAAGTTCCGGGGTGTAGCGGTCGGCCGGGACGTAGGCGGTGTGGATCGGCTGGCGCCGTCCGTCATCGCCCGGGTAGTTCTTGGCCAGCAACTTGTCCGTTGCTGCAAGGCGCAGTTCCACGGCGGCCAGCGCCGTGGTGTCCAATGACGTGTTTGCCGCCATTACCGGGTCACCAGCTCGGTGCTGAGCAGGCGGTAGGCCGGAAGGGTGAGGAAGTCCTCGAAGTCCTCGTCCTTGCCGGAGACCAGCTTGCCGATCAGTGCCGCTGCGGGCTCGTAGTACTTGGCAAAACGCGCGTCGTCGGCGATCTCTCCGCGGAGCTTCTCGACCTCTTCGGCCAGGATGGAGGCGACCAGTTCGGCGGTGATGGTGTTGGAAGTGTCGGCTGCCACAACCTTGTTGAAGATCTGCTGCCAGATCTGCGAGCGGGAGATTTCCGCGGTGGCGGCATCTTCCATGAGGTTGTGGATGGCCACCGCGCCGTTGCCCGAAAGCCACACGGCGGTGTAGGCCACTGCCACGTAGAGGTTGGCGCGGACGCCGGCCTCGGTGACCGAACCCGGTGCCGAGGGCACGTCGAGCAGCTGCTCGGGGGTCACGTTGACCTCCGGGCGCAGGCGGTCGAGCTGGTTCGGCTTCTCGCCCAGTACCGCGTCGAATTCCTCGACGCAGATGGAGACCAGGTCTGGGTGTGCAACCCAGGAGCCGTCAAAGCCGTCGCCGGCTTCGCGCTTCTTATCGTTGCGGACCTTCTTGAAGGCCGCTTCGGTGACATCGGGTTCGCGGCGGTTCGGGATGACCGCAGCCATGCCGCCCATGGCGAAGGCGCCGCGCTTGTGGCAGGTGGCCACGAGCAGGTCGGTGTAGGCGCGCATCATCGGAGCCGTCATGGCCACGTCGGCGCGGTCGGGCATGATGAACTTCTCACCGGAGGTGCGGAAGTACTTGATGATGGAGAACAGGTAGTCCCAGCGTCCGGCGTTCAGGCCCGAGGCGTAGTCGCGCAGCTCGTAAAGCATCTCGTCCATCTGGAATGCGGACGGGATGGTTTCGATGAGCATGGTGGCGCGGATGGTGCCGTGCTTGATGCCCAGCTCTTCTTCGGCAAAGGTGAAGACCTTGTTCCAGAGTGCGGCTTCCTGCGCCGATTCCATCTTCGGCAGGTAGTAGAACGGGCCCTGGCCCGATTCGGAAAGCACCTTGGCATTGTGGAAGAAGTGCAGGCCGAAGTCGACCAGTGCGCCAACGGCGGAGGCTCCGTCGATCAGCACGTTGTCTTCGGGCAAGTGCCAGCCACGCGGGCGGACCACGACGACGGCCAGCGGTGCGTCGGTACGCAGTGTGTAGGACTTGCCGTTGGACGAATCCTCGAAGGAGAGGGCTCCGCGGGCGGCATCGCCGAGGTTGGCCAGTGCGTCGATGACGTTGTGCCATGTCGGGGTGGAGGCATCTTCGAGGTCGGCAAGCCAGACCTTGGCACCGGAGTTCAGTGCGTTGATGGCCATCTTGGCCGGGGAGGCCGGACCGGTGATTTCCACGCGGCGGTCACGCAGGGCTGCGGGGGCCTCGGCGACCTTCCAGTCGCCGTTGCGGATCTCGGCGGTTGCCGGGTTGAAGTCCAGGGTGCCGGCGGCTGCGGCCTTTTCGCGGTCGGTGATGCGCTGGGCAAGTACCTCGTCGCGGGTGCCGGCAAAGCTCTGGTGAAGCTTCTCCACGAAGGCCAGTGCCTCGTCGGAAAGAATCGATGCAGCCTGCTCTACGTTGGGCAGGTGTGAAACGGTGATGCTCATGGCGATCCTCTTTTCTTACTTGTTGTTCTTACGGGCGGCTTCGACGACTGCCTCGGCAACCTCGGTGGCCACGTGCGGGTCGAACACGCTGGGGATGATGAAACCTGGGTTCAACTCGTCCTCGCTCACGCACGCAGCGATTGCATCGGCCGCGGCAAGGAGCATGGAGTCGGTGATGTCGGCGACGTTGGCGTCGAGCAGTCCGCGGAAGAAGCCTGGGAAGGCCAAAACGTTGTTGATCTGGTTCGGGAAGTCCGAGCGACCGGTGGCAACAACCGCTGCGTGGCGGCTGGCGATTGCCGGATCGATTTCCGGATCCGGGTTGGCCATCGCGAAGACGATCGCCTTCTCGGCCATGGATGCGATGTGCTCTTCTTCCAGGACGTTCGGTGCCGACACGCCGATGAAGACGTCTGCCCCGGCCACTGCCTCATGCAGGGTGCCGGAGAAGTTCTCCGGGTTGGTGTTCTGGGCCAGCCACTGGCGGTGGGCATCGGTGTGCTCTTCGTTGCGCGAGATCGCACCCTTGCGGCCACAGGCGACGATGTTCTTGGCACCGCGGGCGGATAGGAGCTGCACAATGGCGTTGCCTGCAGCACCAACACCGGAAACCACGATCTTGATGTCGGAGATGTTCTTGCCAACGACCTTCAGCGCGTTGCTCAGTGCCGCAAGGGTGACGATGGCGGTGCCGTGCTGGTCGTCGTGGAAGACCGGGATATCGAGTTCCTCGCGCAGGCGGGCTTCGATCTCGAAGCAGCGCGGCGCGGCGATGTCTTCAAGGTTGACGCCACCGTAGACCGGCGCCAAGGCCTTGACGATCATGATGATTTCCTCGGTGTCCTGGGTGTCCAGGCAGACCGGCCAGGCGTCGACGTCGGCGAACTGCTTGAACAGCGCTGCCTTGCCTTCCATGACAGGAAGCGCGGCTTCGGGACCGATGTTGCCCAGGCCAAGGACGGCCGAGCCATCGGTGACCACGGCGATGGTGTTGCGCTTGATGGTTAGGTTGCGGGCATCGGCCTTGTTCGCGGCGATGGCCTGGCACACGCGGGCAACGCCGGGGGTGTATGCACGGGAAAGATCGTCGCGGTTGCGCAGTGCGACCTTCGGGACAACTTCGAGCTTTCCGCCGAGGTGCATCAGGAAGGTGCGGTCCGAGACGTTACGGACGGTCACGCCCTCAAGTGCGTTCAGGGCGTCTTTGATGCGTTCGCCGTGCGCGGCATCGGTGGTGTTGCAGCTAACGTCGACAACGACGGTGTTGTGACCTGATTCGGTCACGTCAAGGGCGGTGATCGAGCCCCCGGCCTGTCCCACGGCAGTGGCGAGTTCGCTCGTTGCGGTGATCGTTGCGGGGGTCTCAACCCGCAGGGTCAGTGAATAACCGGGGCTTGGTGCTGCCATGTTTGCTCTCCTCTAAAAAATGTTTCCGTATAGTGGATACTATTATCTACCAGCCGAAATTACAAGCTTCGATTATGGCTTGACTCACAGTTTTCTGAAGAAAATTCTCGGATCGCGGAAAAAGTCTGTCAGTTCCGGTATCTTTACTAGTGAGACCGATTGCATATTTACCCCCAATCTTGAGGAGCACCCCCCCGTGGACGAGCCCAAAGTCATGGACGGACCCAAAGTAGCGGCCGGCGTCCAGTCCGTTGAACGAGCCTTTGACCTGCTTGAGGTTATTGCACGTGCAGGCGGGGAAGCCGCATTGAGCGAACTCGCTGTTGACACCCCGCTGCCGCTGCCCACCATCCACCGGCTGTTGCGCACCCTGGTCGGCATTGGTTACGTTCGCCAGCTCTCCAACCGCCGCTATTCCCTGGGTCCGAGGCTCATCCGACTTGGCGAGGTCGCCAACCGGCAGCTCGGGGCCCTGGCCACGCCGGTGCTCAAGGAACTTGTCACCGTCTTGGGGGAATCAGCGAATATCGCCGTGCTCGATGGCGACATGGTCACCTACATCGCCCAGGCCCAGTCACCGCACTCCATGCGAATGATCACCGAGGTCGGGCGCCGCTCCAGCCTTCACGGCACCGGAGTGGGCAAAGCCATCCTCGCGGTGCTCGACGACGACCGCGTCCAGCGCCTTGTCAGCCAGGCCGGGATGTCGGTGAGTACTCCGCACACGATCAGCTCGCTGGGCGGGCTCTTTACCGAGCTCGAAGCGATCCGTGATCGCGGCTACTCCATTGACGAGGAAGAGCAGGAGCTAGGTGTCCGCTGCTTGGCGATGTCGGTCCCGGGCGCCCCCACACCCATGGCAATATCCATTTCCGGTCCGGTGACCCGTGTCACCGAGGAATTCTCCGACCGGGCCATCCCGGTGCTGCGCAAGGCCACCCAACGCCTCTCCGCATCACTGGCAGTGCGCACCGAGTAAAACCGCCCAGCCACGTCCAAGGCCCCGATGGGTGGTCGCATCAGTTGATGTGACCACCCATCGGGGCTTTTTCATGCCTCCGCGACCCGCACCATGCCCCAGTCGGAGGTCTGCGCCGGTGGTGTGGGGTTGCGGATCATGCTTCCCGGCGGTTTTTCGTGGTTTTTTCACCCCACGTCCCAGGCAGCTACCTTTACCTGGTGTTGGCATCGGGGCGGAATCCGCGAGGACGCAGGGAGTCGAGGACGCGTTTACCAGCCGATACATGGGCAGTGCGGCGAACGGTTGGCCACGGGACGCGCAACCGGCAGCCAACCGCCGGGAACACCGGGTGGCTGCCTCGCAGACCGATACACGCTTCCAGCGCGCTCACTAGATCGAACATCGGCAGCTCGGTCGCAGCCACGTCCCGGAGGTAGACCCCGAAGCCCCGCCCTGAGACCATCGCGATCCCTTGGAAGAACCCGGCTGTTGGGGATACCTGGGTCCGCCATCGGGCAGGACCCCCCGCTTCCGCCAAGGCCGACCGGCGTTCTCCGCAAGATGATGGGTGAATCGGGCGGACACACGAAAGGCCGGTGTTGGCAGTGCTAGCGATTTTGTCGCTATCACTGCCAACACCGGCCCGCTGCCAGGGAAATGCTCAGCTGTGAACTGCCATTGGGTTAGGCGTGGTTAAGCTCTGTCGTGCTTTGTTGAGTGTTTTGGCGCCTGCCGCGTTGTTTCTCGGCATTGGCCTGGTTGTTCACGCCGGTGACCACCTTGAGTTGGTGGGTGATCAAGGCATCCTTAAAGTCGTCGTCGGAGACAACCGGGATTTCGTCGCCGTCGGCATCGATCAGCTTGCCGGCTTCGTAGTGGTCTCCGTCGCGCAGTCCGCGAACTTCTTCTTCACGAACCATGCGGGGAGGAGCTGCAGCGAATACCGAGGCGTTGTTCTTCGGGGTGCCGAACTTCATCTCGTTGAAGAGCAGGTTCAACAAGATGGCCATCACTGCGGCCGAGCTGATGCCCGAGTCGAAGATGGTTGCGAACCAGGTCGGGAACGAATCGTAGAAGTCCGTCTTGACGATCGGCAGGCTGCCGAAGGCGATCGAGGTGGCAACGATGATCAAGTTGAGGTTGCCCTCGTACTTGACCTTGCTCAGCGTGCGAATACCCGAAGCGGCGACCGTGCCGAACAGGACGATGCCGGCGCCGCCGAGGACGGCGGTCGGGACAGCTGCGACCACGCGGCCCAGGACCGGAAGCAGGCCGAGGATAACGAGGATTCCGCCACCGGCGGTGACCACGAAGCGTGATTTCACGCCGGTGATGGCCACGAGGCCAACGTTCTGGGCGAAGGCGCTCTGGGTAAAGGTGTTCAGGAACGGTGCAAGGATGCTCGAGGCCATGTCGGCACGCAGGCCGTCGGCGATGCGGCGTGAGGTGATCTTGCTTCCGGTGATCTCGCCCACGGCGAGGATGTCTGCGGTGGTTTCGGTCAGGATCACGATCACGACGATGAGCATCGAGATGATGCCGCCGAGCTCGAAGACCGGCCAGCCGAAGGCCAGCGGCTGCGGGAAGGCAAAGATCGTGCCGTTGCCGACCTTGGAGAAGTCGGCCATGCCCAGGAGCACTGCGATGACGGTGCCAAGAACCATGGCGAAGAGGATCGACAGGCGTGAGATTGCAGCGTTGCCGAGCTTGGAAAGCAGCAGGGCGAGCAGCAACGTGATGCCGGCCAAGCCGATGTTCTCGAGGCTTCCGTAGTTATCGGCCTTGGAGTTGCCGCCCATGGCCCAGTTTGCTGCCACGGGGGTCAGCGAGATGCCAATCATGGTGATCACAACGCCGGTGACAACCGGCGGGAAGAACCGAATGATGCGGGCGAAGAACGGGGCTATCAGGAAGCCGACGGCGGAGGCCGCTAGTACGGCACCGAAGACTGCCTGGATACCTCCACCGCCATCGATGATTGCCACCATGGTGGCCACCGATGCGAAGGACGTTCCTTGGACCAGCGGCAGCTGGCAGCCAAAGAACGGGATGCCCACAGTCTGCAGGATGGTGGCTAAGCCACCGACGAAGAGACAGCTTGCGATCAGGACGCCGACTTCCTCGGACGAGAGGCCGGCTGCGCCGCCAATGATCAAGGGTGGTGCAATGATGCCGCCATACATGGTCAGCACATGCTGAAGTCCGTATGCGAGTGTGCGCCCCAGAGGCAGACGCTCATCCTCTGGTCGAAGTTTGGTAGTTTTGACTTGCGTAGTGTTCACAGCTGATCTCCTAAGTCGGTTGCTGCGGTGAAGGGTGTGCCGACGTGACAGCGTCGGCACACCCTTTTATTCACCGCTTAGCAGAAACCTGGCGTATTTTCCCAGATCGGGTGCGTGGCGGCAACGCCTTCACGCGTGATGGTTGCTTCGATGAGTCCGTACGGGCGATCGGCCGCGAAGAAGACCTCATTGGGGTTGTCCTGACCGAATGCGTCGAGATCAACCAGGAAGTGGTGCTTGTTCGGAAGCGAGAACTTGATTTCGTCGATTTCCGGGTGGGCTTCGAGAACTGCACGACCCATTTCAAACATGGTCTGCTGCAGTGCGTAGGAGTGGTTGTTGGCGAACTGCTCCAACAGGTGTCCACGAACTGAGGTGTACAGAGCGTCGAAGTCGATACCGCCGGCTTTGATGGCCTCGGTGTTGTAGCGCCAGCGCGCGGTGACATCGGTAGCCAAGATACGATCCGTGGCTTCCTTCAAGGTGGTGTATCGGTCTACGGGGAAGCCGACGAACTCGCTACCGGTGGACTTCAGGACGGTGAGGCCCGAAAGTCCGCCAACGATGTTCTTCTCGCCGTTCTCGGAGATCTCAAGAACCGCGGTGCGAACCTCGGACTTGTTGGTCGAGAATGCGTGGTCGTGGTCGTTGATGCGATCCCAGAAGTACTGCTCGGCTGCCCAGCGGCCACCGGTGATCCATTCGAATTCGCTGGTGAAGTGCTCTCCGAGGCGAACCAGGAAGCTCTCCACGGATCCGACGCCGTCACGGGCAAGACCGTAGACGGTGTTCTTCTGTGTGTCGGTTGGGACAACCCGGCCGTTGTCACCTTCGATGTGGGCCTTGGTGAAGTCGCCGTGCAGCTGCGAGGTGACGTTCAGATCCTGGATCTCGTGGCGTTCGGTGTCGCGGGTGATCTTGACGAGGCGTACTTCGGCCTTGCCGTACTGGTTCTTTCCCAGGACGATCTTGGTCGAGACGTTGGCTTCGGTAGTGGTGCTTGTCATGATAATTAGCTCCCTCGGTACGTGGAAAATGCAAACGGGCTGATAAGAAGAGGTACGTGGTAATGATCCGCGGTGTTGGACACCGTGAAGTTGATCGTTACCGCGGGGAAGAAGGTTTCCGTACCCTTCTGCCCGAAGTAGGCGCCGGTTTCAAAGGAAACACGGTATTCGCCTGCTTCAACCTGCACCGGTCCGAGGTTTGCGATCCGACCATCACTGTCGGTCACCCCGGTCCCGATTTCTTGCCAACCGGATGCCTTCTTGGCTTCCAGCGTGGCCTTGACACCGGAGGAAGGCCTCCCGGTCCCGGTGTCGAGTACATGGGTTGTGATGTGGCTACGTTCTGCCATAGCTGTGCTCTCAGAGCTCCTCAAGGGTAGTTTGTGGGGCGCTTAGCGCGCGGAGACAGAATCGAAGAGTGCGCCGAGTCGGAGCAAAGCGATTTCTCGCAGCTGCTCGCCGACCTCGCGGGTTTCGGTTTTGTCGTCATTCGTACGTCTGCGGTTGAGCTCTGCGAGAATCTCCTCGCTGCTGCGTCCGGCGGCCCGGATCAGGAAGACGCTGTCAAAGCGCTCTTCATAGGCTCGGTTGCCCGCGGCCAGCTGCTCCTTGATGTCGGCTTCCATGTTGAGCCCGGACTGTTCGCCGCGGCTCAGCGTTGCTTCGGCCGACCCTCCCTCGGCGCGCTCACCGATCCGCGGATGGTGGGCCATCGCAGAGACGATTTCCTCTTCCGAGAACGGGTTTGCTGCGTTGCAGGCTTGGCTCAACAGCTCCTCGGTGGAACCGAAGGGGCGCTCCGACACGATGGAATCAATCCAGCGGTCGATATCGATGCATGGGCGCAGGATGTTTGCTGCTGCCTCTGCATCAAGGTTGTTGAAGATCAACACGTCCATGGGTGATCAGCTCTTTCAAGTATCTGTTGCGTGCCACGATCAAAGGCTGAACACCCTTACCACCAGCTGTGCCGGCTTCGACTCGATGTTTTTGAATCGTGGAAACTTTCTCTCACTCCATGTAACCCGCATCACAGGGTGTTCGTCAAGTGAAAACGGAAAAAACTTTTCACAACTTCCAAAACCCTGCCAATTCGCACCGTAAAGCAACTTTTTCTCCCTCACCCCTTGCGCAAGCACCCCAAGTGTGACCATAATCATTTCGTACAGCAAAACATTATTTCCACATTGCGGAAGCATTTAGTTAGAGGAGGTCGCATGAAAATCGTCGGTTCAGCAGCTAAATTGCCCAGTGAACACGAAGCGCACGCACCCGCGGAGACACCCGCGGCCCTATCCACTGGGATATTCCACCCGATTCGCGGCCTCGACCCCGATATGGGCCCTCGGGCAGTCCGGGGCAACGGCTTGACTCCATGGTGGTCGCGTTTGCGCCCAGGACGTCGCCTGCCCAACCAAGCACGGTAGTCGCACGGCCACTTAGGTCCGCAAAGCGAGGGAAAGCCATCGAAAACACGATGGCTTCCCCTCGCTTTGTTGTGCTTACCAGCCCTTTTCGCCCCAACGTTCCGGTCCTCCGCTTCCACGAGTCCCGACAGTGGCCGAACAGTCCCAAGGACCGAAGCCGCCGCACTGGATCGATATGCAGACCGGGAACCGAGAACAATCCAGCTTCCGGCCCCTGGGCCATCGAATAAAGGGCTGCGGCATCGCGACGTCACCTGGCAGTCGCCACTGGGCGCACACCTACGCCGATCGTGGCTTGCACAGGACCAACTCCCTGGCCCGGCACTGGGCGCCCTCTCTGGGGCATGGCAAAGGGCCCCGCAAACAGACTCCGCGCTCTTCCTGGATAAGGAAAGAAACACGGGCACTGCTCACGGGGCCCAAAGTGTTGCAGCGTAAAACCGTTTAGGAGTCGCCGCCTGAGTTGCCGCTGGCTCCGGCGTTGACGTCGTTGAGCTGGTACTTGGCGAAGGCTGCTCCAGGAACGGAAGCCTCCACTTCACCGTTCTTTGCCAGCAGCTGCAGCGTGCGCACAACCATCGAGTGCGCGTCGATCTTGAAGAAGCGACGTGCCGCGGCGCGGGTGTCGGAGAAACCGAACCCGTCGGCGCCAAGGGTGGCGAACTCGTTGGGCACAAACTGGCGGATCTGGTCAGGAACCATCGACATGTAGTCGGTGGCAGCCACGACCGGGCCGCGCGAACCAACGAGCTGGCTGGCCACGAAGGGAACCCGTGGCTCCGAACCCGGGTTCAGGAAGTTGTCGCGCTCCGCCGCGAGGCCGTCCCGGCGCAGCTCGTTCCAGGAGGTCACCGACCAGACATCCGCCGATACACCCCAGTCCTCTGCCAGGAGGCGCTGGGCTTCCAGGGCCCACGGCACCGACACGCCCGATCCCATCAGTTGGGCGCGCGGTCCTTCGAGGTGGCTTTCCGAGACGCGGTGGATACCACGCAGGATTCCCTCGACGTCTGTGTTTTCCGGTTCCTTGGGCTGCTGGTAGGGCTCGTTGTACACCGTGAGGTAGTACATCACGTTCGGATCTTCGTGTTTGCCCCCGTACATGCGCTCCAGGCCGGACTTGACGATGTGGCCGATCTCGTAGCCGTAGGCCGGATCGTAGGTGACCACTGCCGGGTTGGTCGAGGCTAGGATCGGGGAATGCCCGTCGGCGTGCTGCAGGCCCTCACCGGTCAGCGTGGTGCGCCCGGCCGTCGCGCCGATGATGAACCCGCGGGTCATCTGGTCCCCGGCTGCCCAGAAGGCATCTCCGGTGCGCTGGAAACCGAACATCGAGTAGAACACGTAGACCGGGATCAACGGCTCGTCGTGCGTGGCATAGGAGGTTCCGGCGGCGGTGAATGCCGCCACGGCCCCTGCCTCGTTGATACCCGGGTGGATCAGCTGGCCGGCCGGGGATTCCTTGTAGGCCAGCACCAGGTCGCGGTCCACCGAAAGATAGTTCTGCCCGGCAGGGTTGTAGATCTTTGCCGTCGGGAAGAAGGCATCCATGCCAAAGGTGCGCGACTCGTCGGGCACGATCGGGACGACACGCCTGCCGAACTCCTTGTCGCGCATCAGGTCCTTGAGCACACGCACGAACGCCATGGTGGTGGCGGCCTGCTGCTTGCCCGAGCCACGTGACGCGGTCTCGTACGCCTTGTCCTCTGGGAGGTGGATCTCCGTTGTCTTGGTGCGGCGGGCCGGAACGGACCCACCCAGTGCCTCGCGGCGCTCCATCATGTACTTGTACTCGGGCGAATCCTGCTCCGGGCGGTAGTACGGCGGCAGGTAAGGATCGGCTTCGAGCTGCTCGTCGGTGATCGGGATGCGCAGGTAATCGCGGAAGTTCTTGAGGTCCTCGAGGGTCATCTTCTTCATCTGGTGCGTCGCGTTGCGCCCCTCGAAGTGCGGGCCCAGCCCGTAGCCCTTGACCGTCTTGGTCAAGATGACTGTCGGCTTGCCCTTGAACTCTGTCGCGGCCTTATACGCGGCATAGACCTTATGGTAATCGTGGCCGCCGCGCTTGAGGTTCCAGATCTGCTCGTCGGTCAGGTCCGCAACCATTTCCTTGGTCTGCGGGGACTTTCCGAAGAAGTGCTCGCGGACGAAGGCACCGTTCTCAGCCTTGTAGGTCTGGTAGTCCCCGTCCGGGGTCTCGTTCATGATGTCCACCAGTGCGTTGTCCGTGTCGTTTTCGAGCAGGGAATCCCACTCGCGGCCCCAGACGACCTTGATGACGTTCCAGCCGGCACCGCGGAAGAAGGCTTCGAGTTCCTGCATGATCTTGCCGTTGCCGCGCACCGGCCCATCGAGGCGCTGCAGGTTGCAGTTGACCACGAAGTTGAGGTTGTCCAGCTTTTCGTTCGCAGCCAACTGGAGGAAGCCGCGTGATTCGGGCTCGTCCATTTCGCCGTCGCCCAAAAAAGCCCAGACCTGTTGGTCGGAGGTGTCCTTGATGCCGCGGTTCTGCAGGTATCGGTTGGACTGCGCCTGATAGATGGCGTTGGCCGGTCCGATGCCCATGGACACGGTGGGGAACTCCCAGAAATCCGGCAACGAACGCGGGTGCGGGTAGGAAGGCAGCGCATGGCCTTGACGGGACTTTTCCTGGCGGAAACCGTCCAGGTCCTCTTCGCTCAAACGCCCCTCGAGGAAGGCGCGAGCGTACATTCCTGGCGAGGCGTGGCCCTGGAAGAAGACCTGGTCTCCGCCGCCGGGGTGGTTCTTGCCGCGGAAGAAATGGTTGAAGCCAACTTCGTACAGGGTTGCAGCACCGGCATAGGTGGAGATGTGTCCACCGACACCGACACCGGGACGCTGGCCGCGGTGCACCATGACGGCGGCGTTCCAACGCATGTAGGCGCGGTAGCGGCGCTCAACCTGCTCGTCACCTGGGTACTCCGGTTCGCGGTCAACGGCAATGGTGTTCACGTAGTCGGTGGTGTGGACCAGCGGCAAATTCACGCTGGCCTGTCCCGCACGACCCATGAGCGAGGTCATGATGCCTTCAGCAGTTTGGGTACCGCGGGCTTGCACCAACGCATCGAATGATTCGATCCATTCAGAGGTTTCTTCGGGGTCGAACGACGATGCTTGAGTGAACTCATCAACGATGGTCATAGATGTTTCCTTCAGACGTGGAGGGGTGGCAACTTTTGGTCACCAATTAAAGCACGAGAATATTTCACTGTGTGAAATCTTCCTCTCGCATACTAAGATTAAGTGAACGCTGTCACAAGCCCAAAAGTCAACGTTGCGTCATTATTCGATAGATGCTTCCCTTTCGTGACTGCCGATCCAGGCCTAAAACCCTGGATGGAAGTCCAACTCATCCAACAAGATATGATCCAAATTCCTCGTTCCCACTAGGGCAATTCAATATCTGTCGCCTCTCTTGGAGCCACAGCAGGTGAGCTCGGACAAGTTTTCCGAGGATAAGACCGAATGAAAGCAATCTTTCCGGTCTAGCCGCCGTCACCGGCAAACAGCTCGGCGCATTGAAGCCCTGAGTTATCCGTCGCAGGGGCCAAGGGGTCCGAATGCTACGTCCGGCCGCAGGTTCCTGACAATCCGGGCACGGCTGGATAACCTTGTCCGTGGGCCCACCATCGACAGCCAACCCCTGCATTTCCAATCCACGACCATAAGGATGGTTTCCCTTTGAACCCCGTTGAAGACCAACACACTCACAACTCGCGAACCATCGTGGTCACCGGTGCCGGATCAGGGATCGGCCAGGCAGTCACACGCCGCATGCTCAAATCCGGCTGGAACGTGGTCCTTGCCGGGCGGAGGGAAGCCCAGTTGCAGCGAAGTGCCGAGGACCACCCCAACGCACTGGTTGTCGTCACCGATGTCACCGACCCAAACGCGGTGGAGGCGCTGGCCACCGCCGCAGCCACTCGTTTCGGCAAGATCGATGTCCTCTTTAACAACGCCGGGATCTTCGGCCCCGCTGCGGGCATCGGAGAACTCACCCCGGAGCAATGGCAGCAGGTCTGCGCAGTAAACCTCAGTGGTGCCATGTACTGCGCCGGTGCCGCGTTCAGGCACATGCAGGAATCAGGTGGCGGACGAATCATCAACAACGGATCCATAAGCGCGCAGGTTCCGCGTCCGGCATCCGTGGCCTACGCGGTGACCAAACACGCGATCACCGGCCTGACCAAGTCCATCGAACTGGACGGGCGCCCCTACGGAATCACCTGCTCGCAGATCGATATCGGAAATACCGCCTCGGACATGATGGCAGACGTCGGTGCGAACTCCGGCGCATTACAAGCTGACGGGAGCAGAAGGATCGAACCTTCCTTCGATATCGACCAGGCCGCGGCCGCAGTCGAGTTCATGGCCAGCGCGCCGGCCGACGTCTCGATCAACAACATGACCATCACAGCCGCGGGCATGCCGTTCATCGGGCGAGGTTAAAGGCTATACGCCCTAGAGGTGCTTGGCGAACAGTCGATCCAGTTTGTTGAACGAGGATTCCCAACCGGTCCGTGAGGGCTCGAGGACCTCGGCCGGAAGCGGGCCTTGGATGACCCGCAGCGCTGTCCCCGTCGGGCAGTCGGCGAGCTCGACGCGCATTTCAATGACCAGGTTCAGGGTCATTTCATGCGGTCCGTCCTCGGTGACCATGAGTTCGTGCTCTCGGACCTCGGTAAACGTCGCATGCACCGGGGAAGTTTGCGTGGCGTCATCGAGCAGATGCATCACGAACTTCTGGACCCCTCCAACTCGGGGCTCGATCTCCACGGTATCCACGTGTACTCCCCACCCTTGGGGGCCAAACCATTCGGCAAGGATCTCCGGTTCGGTGAAGGCAGCCCATACGGCGCTGCGGGGTGCCGAAAATTCGTGTTCAATAACCAGTTCGCCCATATCCATGCGCATGAGGATATCGCGTTCTTGGCCATGAACCGAAAATTCAGGTGTCGTGCATGGGAGCAAACACCCACCTGCCGAGTGCGAGAGGATTGCGGGTATGACCTTGGTGAAATCGATCTTGCTCTTTGGCGTGGCCGCACTGCTGGAAATCGGTGGTGCCTGGATGGTGTGGCAGGGCATCCGTGAACACCGCGGATGGCTTTGGGTCGGCGGCGGGGCCGTTGCCCTGGGCCTGTATGGAATCGTGGCCACGCTCCAGCCGGATGCCAACTTCGGCCGCATCCTGGCTGCCTACGGCGGAGTCTTTATTGCCGGATCATTGCTGTGGGCGGTGTTCCTGGACGGCTTCCGCCCGGATCTCTGGGACATCACCGGCGCCCTCGTTGCCTTGGTCGGGGTAGGGCTGATCATGTACGGGCCGCGAGGCGCCTAAGACCCGAATAACCCGCGCCCGGTTTCGATGTCGACGGGCAACGAGGATTGCTCGTGGTCGATCAGCCAGCCCGACGCGCGTAGTGAAAGTCCCCTGGTGAACCTATCGGTTGGCGAACGCTTTTTCACATCCGGGCATCGACGAAGTCGACCTGAAGTGTTTCGGCACGCAGCAATCCGGCTCATCCTTCCTCCATCGTCCACCACGCGGGGGAACCCTCATACTCGAAACATCCCCACGCATCGTAGAAGTGGACATCACGCGCGCAGAGTCCCTGAAACCCGCAACATCCTTGCCCTTCACCGCCGTTGCATAGGAACCGAGGATCTGGCGGCCATGATTTTCGCTGAATCAGCTTTCCATGAAGCGGACCCTGGCTTGACGACGCATGGCGCGGATGGCTTTCTGCCGGCGCGGCCTTTGCCTCACCCGTCTAGGTGTGCGGTCACAGAGTAGTTCGCCCCCCCGGCTCAACCGGCGGCCGGCAAGCGACACCGCGGCCGACCTGGCACTACCTCGGCTGTGCGTCCATTTGATGGAGTGCGGGCGAGAGGCATCCCGGGATGCGGCATTCGGTCCCAGCCACGACTCCGGGGTCCTTTCTGGCATCCAAGCGGCCAGGAAAAGTGATTGCGCGAGCACCTGGACCAGCCCGCCGCCCAGGAACGCCATGTCCGCAAAGATGCCGGCGAGCAGAGCAACCACCACGGCCACTGGTGGGCGTCCTGCCTTGGTAGAGAACGCGTGCCACGCCAATCCCAGCAGCATCAGTGCGGGAGCCGCAATGGTGAAGCTAAAGCCCAAGGCATTCAATAAATCGACAAACGGTGTTTCGCCGGTCAAGGGCGTGGAGAAATTTGCTGCATAGTCGGCCATGAACAGCCATGATCCAACGGTTCCGGCAACAATTCCCAAACCACAGAGGAAGTTGACGGTGGTCAACTGCCAAGCAGCTAGTCATCCGATCCGATATAGAAACGCTGTGAGTGCCATGATCGTCAGGAAGTACGGCACGGCAAACGAGGCCAAGGACCGTGCACCGTCCAACGAAGCAAGGGCAATGCTCGAGAGGTTCGTCGATTCCAGAATCGATCCCTGGACTAATTCCGGGAGCGCTCCCAGCACCAGCCCCACGAACCATAGTCCCGTCGCGACCAACGCCAGGATACGCACCCTTTCGAATGTGTAGTGTTCCGCCATCCCCTGGAGCCTGAGGCCCACAAGTTGGCCAACGGGCACCTTGTCCAGGGCCTTTGCGTCGGTATCGTGCAGAAGCATTCCCAGGACAACTTCCGAGTGCCTTTCCTACCACGCCTTCGGAAACCTCGCCAGTGACCGGCGATAGGTTCGTTCCATCTCATTGCTCACGCAATCACCGCCCCCGGGCTGGGCACACCAGATGCCACCATTGGGGAAGTCACTTTTCTGGCTGCTTTCAACCTGTTCTCCATTGACTTCACCTCCGCCGACAGGGCCTGTGCGCCCTGGTCACTGAGCTTGAAATAGCGTCTAGCGCGGCCTTCCACGATTTCCTCGCCGTCCACGATGATTGCCCCGCTGCGCGTCAGACGTTCAAGCGCGGCATAGAGTGTTGTCACTTTCGGGGTAAAAGCTCCGCCACTTGAGGTGGCAATTTGCTGCATGATGGCGTATCCGTGCCGTCGCCCGCCGGCCAAGGCCGTAAGGATCCAGAAAGACGATTCGTTCAAGGCTCCACTCATGCAACAAGCATATTCCCATGATTGCAGTATTACCGGGAATCGAAAGATTTCCTTTCTCCATACCGCTGGTTCTCGATACTGGGGGATGATCAAGTCGTGGAACTTTCAATGGCATCGATTCCCTCCGGAACAATTTGCATGCGCGACGCACGCTCAGAGCGGGTCAGAGAGGTGCACCTGCGCCCATTTCAACTCGCACACACCCAAGTCACCAACGCCCAATGGGCGCAAGTCCCGGGCATGAGGCCGGAACACCATGCGGGATCGAACCTTCCGGCACACCCGGTGACATGGTTTGAGGCCGTAGCCTGGTGCAATGCTTCGTCGCTCGCCGCCGGCCTGGAGCCCGCATACGGGTTCGGCGAGCGCGGTACCCTCTGGAACGTTGGTGCGGAGGGCTACAGGCTTCCCACCGAGGCTGAGTGGGAGTTCGCTTGCCGTGCAGGGACAACGGGACCGACCCATGGGCCGCTGGACGACATCGCTTGGACCGCCGGCGACAGCCTCGATGGACCGCGGCAGGTCGGCCTCAAGGCGGCCAACGCCTTCGGCGCTTTCGACATGCTCGGAAACATCTGGGAGTGGTGCTGGGACTATGCCGATACCGCCCGGTACGGAGACTACCGGAGCCTGCGCGGTGGTGGATGGGATGACAAGGCCTGGAGCTGCCGGGCTTCGGTGCGCCGTGGCAGCGCCCCCGATGCCGTTATTGATGATGTCGGTTTCCGCGTGGCCCGCGGAGCCGTCGGTGAGCCGGGCGGGAGCATCGCCCAAGGTTGGTCGGCTCAGGCCGATCGCCGTCGCGCAGCTATCCGCGGCCCGCTTCCCGTCGGGTGGACACCGTTGCGCAGCCTGCAAGAGGATTGAGGCCGCCGGGCGACGGCTCTGCCCC
The DNA here is from genome assembly GCF_039544305.1 of Paeniglutamicibacter antarcticus. Classification (NCBI taxonomy): domain Bacteria; kingdom Bacillati; phylum Actinomycetota; class Actinomycetes; order Micrococcales; family Micrococcaceae; genus Paeniglutamicibacter; species Paeniglutamicibacter antarcticus. The sequence goes on from NZ_BAABLK010000009.1 coordinate 64,160, forward strand.
CTGCCCCCCGAGCAAGGGACCGCATGCAACACCCTGTCGGGTGGGCTGTGCAAGAACATCATCAGCCGCGGTAGGCGGGCCAGTGGAGCACCTCGGGACCCAGTTCCCGACCAGCAAGGATGAGACGCTTCACCGATGCCTCCCCCACTGCTTCCACCGTGCTCGGCGATGGCCGCCCCTCCCAACGGAGCCGGAGCCCGGCCCTCTGCGCGACCGTGAGAGAGGCCGGGCTCAATGGGAGCATCCTGTCAACAACCGGAGTCTTGTCCCGGCAGGCGTGGGCACCCTCAATACCATGGCATGCCAGCTCGGTGTCAAAACCGTGGCCCCAACATTCCGGGGCAATCCGGTAGCCCAGCTTCCACAGCGGGGAACCTTCATTGGCCTCAAGTAGGTGGACTCCCCCTCTTCCCACGAGCTTCCTCGGAGCCAAGCCCGGCAGGGCTTGGTCGTTTCCCAGGCGCACCGCCCAATGTGAAAGCCCGTTCTGCTGCCAACCTACGCCAAACATTTCCAACAACGACTCGGTCGGCGCAGGTTTTTGGGTCCGCGATGTGCCTCGATCTTCGCTGGTTGCCGGCGATTGCGAAGACGGCAGCCAGGTCTTCCTGCGGGTGTTCGGAGAGCAGTAGCCGTGCCGTCGCACATTGCATCTGGGGCATTGCACCTCCTGGCGTTGCCGCAGAGGACATGTTCGCAACTCCGCACCACATACGCGGCCCCCGTGCTTTGGCAACGCGTAAAGCGGTTTCTTGGTCCCGGGGCCTATCGAGGGTCCTTTTTATGCGGTCCAACTCTTGTATCCGGGACCTTGGGATGTTGCACTGTTCTCCATGGACACCGAACCTCGAACCATCCTGGCCATCGGAACCAAAAAGGGCCTTTGGCTGGCTGAAAGCACTGACCGTGAAGACTGGACGCTCAACGGACCCCACTTCCTGAACCTCGAAGTGTCCTCCGTTGCCATTGACACCCGCGAAGGCAGGACCCGCATCCTGGCCGGGGTCAACGACTGGCATTGGGGGCCGAGCGTCCTCTACAGCGACGATCTCGGCGCCACCTGGTCCGAACCCGAGGCCGGCGCCATCAAGTTCCCCACCGACACCGACACCGCACTGGCACGTATCTGGCACCTGCGACCGGACACCGCCGATCGCCCGGGTGTGGTGTGGGCCGGATGCGAACCGATCTCCGTCTTCAAGTCCACCGACTCGGGGGAACACTTCGAACTGAACCGCGGGCTCTGGGACCACCCGCACCGCAGCCAGTGGGGCGCTGGGTTCGGCGGGGCCGCGGTGCACAGCATAGTTCCCCATGCCCAGGATGAGAACACCATCCACGCAGCCATGAGCACCGGAGGGGTGTACCGCAGCACAGACGGCGGGAAGAAGTGGGACCCACGGAACAACGGGATCTCCGCGTATTTCATGCCCGATCCGCTCCCGGAGTTCGGCCAGTGCGTCCACCACATCACCGCCGACGCCGCCGACGCCAACCGTCTCTATGCGCAAAACCACCATGGGGTCTACCGCAGCGATGACTCCGGGGACCATTGGACAAGTATCGCCAAGGGACTTCCCTCGGACTTCGGGTTCGTGTTCCTGTCCCACCCGCGCACCGGAGGCACCGTGTGGACCATCCCGCTGAAGGCCGACTCGCAGCGCATCCCGGTCGACGGCCGTCTCTCGGCGTTCCGATCCACCGATGCCGGAGAGTCCTGGAGCGAACAGCACGAGGGCCTTCCCGATGTGGATTACAACGCAGTGTTGCGGGACGCCGCAGCGGTGGATGACCATCCCGGAAGTGTTGGCGTGTACTTCGGTACCCGCGGCGGGGAGGTCTTTGCCAGCAACGACGAGGGTGCGTACTTCGCCACGGTCGCCGAACGACTGCCCGATGTGCTCAGCGTCAGGGCTGGCACGCTGGCCGGAGTGCGGCAATGAGCACGATCGTCATCGAGGTGCCCTCGGTGCTGGCCGCTACGTTGGCCGGGCAACGCCGGCTTGAGGTCCCGCTGCCGCGGGAACCGACCATGCGTGGGCTGCTGGATGAACTCGATGTCCAATACCCACTGTTTGGGCGGCGGGTGCGTGATGAGCGCGGGGATGTCCGCCGATACGTGAACATCTTCATCGGACAGGACAATATCATCGACCTTGAGGGCTTGGAATCGACGGTGCATCAGGGTCATTGCGTGCTGATCATGCAGTCCGTGGCGGGGGGTTAGCGACCCATCACGGCCACCGGGGCTAATCTGGCCTGAAGACCTTCTTGAAGGAGACATCGTGCCATCAGTGAACCGCCAGCCCGTCGCCGCCGCCGTCCCCAGCGGGTCCCTGGTGCGGTTGGACGCGGTGGTCAAGGGTTTCCCGCCTGCCGCCTTTTCGTTCGTGATGGCCACCGGCATCCTCTCCACCGGGCTGTGGATGGTGGGCCACGGGGCATTGTCCGTGGTTCTGATGTGGATAGCCGCGGCGGCCGGGGTCCTGCTGTCGGTGGCTTTGGTGTGGCGCGCGATTTCCCACCCGGGAACGCTGATGGCCGATGCAAACAACCCTGCCAAGGCCTTCGGGTTCTTTACCATCGTGGCAGGCGCCAACGTGATGGGCCTGCGCTTGGAGATAGCCGGCATGTCCGCTGCGATGATGGTGCTGGCGAGCATCGCGGCAGTGGTGTGGGTGGCGCTGACCTACGGAATTCCGGCCTCCATGCTGCTGCGCGACCGCTCCACCCCGATCCTGCACGACGCCAACGGCAGCTGGTTCCTCTGGGTCGTGGGCACCCAGTCATTGGCCAACGCGTTCGCGGTGTTCGCCCGCAATACGCACAACGATCTCGCCGCGGTCGGGGCCACGGCCGCGTGGGGCATCGGATTGGTGCTCTACCTGTTGGTCAGCACGCTGGTGACCCTGCGCATGCTGACGCTGCCCAACCGGCCGGAAACCCTGAGCCCTACCTACTGGATCTTCATGGGAGCGACCGCGATCACCGTGCTGGCCGGGGCAAACGTGCTGTCGATGCCGGGAGACCTGGCGATCTCCATCAGCACCCACACCTTCGTCGCCGGGGCCAGCTTCGTGTTGTGGGCCCTGGGCATGTGGTGGATCCCGCTGTTGGTGCTCTTCGGCATCTGGCGCCATGTGATGTCCCACTATCCGATGGGCTACGAGACCGGGCTCTGGGCCATCGTCTTCCCGCTGGGCATGATGTCGGCTGCAAGCATCTCCTTCGGCCGGGGCGAATCCATCTCGGTCATGATCCGCATCGGGGAAGTCGGGGTCTGGATTGCGGCCGCAGCATGGATCGGCACCATTGCGCTGATGCTGGTGTGCTTCGCACGCTGGCTGCGTGCCGGATCCAGGTCACTGGCCGCGAGCACGCAAGGGGATGCCTAAAGCCGACCCCGGCACTACGCTGGGGCCATGAGCAACATGGATGTCCATCCGGACGAGATTCTTTGCGGGGCCGGGGCACGGCACCCGGGGATCGAGCTGCTGGTCCCACGCAATGTCCCGCTCGGCGGACCGCGCTCCATGAGCGTACGCCGCACGCTGCCGCAAAAGCAGCGCAGCCTCATCGGCGCCTGGTGCTTCCTAGACCATTACGGACCCGACCCCGTCGGTGATACCGGCGGGATGAGGGTCCCTCGCCACCCGCACACCGGGCTGCAGACCGTCTCGTGGTTGTTCACCGGAGAAATCGAGCACCGTGATTCAGCCGGCTTCCACGGAATCATCCGCCCCGGCGAGCTGAACCTGATGACCGCGGGCCGCGGCATCAGCCACTCCGAATATTCCACCCCCGAAACCATTATGCTGCACGGGGCCCAGCTGTGGGTTGCCCTGCCCGACTCCGCGCGCCACGTGACACCCGCCTTCGAGCACTATCGGCCCGAGCCCCTGTCCGGGGACGGATTCAGCCTCAGCGTCTTTCTCGGCGGGCTGGGCGTGCTCAACCCCGGCGGCACGGACCAGCATTCGGCCTCGCCGGTTTCGACGTATACCGAGCTGGTGGGTGCCGAGATCCTGCTTCAGCCCGGCGCCACCCTCCGGCTCGCGGTGAAGCAGCAACACGAACACGGGGTGTTGCTGGATACCGGCACGTTGAGGATCGGCATAGACGAACTGCGCGCCGGCCAATTGGCCTACCTGCCACCCGGGAGCCAGGAAGTCAGCCTTACCGCAGGCTCCCATCCGGTGCGCGCACTGCTGATTGGCGGTGAACCGCTCAATGAGCAGATCCTGATGTGGTGGAACTTCGTGGGCCGCACCCACGAGGAAATCGTTAGGTACCGAAGGCAGTGGCAAGCGGAGACAGGTGCGGAGCCTGCGGGCCCGGACACCAAGCGTTTCGGGGACTTCCCTGCAGACGGGCCGGCGCCGTTGCCCGCCCCGGTCTTGCCCACGGTAAGGCTCCGGCCACGCAACTGATGCTCACGCACGCATTGCACGAAGACAAGGGAAGGAGCCGGGCGAAGATGTCGTTGAACGAGGAACTAGCCACGCTGCGCAAGGAACTGGCCGAACGCGCGGCGCTGGGCGACCAGCTCGTTACCAAGCGCGAGATGGAACATTTCATGTCCTTCCGCTCGCTACGCGAAGTCACGGAGGCCGCCGGGCATCTTGAGCGTTCGGGCTGGCAAGTCGATCGGACCGAGGGCCAGGACGCCAACTCAAGATACCTGCTGCGGGCCTACCGTGAGCAAACCCTGGACGTGGAAAGCGCCGAGCAGGCCCTGCGCGGCGTGTACGCCATCACCGACAAGCACGGCGGCAGCTACGACGGGTTCGGCGCCCGCTTAATCACCGCCGAGGGGAGCGAACCTCAGGGCTTCTTCGGGCGGCTTTTCGGGACCCCCTGAGTAGCAGCCCCACTTGGGAGCAACACCATCGGCTGACCCGTATCCAGCGCCCCCGCCGTGGACCGCGGCCTGCCCGGCTCCGTGATCGGCGCCGGGGCAATGGCTACGGAGCGGTTTAGCCCATGCCGTCCTGGGCCATGTTGTTGAACCGCGAGTAGTGGCCCTGGAAGGCCACAACGATGGTCTTGGTCGGGCCGTTACGGTGCTTGGCCACGATCACGTCTGCTTCGCCGGCACGCGCCGATTCCTTGTCGTAGATGTCTTCACGGTGCAACAGGATCACCATGTCGGCATCCTGCTCGATGGATCCCGATTCGCGAAGGTCCGAGATCATCGGCTTCTTGTCCGTGCGTTGCTCGGAACCACGGTTGAGCTGGGACAGGGCAATGACCGGCACGTCGAGTTCCTTGGCCAACAGCTTCAAGGCACGCGAGAACTCGGAGACTTCCTGCTGGCGGGATTCGACCTTCTTGCCAGAGCTCATCAGCTGCAGGTAATCCAGGACCACCAGTTTCAGGTCGTGCTTCTGCTTGAGCCGGCGGCACTTGGCGCGTATTTCCATCAGCGACATGTTCGGGGAGTCGTCGATGAACAGCGGAGCGTCGTTGAGCCGGCCCATGGTCGTGGCGATCTTGGACCACTGCTCATCCTGGATGGTGCCCTTGCGCAAATCCTGCAAGGCGATGCTTGCCTCGGCCGAAAGCAGGCGCATGGCGATCTCGTTGCGACCCATCTCCAGGGAGAAGAAAACGGCCGTCATATTGTTCTTAATGGATGCTGACCTAGCAAAATCCAGTGCGAACGTTGATTTTCCAACAGCTGGCCTGGCAGCGATGACGATCATCTGGCCGCCGTGGAGACCTTGGGTCAGTTCGTCGAGTTCGAAGATTCCGGTGGGAACACCGGTGACGCCCTCGCCACGGTGCCCGGCCGACTCGATTTCATCGACGGTGCCTTCGATGATGTCACGCAGCGGGACGTAGTCCTCGGCGGTACGGCGCTCGGACACCTTGTAGATCTCGGCCTGGGCCTCGTTGACGATCGCGTCGACTTCCCCGTCATGCGAGTACCCGAGCTGCACGATTTTGGTGCCTGCTTCGACCAGGCGGCGCAGCACGGCACGTTCGCGCACGATCTCTGCATAGAAGCCGGCATTCGCTGCGGTGGGCACCGACTGAATGAGCGTGTGGAGGTAGGCGGGGCCGCCAATCCGGGTGATCTCGCCGCGCTTGGTAAGCAGGTCGGAGACCGTAACGGCATCAGCAGGCTCACCGCGGCCGTAAAGGTCGATGATGGCCTCGTAGATGGCCTCGTGCGCCGGGCGATAAAAGTCGAGACCGCGCAGAACCTCGACACAGTCCGCAATCGCGTCCTTGGAGAGCATCATGCCGCCCAGCACGCTTTGCTCGGCTACAAGGTCTTGCGGTGGAGTACGTCCATAGTCCGACTCACGTGAGTCCGAGCTGGTTTCGACATTGGCTAGCGACACGGGCTTTTCCCTTCGAGCTTCGCGGGTTCCCAAGTTTTCCGCTTCATTACCTATTCAGTGTCTCAGGGAGCAATGACAATTCGTTAGGTCCAAACTCACTTGTGCGCAAGGGCACCGCGAACCTGTGGAAATAGGTGGGGAACACTGTCACCATAGACCGGTTTTCCCCTAAACCCAACACGGTTATCCACAGCCCATGTGGATAACCTGTGAACCTTACGGCGTGTTGTGTGCACAGTCTGGGGAAAACGTTGTGGATTTCACTTAGATTCTTGTATCAAAAGATGACTGACTAGGCTTTACGTAATCTGCACCTTGTGGATACAAAGTAAATTTCGGCATACTCCACGGGCGTAAATGCTAGTTATACACACAAGAAGCCCATGATTCCGGGGTTAACCCGCGCCTAACGCAATAGTTACCCACAAGCTATCCACAGACACGCCGAGGTTTACGAGAAAGCTGGGGATAAGGAACCTTGATGCACATCACTGCCACTGGCATACTGGCCAGCATGAACCCCACCAGGACCGTGCCGACGCACCTTGATCCACGGGAGTTCATCGCGACGGTGCCAAACCAGCGGCGGAGCGCCGATGTGGAGGTCCTGTTGGAGCTGATGGAGGAAGCCAGCTCTCAGCCAGCAACCATGTGGGGGCCGAGCATCATTGGCTTCGGTAGTTATCACTACATGTACGACTCTGGCCGCAAAGGTGATGCATGCCCCATTGGGTTCTCACCAAGATCATCAAACCTGGCCCTCTACGGGCTCACGATCGGCCCGAACGCCGAGCAGCTTCTGCAGACGCTGGGCAAGCACAAACGCGGAGCTTCCTGCCTCTATGTCAACAAGCTCGAGGACATTGACCTGGAGGTCCTGGCCCAGCTCGCCCGTGAAGGATACCGGCACATGATGGATACGGTCCACGACCCGTCATAGTGGCGCTCGTCAACGTCGATCTCGCGCCAAAGCCCACTCCCCGAGGCCCCCGTTCTCCATCCCGGGCTTCGGAGAAGCAAGCCTTGGTGTAGGAATGCCCTTAGGAGACCAGTTGCTCGGCTTCCAGTCGACGGAACGCCGACCCGTGGAACACCAGCGGAGGATTGACTGTCTCGTGCCCCTGGTGGCCGTGTACGCGCAAGAGGACGATGTGGTGGTCGCCCGCCGGGATTTCCTGCTCGATCGAGCAATCCAGCCACAGCGTGGCCTCGTGCAGGAAGAGGGCGCCCTCGTCGGTTGAATTCAAGCGGAGCCCGGCAAAGCGGTCCCCCGATTTGGAGGCTATCTGGCGGCATACCCCTTCGTTCTTTTCGCTCAGGACAGAGACGCCAATTCTTCCTCCGCTGCGAACCAACGGCCAGGTCCGCGAAGTATTCTGGACGGCGAACATGACCAGGGGCGGATCCATCGAGACCCCGACGGTGAAGGAGGAAGCCACGATCCCTTGCGGCTGTCCCTCCACAATGGTGCAAAGTGCTGCAATTCCTGAGGGGTGCTGGGCAAAGACGTTGCGCAGGGTATCGGGTGTGAGGTCAGAGGTGAGGGCCATGGTTCTCAGTCCTTCGGCTTCGGCCCACCGTCGCTAAGGTGCGTGAAATCACGCGCAGCCAAGCGAGGTGTGCGGTACTTGCCCCCGGGGTCCCCGAAGGCCGAATCTTCACCTGGAGCACCCCACCACCGTGAGAGGGTTGCCGGCCAACAAGCCAGGGCCTATAAGTTGACACTCTTGATTCATCACCAACGTTAGGAGAATTGTTGCGCTCGCGTCAAAGTTTGTTTCGACACACTTGGACATGAAGCGTAAAAATCAAAGATCCATCGCTCACATGGGGTCTTCTGCGCCCCCGGGCCTCGCCCCGCGCCGGCATGGCCACTGGTGGTGTGATTGCTGGCCGCTCGTCCGGCTCCATGGACCCGTTCTGCCTCCCGGTGCCTGTACCGCCCGGGCGCGGCCTCCCAAGGGGCCAGCAGGCCCAACGCCGGCCCCCTGCGCTCCCCCGGCCGCGGAACCCTGCGCCTTAAAGCAGTGTGGGCTCCGCCATTGGCGGGGCCCACACTGCTTCGTCGTCAACCACAAGGGTCGACGTGCAAGAAACTACTTCTTGCCAGCAACTACCTGCAGCGAAACCTTGGCCGATACATCGGCGTGCAGACGCACGGTCGCCGAGTAGTTACCCGTTGACTTGATGTGATCGTTGATTTCGATGTTGCGCTTGTCGAGCGAGCCCAGGCCAGCGGCTTCAACAGCCTTGGCGATGTCCTCGGTCTTCACGGTGCCAAAGAGGCGACCGGTTGCGCCGGCCTTGACGGTCAGCTTGACCGGCTTGGCCGAGATCGATGCGGCAAGTGCCTTTGCATCGTCCAGGGACGCCACGGCGCGAGCAGCACGGGCGGTCTTGATCGACTCGACCTGCTTCTCACCGCCCTTGGTCCAGACAATGCCGAAGGCGCGCGGGAGAAGGTAGTTACGTGCGTAACCGTCCTTCACCTCGACGATGTCGCCTGCGGCACCGAGGCCGGTAACTTCGTGGGTCAGAATGAGCTTTGCCATGTTGGTATACCTTCCTTAGCCGCGGCCGGCGCCGGAGTATGGCAGCAAGGCCACTTCACGCGCGTTCTTGATGGCCTGGGCGATTTTGCGCTGTTCCTGAACGGAAACACCGGTAACGCGACGGGCACGGATCTTTCCGCGATCGGAAATGAACTTGCGCAGCAGTGCTACGTCCTTGTAGTCGATGACAGTAATGTCAGCGGCCTTCAAGGGGTTGGACTTAGGTTTGGGCTTACGGAGTTCAGCCTTAGCCATCGTGGAGCTCCTTCATCTTGTGGAGCCCGCAGAATTTTCTGCGGGATGGTGAATAAATGTTTTTAGAAGGGTGGTTCGTCGGAACCCGGGTTGCCCCATCCGCCGTTGTTTCCTCCGGCAGGAGCACCCCATGGGTCGCTTGCCGGTGCATTCCAGCCGCCACCGGGGTTTCCGCCGGCGTTGCCGCCACCGAATCCACCGCCGCCGCCTTGGTTGCCGCCGGCATTGGCCCCAGCGTTCTGCTGTTGACCACCAAAGCCACCACCGCCACCACCGGAGCGCTGGGCACGGGTGACCTTTGCGGAGGCGTAACGCAGCGACGGGCCGATTTCATCGACCTCAAGCTCGGTGACGTTACGCTTTTCGCCTTCCTTGGTTTCGTAGGAACGCGACTTGAGGCGGCCCTGGGCAACAACACGCATGCCCTTGGTCAACGTCTCAGCGACGTTTTCGGCTGCCTCACGCCACACCGATGCACGAAGGAACAGCGTGTCGCCGTCCTTCCACTCATTGGTCTGGCGGTCGAAGGTTCGCGGGGTCGATGCGATGGTGAAGTTCGCCACTGCGGACCCTGACGGGGTGAAACGTAGTTCCGGGTCAGCGGTCAAATTACCGATAACCGTAATGACGGTCTCGCCTGCCATTGGAGCCTCCTACAAGGGTGTTGTTCTACGAAGATCGAAGAAGCAGAATTACTCTGCGACGACCTTTGCTTCTTCCGGGCGGGTGATCTTGGTGCGCATGATGGTCTCATTGAGGCCCAGTTGGCGGTCAAGCTCTGCGGAAGTTGCGGGGGTTGCGGTGAAGTTGACTACCGCGTAAATGGCCTCATTCTTCTTCTGAATGTCGTAGGCCAGGCGGCGACGGCCCCAGATGTCAACGTTCTCGATGGTTCCACCATCGTTACGGACAACATCAAGGAACTTACCGATCATTGGTTCGACGGTTCGCTCGTCGACCTCGGGGTCGATCAGCACCATTAATTCATAAGCACGCATGTGAACCCACCTCCTTTGGGCTAAACGGTCACGGTATTTCCGCAACAGGAGGTTCTTTGCATTTGCTGCAGCCGCAACCCGATTGCCGGGCGCGACGGAAACAGCCTCAATTATTCTAGCGGAAAATCCGCATCCCGACCGACAAACCCCGGTGGGGTGCATCACGGCGCACAAAGCCGGGGAAACCTCCCGCTTCCCGACGCGTCAACCACCGCTATGCTGCGAAGAATGCGGCTGAGATCTTTGCCAAGCGCAACGGATCCTCGACACCGCACAGCTCGCGGGCCGAGTGCATCGAAAGCAGCGGGATCCCCACGTCGAGGGTGCGGATGCCCAACCGGGTCGCCGTCAGCGGGCCGATCGTGGAACCGCACGGCATCTGGTTGTTGGAGACGAACTCCTGGTATGGCACGTTGGCCTGCGCGCAGAGCCGGGCGAACAGCGCCGCCCCGACACCGTCGGTGGCATAGCGCTGGTTGGCGTTGATCTTCAGCAGCGGGCCGGCACCCAGCAGCGGGTGGTTCGCCGGGTCGTGGCGCCCGGCGTAGTTGGGGTGCACCGAGTGCCCGGCATCGGCCGAGAGACACACCGAATCGGCGTAGGCGCGGGTGCGGTCCTGGGCATCGGCGCCCAGGCCATGCCCGATGCGCATCAGCACGTCTTGGAGGAACGGGCCCGAAGCGCCCGAGCGGGATGCGGAACCGATTTCCTCGTGGTCAAAGGCGGCAAGCACGGCGGTGTGGTCCCCCGACCGGGTCTCCGCGTGTTCGAGCAGCGCAACAAGCGAGGCATGCATCGAGGAGAGGTTGTCCAGCCGCCCGGAGGCGAAGAACTCGTTGGATCCGCCAAAGACCTCACCGGACTGGGCGTCGGCAACCACGACGTCATAGCCGCCGATCTGGGCCGCGTCCACGCCGGCGGATTCGGCCAGCACGGCAAGCACGTCGGCCTCGGCGGGGTCCCCGATGCCCCAGACCGGGTTCATGTGCGTCTGCGTATCCAGCTTCAACCCGTCGTTGACCCCGCGGTCAAGGTGGATGGCAAGTTGCGGGAAGCGCAGCATCGGGGCGGTGCGGGCGAGCACCACCGTGCCGTCGAGCAGCACCAGGCGACCGGCGAGGACCAGTTCGCGGTCGAGCCAGGAGTTCAGCAACGGGCCGCCGTAGACCTCGACCCCGGCCTGCAGCCACCCGTTGGCGCCGATGGTGGGCTTGGGTTTGAGCTTGAAGGACGGCGAGTCGGTGTGCGATCCCAGGATATGGAAGCCGGTGGTGCTTACCGCGGCTGCGGGTTGCACCCAGGCGATGATGGCGCCGTCGCGCAGCACATAGTGTCCTCCGGCGCCCAGGTCCCAGGACTCGGATTCGCACAGGGCGGTGAACCCTGCTTCATCAAGCCGGCGGGCGGCTTCTGCCGCGGCATGGAAGGACGAGGGCGAGGCCGCGACGAAGGCGGAAAGGTCGTTGATGTGCTTGATGGCTGCGCTTGACATGCATTGTCCTTGACTCGGTGGCTAAAGGAGGGGGCCGGTGCTCCGTGCCGGGTGGAACCGCGGTCCGGAACTTATCGCCGGTGGTATGTTCCCGCCCTAGGCACGGGTGCGGATCAACGCCACCACGAGGGCGGCGACCCCCAGCACGATGCTAGCCCACCCGGGCACGGGCAGCGCGAAGAGGGTGATCAAAAAGGCGCCCAGCACACCGAGCACCACGGCCAGCAGCAACCAGGGGCTGCGCAGGATCTCCGAATTCACGCTTCACCCTTCCTTAGTAGTCCAGGCCCTGGCTGGGGACGACCAACCCGGTCTCGTAGGCGTAGACCACCGCCTGCACGCGATCGCGAAGGTGCAGCTTGGTCAGGATCCTGCGCACATGGGTCTTCACCGTGGCCTCGGAGAGGAAGAAGCGGTGGGCGATCTCGGCGTTGGAGAGCCCCTCGGACATCGCCCCGAGCACTTCAAGTTCGCGCGGGGTCAGGTCTCCGAGCAACGGGTCGCGTTCGGGGGCCGGGGCCAAACTGCGGTTCGGGGCACCGTTGCGCACATAGGTTTCCAGCAGGCGCGCGGTCACCCTGGGAGCGACGACTGCGTCCCCGGAGGCCACCAGGCGCACGGCGTGCACCAGCTCCTCGGGCGCCACGTCCTTGAGCAGAAATGCGCTGGCCCCGGCCTGCAACCCGGCGAAGGCGTATTCATCCAGGTCGAAGGTGGTCAGGATGATGACTTTGGCTTCGGGTGACTGGGCCACGATGCGGGTTGTCGCCTCGATGCCGTCCATCACCGGCATGCGCACGTCCATCAGCACTACGTCGGGCTTAAGCTTTGCCGCCAGGGCAACGCCCTCGGCCCCGTCGGAGGCTTCCCCGAGGACCGCCAGGTCTTCCTCCCCCTCGAGGATGAGCCGGAAACCCATGCGCAGCAGCGGCTGGTCGTCAACCAGCAGCACCCCGATGGGGGCGCATGCCTGCTCGGTGTTTTCGGGCATTTTCTTCACGTTCCTCGGTGTTGGGCTTGGGGTGCCGGTTCGGGGTGCTCGGCCGGTGCCGGGTCCCCTTCACAGTGTGTGGTGTTCGGCAACTTGAGTTTAGCGACGACGCTCCAGCCGCCGCGGGAGGCCGGTCCTGCGTGCAGCGTGCCGTCGAAAAGTGCGGTGCGTTCCTTCATGCCGCGGATGCCCTGGGCCGATCCGATCAGCTCACGCCGGGCTTCCTGGGCGGTGCCGTCGTCGTGGATGCTTACTGTGACGTCCTCCCCCTTGCGGTCAACGCCCACCTGGACCACCGAGACGTTGCGTCCGTAGCGCAGCACGTTGGTCAGCGACTCCTGGATGATCCGGTAGACGGTCAGCTGGAAGGTTGCATCCTCGGGCAGCGGCGGGCCCGAGGCGGTGTAGCGCAGCGGCAGTCCGGCCACCTTGAACCCTGCCAGCATCTGCTCGAAAGAACCGGCTGCAGGTTGTGGCTCCAGCGGCGCGCCGTCACCGGTGCGCAGCACCCCGATGACCCGGCGCATGTCCCCCAGTGCCCGGCGCCCGGTGCTCGAAAGCTCCCCGAGCACCTGACCGGCACGCTCCGGGTCGCGCTTGAGAACCACGGCGGCCCCGTCGGAAAGGGCGATCATGACCGAAAGCGAGTGCGCGACCACATCGTGCATCTCCCGCGCGATGCGGGCGCGTTCGCGGACCCGGGCCAGCGTCTGGACCCGTTTGGCCCAGTTGTTCAGTTCGGCCTCGTGCAGCCGCTGGTTGCGGATCACCGCCCCGATGGCCACCGCCGCGATGTTGGTGCCGAGCACGAAGGCCAGGAAGAGCGCGATCGTCAGGCTTCTTCCGCCCAGATCGGCGAGCACCGCTTGGTCCTCGACGGATTCGGTGAACAGCGCTGGCATCCCCACGATCACGAAGATCAGCCCTTGCAGGGCCGTGATCAGTGCCATCAACATGAACATGCGCCTGGCGGCATATTTGGTGGAGGCGGTATACAACGCTATCCACACCCCGGGGTTGCCCCCGAAGTACGAGGAGTCAAGCAGTGTTGCGGCCGAGTCCAGGAGGACCACGGCAACCAGCACAAGCATCGGCCAGCGGCGGCGGAAGGCCAGGACGGCCCCGGTCAGCACCAGCAGCACCACGGTGGGCCAATGCCCCGAGAGCCCGGAGTCGGTCAGGGACGTGGCGGTCAGCAGGAAGTAGAGCAGCAGCACCGCGGCGTTGACGAGCGCCGGATGGGCACGCATGAACCGGCGCAGCCAGCCGATGCGTTGAGCGGAGAGCTCGTCGAAGCCGCCCTCCGTGGTTGCCGGGACCGGTTGAACCATCATCTCTCCCATGCCCCTGAGCCTAACGGCCCGGAGGTCCCTAGATGTCCCGGCGCTGCAACACGAGCGCAGCGCCGATCAGCGGAACAAGGACCCAGGCGGCAACCACCAGGGACGAGACCCAGGGTTCCAACGCGTTTTCCGCCCCGGGTATCTTCATCAATGCGGCACCGGCCTGGTCCGGGAGGAACCGGGCCGCATCGGCCAGCCACGACACCATGGGGGCGAACCCGCTCACGGCGATGGGAATCACGAAGAACAAGGCAGTGAGAACCACGATTCCACCGGCCGAGTTGCGCAGCAGCGTCCCCAGGGCCAGGCCGATCAGCGCGACCATCAGCACGTAGAGCACCCCGAACCAGAGATTGCGCTGGAAGGCCTCGGAGTCGAAGTCCAGGGCCAGTTTGTAGTTGTCCGCGATTGGCTTGGCCACCAGGAAGGAGGCCAGGATCGAGGCCAACGCCACAACGATGGAGACGATTGAAACCAGCAGGGCCTTGGCCCAGAGCACCGGTGCCCGGGTGGGGACCGCGACGAACGTCGAACGGGCCGATCCGGTGGAGAACTCCGAGCTCATCACCATCACCGCGAGGGAACCGACGATCAGCTGGGCAAAAATCAGCCCACTGGCCGGCAGCGAGGCGACGGCCTCGTCCATGTCGCCCATCTGGGCTGCCATCTCGGGATTGGAGGCGAACATTTCCATCGTCTGGCCGATGCCCCAGGTGCTCAGCGCGGCGAACCCGACCATCACCACGATGGTGGCCAGGATGAGGATCAAGGTGGAGGTCAGCGAAAAGAACTTGATGAATTCGCTGCGCAGCACCCCTGAGAAGCTCAGCTTCCCGGACCCGGCGGCACCCGGCGCCGCGGCGCGTGGGCGTTTCATGGTTTCGGTGCTCATGGCTGCTCCTGGCTTTCTTTTATCGTTTCTGCCGGGCCGTCCGTGCTACCCGATTGGTACTCGACCTCGCCCTGGGTCAGTGCCATGTACGCCTGCTCGAGGGACTGGAGGACCGGTGTCAGTTCGTGGATCAGGATCCCGGTCTCCAGCGCCCGGGTGGCGATGGCCCGTCCGTCCAGGCCCGCAACCTCGATGGTCTCGGCGTCCAGCCGGGTCAGTTGCACGTTGGCCGCGGCCAGCGCGTTCATCAGCTCGGGGGCGGCATCGGTCTTGACCTTGCAGGTGGGCACGTTGTGCCCGCCAATGACCTGTTCGATGGGTGCATCGGCGACTATCCGGCCGCGCCCGATCACGATGAGGTGGTCGGCCGTCACTGCCATTTCGCTCATCAGGTGCGAGGAGAGGAAGACGGTCTTGCCCGCGGCCGCCTGCTGGCGGGCCAGGTTGCGCACCCAGAGCACCCCTTCGGGATCCAGGCCGTTGACCGGTTCATCCAGGATCAGGGTCTGCGGGTCCCCGAGCAGCGCGACGGCGATCCCCAGGCGTTGGCCCATCCCCAGGGAGAAGCCTCCGACCTTCTTGGCGGCGACACCGGCGAGCCCGGTCAGCTCGATGACCTCGTCGACCCGCCTGTTGGGGATCGAATGGGTTGCCGCGATGGCCCGCAGGTGCGTGCGCGCGCTGCGGGACTTGTGCATCGATTTGGCTTCAAGCAGCGCACCTACCTCACGCAGCGGTGCCGCGTGCTCGGCGTACCGCCGTCCGTTCACGCTCACGCTTCCCGCAGATGGCCGGTCCAGGCCGACGATCATGCGCATGGTGGTGGATTTCCCTGCCCCGTTGGGGCCCAGGAAGCCGGTGACCTTGCCCGGTGCGACGGTGAAGCTCACCGAGTCCACCGCCCGCTTGGCCCCGTAGTCCTTGCTCAGTACCTCTGCTGTGATCATGTCTTACACGCTACGCAGTGACCTGGCCGCCCGTCACCGCCCGCATGGATGATCTTGGTGCCGTGGAGCATCACTCTTTCGGCGGACCGCTTCCTCCGCGGCCGGCAGGCTAGCCGGACTCGGATTCAAAAACGCACAGTGCCACCTGGACCCGGTTCTCCATCCCCAGTTTTTCCAGCACCCGGCCGATGTGGGTCTTCACCGTTGCCAACGAGATGAACAACCGTGCGGCAATTTCCTGGTTCGAATACCCGCGCGCCATCGCCACAGCGATCTGGCGCTCCCGATCGGTGAGCACCCCGAGCCGTTGCCGGGCGGCACTGCTGCGCGGGATCCCCTGGCCTGGACCGGCCGCGGCAATGAGCTGCCGGGTAACCGCCTCGGAGAGCATCGTTTTCCCCGCCGCGACCTGGTTGATGGCCTCCATGAGTTCGGCCGGAGGGGTGTCCTTGAGCAGGAAGCCGCTGGCGCCGGCCTTGAGCGCACGCAACACCATCTCGTCGGTGTTGAACGTGGTCAGGATCAGGATCTTCTGCTCCGGAGCATGGCGCAGGATCTCCTCGCTGGCTTCCAGCCCATCCATGACCGGCATGCGGATATCCATCAGCAGTACATCCGGCGCCAACGATGCCGCCATCGAGACCGCGGCCCGCCCGTCTGCGCATTCGCCCACGACGACAATGCGTGGATCGGATTCCAGGATCATCCGCAGCCCGGCGCGCACCAGGTTCTCGTCATCGACCAGCACGATCCGCAGTTGTTCACTCATGGTGCCCACGGCAACCACACCTGAAGCACAAAGGAGCCCGCGTCATCGGGGTCGATGTGCAGCCTCCCACCGGCCAGCCGCACCCTTTCGGCCAGGCCGTTGAGCCCCAGCCCGGAGGCGGGCCACCGCTGTGGCCCCGGGGGCGCAGGGGTGTCGGCGCACAATCGGTTTTCCGCGCGCAGGTGCAGTGAATCGCTGCCGTACCCATCGATGGCAAGGCGCACCTCGCGCCCCGGGGCGTGGCGCCGGGCGTTGGTCAGTGCTTCCTGGACGATCCGGTAGAGGTGCCGGCCGGTGCTGGTGGGAAGTGTTTCCATCCGCGCCGTCGTTTCGGCGTCCAGGTGCAGGTCAACCGGGGTGCCCACGGCCCGGCTGTCGGACAGGATCGATTCCAGCTCCCCGAGTGCGGGCTGCGGCCTGGCCAGTTCGTCCGCAAAGAGCGTGTGCGGATCGCGCAGCATGCCCAGCACCTCGCGCAGCTCGCCGAGGGCCAGATGGGAGTTTTCCCTGATGATTCCGGCGGTGGTCTTTGTCTGTTCCGGGGAAAGGTCGTTGCGGTATTCCAGCGCCCCGGAATGCAGGGCCACCAGGGAGAGCCGGTGCGCGAGCACGTCATGCATCTCGCGGGCCAGACGGGTGCGTTCATCGGCCTTTGCGGCCTGGATCTGTGCATCCCGCTCTCCCTGGGCGGCATGCAACTGCCGCCTGTGGGATTCAGCGAGCTGGCGCCGTCCGCCGATGATCAGGCCGACGAGCACCGGGATGAGGGTGGCCACCAGGGCGGCAATCAAGGACTGCCACCAGATCAACGGCTCCTGCTCCGGGTAGAGCGCATCTGCGCCGTACTGGTCGCCCAGCATTCCCGCGATGACCAGAAGCAGCGACACCGCGGTGATCTGGACCGGCCGGCGGTGGGTGGCCAAGGAGATGATCGCCAGCAGCGTGAAGCCGGTGGCCAGGGTCGAGGGGAAGGACAGCACCACCAGGACGGCGGTGACCACCAGCGGGAAACGGCGCCTGAAGGGGTAGACCACCAAAGCTGCCAGTCCGCACAGCATGTCCAGGCCGATGTATCCGCCTACGGCCTCGACGTCGGCTGCCGAGTCCGGGGAGAAGGCCTCATAGGTGAGCATGAACAGCCCCAGGCCCACGGCCAAGCCAACGCACATTCGCCAGCCATGGCCCATGAACAGCCGCACCCTGGAGGGTGCGCCGGCGGAATTGCCTTCTAAACTCATGGGCTCAACGTTACCGGCAGCCACCGGCGCCGGGTATCGGCCGATAGGACCACGTGGTCGTGGTCCTCCGAGCTAGTCGAAAGATCGTCCTTCGGAGCGAGGCGCCGGAAAGGTCCGGTGCGACAGAATGGTTCCATGAACACGATCCCCCCGCCGTACCCGCCGCCAGGTCCGGATCCGTATCCTGGCCAATATCCCGACTATCTGCCTCCGATGCCTCCGGTCCCCACGCCGGCGGTGGCCGAACCACTGGAATACCACCGGTTGGCACGCACCTACAGCGCCTACCGCTGGTTCAAGCCACTACTGGTGGGGCTGATAGCACTGGGCCTCTACCTGGGGTTGATGCTGGTGCTGGGCATCGTCTTCGTCATCGTCGCCGTGGGCAACCCGGAGCTGGCGGACTCCATGGACTCCCTGGAACTAGCTGCCACCAACATCGATCTTTCGGACCCGGTCTTCTTCGTGCTCACGCTCATCTCGCTGATCGCGATGCTTCCGGTGCTGCTGCTGGCCACCCGCATGATGAACATGCAGAAGGTCGGGACGCTGACCTCCGTTACCGGGGCCATGCGCTGGAGCTGGCTGGGAACGTGCATGCTGGTGGCATTGGGCGTGATGGCGCTGAGCTTCGGGCTCTCCTTTACCATTGATGCGATCACTGGGCAGGGCGCCACCGCGGATTTCGGCGCCCCGGACATGTGGTTGATACTGATCCTGACCCTGTTGCTGGTCCCCTTCCAGTCCGCCGCGGAGGAATACGTCTTCCGCGGATACTTGATGCAATTGCTCGGGTCTTGGCTGCGCCATCCGGCTTTTGCCATCTTGCTGCCCGTCCCGCTCTTCATGCTGGGCCACGCCTACGACATCTACGGACAGCTGGACGTGGGGTTCTTTGCCCTTGTTGCCGGTTGGCTGGCATGGCGCACGGGCGGGCTGGAGGCAGCTATCGGGCTGCACGTGGTGAACAATACGGTGATCTTCGCCTTCGGTGCCATCGGGCTGGTGGATGTCAGCGCCACCGACAGCGACCTGCCCAGCCTGATCGCCTCGATGATCACCACCATCGTGTTTGCGCTGGTGATCGTGCGGTTGGCAAACAATCGCAACATCCAGCGACTTTCCGTTCCGCCGGCCCCTGTGCCCGTTCCTGCCCCTGGAGGATGGGGCGAACCCGGTCAGTGGAACGAACCGCCGCAGCACTGAGCCTTCGCAGGCATACACGTTGACGCATGCACGGCGTAGGTTGGACCACACGGTATCGAGCGTAGAAGCATCAAGCCCACAAGCCACCGAAGGGAAAGCCCATGCAAGTTTCGCGGCGTCGCACGGGCCGGACCATGCGCCTGCGCTTGGGCTTGGGCTTGGGCTTGATGGTGTTCGTACTACCCTTGGTTGGTTGCGTTCCGCTGGATGGCGACAGGTCCGGGCAGGATCAGGACACCGGCACCAACGCCTCCCAGGACTGCGGGGATCCGGTGGCCACCGCGGGCAAGCCTCGGGCCGAGGGCTGGCAGATGATCACCGCCATGGAGTTGGACACCACCGCCGACGGATCAACAACCAAGGTGTTCCTGGATACCGGTTTTGTTCCGGCACTTTTTGGAGGTAAAGACACCCCCACCGATCTTGCGCCATTGCTGCAGTTGGTCAACCAAGACACCGGTTATGACACCACCGGGACCGCTTCCGAGATCGAGGCTGTCTCCCGGCATTTGTCCGGCGTCCAGGCGCCCGGCAAATCACTGAGCTACAAGGCCATGGAGGTTTTGAGCGTACCGATCACGTTGAAGTGCGGCACCCAACGAACCAACCTCACGCTTCGCACCTCGAATCAGAGCGAAACAGGACTCATCGACTGCTCCCTCCCGTGGAATGCAGTCCAAGGCTCGGCCGGCGCCATGGCACGCACGCAATATTGCCCCAGGGGCTGGCCCGAACCCGACTAGCGAATCAGGAGGGGTTTCATTAGGCCGTCTCTTTTCGCGCATCAGCAAGCCGGAAAGGAGGGGGATCATCAGAGGCACCTCTTGAAGCAACAAAGGCCTTTCCTGCCCTCGCCCAATGACTAAGTAAGCCGATATTCAGGGCAAAGATCCTGTCGTGGCGAAATCAGAGAGGTTGGATTAGGCGAAGCTCCAAGGATTTCGGTGGCCGAGCCTGTTGGCCTTGAGCGCTGTCCCTGTGATTGGAATTCAACGGTCCGGGTCAACGGCCGGTATCTGTTTCATCGACCGAGATACGACGATTCAGCCGAATAGGACCCGAAACGGTGTCAGCTTCAACCTCGATGCCTTTTTGGGTGGCAACGATCTCGCCGCGGGAAGCCATCCCGGCAGCTACTCGACGGACATCGCCCATATCTTCACGCCAGGCATCGTCTTCGCCACCCAGAATACGGGCAACGTCGCTCGGACAGATCGACGAGTCGATGCGTTTGCGCAGAAGTGCTCGAATGGTCGCAGAAATCCGCTCATCGAATGCCGCGAGATCGCGCGTTTCCCACCAAGGTTGTCCCCGCTCCCCCAAGGCAACCTTCGCATCGTTCACTCGTGCTCGAGCATCGCTTTCACTGGTTTTTACGGCCCGACGAGCAGACATCAGTTCATCGACGAGTTCCTGACGAAGTTTCGGAGGGATGGAGGGATCGCTCGCTCTCCACTTCCTGCCGTTAATGATGAGGTAGCGCCCGTCCGGGGTGGTTTCCGCAGTCTTGTCGCTCGGCATGATCGGGCTCTCTCCTGACTATTGCATCGGCGTCTTGACGATCTTTGGCCCATCGAAGACCCCCGTATGACAATCATCTTGGACCACACCCGGTGCTGGCAAGGCACGCAGACTAAATCAGCATTGCAGTACCGGACGTCATCAGATCCCAAGTTTCCGATGAGTCGACACACTCTGGTTTTCGCTGGTTCTTCCTCGCACCAACGGTCCCACCGCTCACATGCATCCACGTCGCATCCAGGGACGACCCGGATCCGCCACTTATGTCCGATGGCGCGGTCCTTGGTTGTGCTGCTTCCGATGGGCAGATTGCTGCCCGCATTGACCCGATTAATTTAACCGAAAGGCCTTCATCGCACGGTAAAAGACGAATATTCGTGTGCAGCGGGTTCCCGATCTGGTGCAGTTGTTCAGAAAACCCAAGGTAGGCGTGAGAGATATCGCCAAGCCGGAAGAAACCACTCCCTGGGTGCAGGGATCTGTGTGTGCTTAGCCGAAATCCATCGATTCGCTTCCGACTGCTGCTTGTTCTCGATGCTCGAGAGCAGTTTCGTCTTTGGGCAGAAAAGACTTGCTTGGCGGCTCTGCCTCTGAGTTATCCATGGTCGTCTTCTTCCTTGCACCGGTGAAGATTACCCGGCAAGGAACTAGTTGGCGCGGGCAAGGTTGCTCTCCGACTTTCGGCGTGGTGACCGGGTGTTCAGCATGGCCGGAGGTGTTCCGTGAACAACAATATCTGTGAGACTCGATCTAGCTGGTCTGGGACTGGCTGGCAGGATAGGGACCGACCGTCCCACCCTCGGATGTGACTCAAACAGTATCTGACCTGTCACAGTGTCATGCTGCGGACTTGTCCATCTAATCAGGGTGGGTAGGTCATCTTCCCGCGGCGGCCATTGACGTCGTGGGCACGGCGCTGGCGCACCGCGGTGAGCATCTGATTGCATCTTTGGATGATGTGGAAGTGGTCCAACGAAATTCGTGCCTCGGGCAGGAAATCGCGGATGGCCTTGCGGAACTGAAGCTGACATGTCCATGGCCACGTACTGAATGTTTCACCGCCAGTGCTCGGGGCGCTGGGTCATCCAGTCGGTGACGGCCTTTCCGCGGCGCCCGTCGACAACGTCCAAGATCGTGCCGGTGTCCAGGTCGGTGAACACGATCGACCATGGCTCGACCCGCATCATCTTGCCCGTGGTTCCCAGCACGAAACGGACACGTCGGAAGCGGTGCTCGTCCACGCCGAGCCGGCGCACCAACCGCTGGTCAACGTCCAGGACGATCTGCTCGGTCACCCACAGCTTGCACATGACCGTCGGCCAGGAGACCCCGTGCGCCCGGGCTATCCCGGTGATCGCACGCAGCTCGAGCACGGCGTCCTCGACGATCTCCCCAACCAGCCTGGTGGTCAGCCTCGACCGCAAGGGGATCTGTTCGGTGACCTGCACGAAGGTCCTCTTCGGAGACCCCATTTCTTGGCACACCAGTCGACGTTTCTTCACCAGCACCACCAGGCCCTTTACAACCGCAGGCCACGTCCTTGACGCGGTGCACGGGCAGGGCTTGGATGCGGCGGGAGAACACCGAAGCAGGCAAGGCACGGTGCCTCGGGGTTCCGTGGTTCAACCAACACCAGCCGCCCGGATCCTGCTCCTTCCACGCTCAGCACCGCATAGTCATCAAGATTGAACAGGGTCGACGCAGCATCATCTGCAGCCGTATCGTTAGACACGGCTCGTAGTCCTTGGATATGAATGTTTTAGTCAACGCCATATTTTCGTAGGGCTGCGAGCCTTACTTATTTGATGACGCCACGCTCAAAGTCCGAGAGTCACAAATAGGAGGTGTTCGTATCTCACAATAATCCGGCCCTACCCCAAAGCGGGCCAAGTAGATCTTTGACGAGGGCTGGAGCGCATCCGCCGCGACGAAGATGTTCGTAGTTTGCTAGCAAGCAGCCAAACACTGCCAAATTCATGGGCAGGCTGGAGTGTTCGACAAACTCAGCTGGACACACCGAGTCTTGGCATCATGCTCTCCGACGCCGATATATGCATACTCCGCGCACCCAGCGCGGCGATCTTCCCGGGCATCGCGATCGCTGCATCTGCCTTGCTTTCGACCTGTTCGACTACACCGTGCACGAGGACTTCGACCCGGCGAACCCCACCTGAAAGTGCTCTAATGACATACACACCACCTATTTGCTTCACCACCAGGCCCACGCTGCAGGGAACATTCGGTATGACTGCATCAACACACTGGCTTGCCACCGCCTCCGCGCAGGCCGTTCTGGAACGTGGCGGTAATGCGTTCGACGCAGTGGTGGCCGGGGCGTTCGTACTACATGTGGTCGAACCGCACCTCAATGGCCCCGGCGGTGACATGACCGGGATCTTCGTAACCGCAGCGGAACCGTCCAAACCGGTTGTCCTCATGGGGCAGGGGCCTGCACCAGCCGCGGCGACGCGCGAGCACTACCTCGCCGAGGGCTTGGAGCTGGTTCCCGGCGCTGGCGCTCTCGCTGCCGCCGTGCCCGCCGCCGTCGACGCCTGGCTGATCCTGCTGCGCGATCACGGTACTTGGGAACTTGGAGACGTACTGGCGTTTGCCATCGACTACGCCCGGAACGGCCACCCCATCCTCGGACGCGTCGCAGCGACCATTGCCACCGTGGCGAACCTCTTCACAGATCACTGGCCCACCTCGGCTGCGCTCTGGATGCCGGAGGGCACGCCGCCGCGCGAAGGCGACATCATCTGGAACGAGGCATACGCCCTCGTTCTCGATTCTCTCGTCAGTGCAGCAACGGACGGTGCCACACGGACCGAGCGGATCAATGCGGCACGACTCGAGTGGCGGACCGGACTCGTGGCTCAGGCCGCCGCCGATTTCGTGCAGACCCCGCACCGGCATTCCTCCGGACTTGACCATGCAGGCGTGATGACCATCGAGGATTTCGCCGGCTTCGAAGCCGGCTATGAGGCAGCGACAACCTTCCAGTTCCGTGGCTACACCATTGCCAAGACAGGGCCCTGGGGCCAAGGCCCTGCACTGTTGCAGACCCTCGCCATCCTGGCCGGGTTCACCGACGAGTTCCTCGACCCGTCCACAGCAATAGGCGCACACACCATCCTCGAAGCGCAGAAACTCGCGATCGCAGACCGTGAGGCGTACTACGGTGACGTCGAAGTGCCCATGGACTACCTGTTGTCACCGGAGTACGCCGCCGAGCGACGTACGCTCATCGAGGAGACGGCATCTTTGGAGTTCCGGCCTGGCACCGTACCGGGCTTCACACCCTTCACCCCTCCACTGCGGGTCGCCTACACGTCTCCCGCCCTTGCCGCAGGCAGCGGCTTCGCCGGCGTCGGTGAGCCGACGGTCTCCCGCAGCGGAGAGACCCGCGGGGACACCTGCCATATCGACGTTGTCGATTCAGTAGGCAACATGATTTCCGCGACGCCCAGTGGCGGCTGGCTGCAGTCTTCCCCGACCATCCCAAAGCTCGGATTCTGCCTCGGCTCGCGGCTGCAGATGACGTGGTTAGAGGATGGCGCTCCGTCCACGCTACGACCAGGGAAACGGCCTCGCACCACGCTCACACCAACGCTAATCCTGAAAGACGGCAAGCCCGTCGTCGCTCTCGGCTCCCCTGGCGGCGACCAGCAGGACCAATGGCAGCTGCTCTACATCCTCCGGACCGTCATCGGCGGCTACACACCGCAACAGGCCATCGACGCACCCTCGCTGCACACCACCTCAATCCCTGGCTCATTCTTCCCGCGCACTTGGGAGCCGGGCGGCGCGGTAGTCGAGGACCGGCTAGGGGATGACGTTCTCGTCGATCTTGAAAAACGAGGGCACATCATCACGCGGGCTGGGGACTGGGCGCTCGGCCGGCTCTCCTGCGTTGCGAAGAACCACAAGACCGGTGTGATCTCAGCCGCCGCCAACCCACGAGGAGCACAGGGTTACGCTGCAGGGCGATGAGAATACTCCGGAGGTCAGCAATCTGGAGGTTGATTTCGGTCGCACGTTCGGCCCGCAGCGGATCGGATTCTCGATGCGGTGCTGTGCTGTGAGCGCATGTCAATCAAACCTTAGGCAGACCCGGAGCTAGGGTGTATGCCAGTCTTAAGCCACGGCAACAAACTCAGCATCAGCTGACATCAAGTCAATCGAGTCATGAGTTCAATAATGTGTCATTACACCTTGCGTAGACTCTTTCCTCGATCTGCGATGGTTACTGTTCTTATCGACAGAAGTCTGATCTCTCGCATCCATCCAGTTATCCAGGCAAGATAGGCATCGATTAGTAGAGTCAGCGAAGAAGACGTCGCCACGACCAGTGCACAGAAATATCGCTACTTTAGTGCAATCAACCCTTAGACAATTAAGCTTCTATTAAAATAACGTTATTAAATACCGATAACCTAGATTATGTAAAGTAATACTTATGTACACCCAATTAAATCAAATATTATTTGATTTAATCGATTATTGATTTAGGTTCGAGCATATCTTCGTGCGCCGACAATGGCGCTGACTCACCCGGCTCTGCCGGGACCTAACGCAAGAGCCACCGCTCATAGCCCACGGCGATGCTCTTCAGGAATTGTGGTGTCCAGCCGTCACCCGTGACTGCCACGGATTCCAAAGCTAAGGCAAGGGTACGCTCAGGTAATGCGCGTGCATGGAATATTGGCGCTGTGAACAATGTTGGGCTGGATGAGGGGCTCAGTCAGAGCCCACCAATGAAGATCTGTGGGGTCAGTCCCGCATCGTAGGAGGAATCATGGGTAACTTCGAAGGCAAGACTGCGCTCGTCACCGGCGGAGGCTCCGGACTCGGCGAAGCGATCAGCAAAGACCTCGCCAAGAACGGCGTCAACATCGTTGTTGTCGATATCGACCTCGACAGTGCCAAGCGTGTCACCAACGAAATCACGGCTGCGGGCGGCTCCGCGGTTTCGTTCGAAGCCAACA
This sequence comes from Paeniglutamicibacter antarcticus, assembly GCF_039544305.1. Classification (NCBI taxonomy): domain Bacteria; kingdom Bacillati; phylum Actinomycetota; class Actinomycetes; order Micrococcales; family Micrococcaceae; genus Paeniglutamicibacter; species Paeniglutamicibacter antarcticus. Next base: position 89,702 of record NZ_BAABLK010000009.1, read on the forward strand.
CTGCGATTGCCGAAGACAGCAAGAAGGCCGTCGATTTCGCGGTTTCCACCTACGGCGCCCTCAACTATGCGGTCAACAACGCCGGAATCGGCGGTGCCAGCGCCCCTGTCGGAGAGCTCGACGTAGAGGACTGGGACAGGGTCATAGACATCAACCTGAACGGGGTCCTCTACGGCATGCGCCACCAGATCCCGGCTATCCTTGCCTCAGGTGCCTCCGAAGGCGCCATCGTAAACATGGCCTCGATCCACGGTACCGTCGCTGCTCCGGGCAACGCCGCCTACACCGCAACCAAGCACGCAGTGGTGGGCCTGACCAAGAACGCCGCAGCCGAATACGGATCCCAGGGCCTACGCATCAACGCGGTCGGCCCAGGCTATATCGAGACACCGCTGCTGGCCGCTGCCCCAAAGGAAGTCCTTGACGGACTAGAAGCCAAGCATCCGCTCGGCCGCCTGGGGCAACCGGACGAGGTCGCGAACCTCACCACGTTTCTGCTTTCCGACAAGGCCAGTTTCATGACTGGCTCCTACGTACTCATTGACGGCGGGTACACAGCGATCTAAGCCTTCCCGTCATATCCGGTCAGAGATGGAGCCACGAAAATCCCGAGAACGGGCGTTCTTTGGTGATCTGACTACCAGTCCCAAGATCTTGAATGCGCACTGCTAAGTAGAGATCGACAGCGCGCTCAGCGCTACGTCGTAGCCCAGCTCGAGCAGGCGGCGGACCGCGTAGTTCTTGGTGCTGGCGGGTTTTTTCAGTGATGAAGTTCCTTCTTGGACCATGGTCACGCTCGTCCTTGAGCGTGCTTGTGCCACACGGAAGTGAAAATGCAGAGCTCTATGGCAATGATGCCCAACGCTCCAGCAGGTACCGCTTCCCTGAGCGGTTCCTGCTGGAGTGGACCAACCCGGCAGATTCGCTGAAACCGAGGCTGTGGCCAACACAGGAGGCGAGCCGGCCTGAGGGCCTCACACCACCGCTACACAAGCGGTTCCGTGCGAAGGCTCCGCGTAGGGAGCAGAGCTCGAAAAATGATGCTGCGGCCTCCTGCCACACCCAGCCGTGTCCACCCATAGGATGGTGGAGCGGGGCGTGACAAGACGTTCTTCGCCAGTGCTATATATAGGGCAGCTGAGTTTTTTCGAAAAGGACCACCATGATTACCCTTGAACAGTTGCAAGACTCCATGAGTTCCGGTGCCAATGTCCTGAGCGAAGAAGGCGCCGTGCTGGGGACGATTGAACAACTTCACATCGACGACACTTCCGGAGATCCCCGATGGGTCGTTGTCACACCCCACGTGATTGGTCTCCCTAGTTATTTCGCACCCCTCCAAAATGCCACTCTGAGGGACAACACTGTTGTTTTGCCTTACGCCCAAGCCACAGTCCAGAATTCACCGATGCCCTCCCAGGGAAACCATCTTCTGCCTGAGGAAGAGCAACAATTACTGCGTTACTACTCCCACGCGGCCACAAGGGATACTCCCGTAGATCCTGCGGCAGATACGATCCACAACAGCAGTGCTCCGCCATCTGGAGACGACGATGCGGTCATGATCCGCTCCGAAGAGCAGCTTCTGGTTGGCACCGAAATCCACGAAACAGAGCGCGTACGACTGGTCAAAAGGGTGATCACCGAGGATGTGACCATAACGGTCCAGATCCGGCGCGAAGAACTCGTGATTGAGCGCACTCCAATCACTGACGGGACAACGTTCTACGATGACGGCGAGACCCCCTATACCGATGCTGAACGGGAACGGTTATATGAAGCCGTAGAGACGGCCTTCAACGGGGACGCTGTCGAGGTGGTCCTGTACGAGGAGAAACCGCGCGTCGAAATGGACGTCGTCCCGATCGAACGCATCCGGCTAAGCCGCAAAGCAGTGACACGAGACGAAGTTGTTGAGGGACAAGTGCGCAAGGAAATCATCGAAACCGAACTTATCGAACCTTAAGGTCCTAACGGTCAGCACCCTTCTTCGTTAGGAAGACCCAACGCCTTGGCTACGGCGCTGGCGGGCTTACCGCCGGAGGCAGCACCCGATGACCATTAACGCCATTGAGCTGATCAAGGATCTATTGTCATGGCAGATTCCATACATTCTCTGCTCCGCGCGTTCGATGGCCAAGGGGCAGGACCGAGCCTGCGGTGCACCTTTCTAGCGGCGGTAGCGTGGACCTCGATCGTCCCCTTGACGCGATATATCGTCCTTGTCACGCTGCTGCTGACGATCCCGCTCAGCTTCTTCTCGGTAGGCTCGAGCTTTCCGGGCCGTCTCGGCAGCTTTGCTTATCGGGGTCCCATCCGAGTCGCCTTCCTTGCGATCCCCGCCTTCTTCCTTGCGCCGCTGCTTCATGGCAGCAAGCGCTGTCTTATAAGCCTCGGAGCGCTCTGGTGGGGCCTCCCCTGACTTTTGGCGTGACGCCTTCAAGCGGCGCGAAAGCTCAGCAATACGTTCGGCTCGGGCTTGCTCAGCGGTCAGCGTGGACTCTTCGGCGCGCTCGGTACGCATGTGGTCGATGACCTGCTCGGCCGGCACTTGTTCCTCCATCAGTCGTGTTTCTACCTCGGCGGCCTCGTGCATCAACCGAGCGTCATCACGAGACAGTGGTTCCTTGGCTGTCTGCTGGGTGTATTTGTGCATGGCGGTGATCCTTGCGTTCAGCTCAGACCCGAGGTCCTTGTCCCGGTGTTCGGCCGGGATGGCGGTCGCTTCGGTGACCGGTATCCGGTACTGCTCCCGATACACAGCAACTTCGGCTGCCAGCTGTCGCCACTGTTCTTGGTGTTGGGTATCGGAGGGCACCGGCCCCAAGGCTTGGGCCCAGGTTGGTGGTTCGGCGGCAAGTTCGGAACCCAGGCGATTGAACTGCGGGACCATTTCCTCACGCCGTGCAAGGAGTTCCTGCCTCCACAACACCGGAGTGTCCCACTGTGCGGCGGCAACGGCCGGGGCAATCCATTCGGGCAACCCGTCAGGGATCACCGAGGCGGGAGAAACGGGCATGATGCGTTGGCGGATCAGCTGTTCACGGTGAATCCGATCCAGAATAGTGCTGGCGTGCTCAACCCGATCAGTGCCGCCACGTTGTAGCGTCTCGCGCAGCAAAGCATCTTCTGGGAGCTGTTGACGGGTTTGTTTCTCGTGGTTCAGTTTCCAGAGCTGCCATGACAGGGCCACGGACTGGTTCTGCGGATCCGAAGGGATCTGCCGATCCTTCACATCCGATGCGGCCTTGATGCGTGTATCGAGTGCATCATCGGTGAGGTGCCCGTAGAGGCGTTGGATCCAGGGCTTCTGTCCGGCATCCGGTGTTTCTTCGGCCACGATGTTCCCGGCACGGACCCGCTGTTCGGCCGCGCGCTGCCCCAAGGTCTCCAAGTGTTCATCGGAGACGTTGGCCAACGGTCGTTCCCCGGTAGCCATATCGACGGTGCCGGCGGTTTCGGCTTCGAGCCGCCAGACCATGACCGCGGAGCTATCCACGGCATCGCTGAAACCTCTTTCCGCGTAAGCGCCAGCCAGCGCATCTGGGACGTTGACCCCGGACTTTTCGGCGGTCAGCATGGTCCTGGCTAGCGGCTCCCACGCGTTCTCATCAATGAGTCCTTGGGCCGGCCCATCACCTAGGGCACGACGGGCGACGTTCTTCATGCGTTCCAGGTTCGCTTGGTCATCAACGTCGAGGTAGGCCGCGGACTTTTCTGGGATCGAACGTGCTTGGGCGCGAGCTGCTGCAACGAGCTCATGGGCGGTGAGGTTGGTGTCGTGATTCGCTGCCACGGAATCAAGTAACCCGTCGAGGGTTTCCCCGTCGGCCAACGCACCATAGAGGTGGTTGGATTCCCGGCCGCGTGAGGCTGCCACGTAAGCCAACGAGCGGGTGAGTTCGGAGGACAGCATGGCGTGGGTGGTATCGCACGTCATGCCTTGGGTGCGGTGAATCGTTGCGGCGTAGCCAAGCATGGTCGATTCGCGCACATACTCACCGGGAAGCGTGGTGGTCCCTGAATGGTCCCGGTGCTGTACCGAGAGGCTGCCGTCAGTGTGGACGCCGGTCACGGTCCACACGTCGTTGTTCTTCACGAAGTCTTTGCCTTGGTTCAGGGACATGAGCCGGTTGTTCTTGCGGGTCACCACCACGTCCCCGACGTGGGCGGTGAGTCCGTCGCGCAAGGTTGAGCCGGGGCCGTCGCTGATCTTTTCGGTGGCCAGTCGGTAGGACTGGGCGCGGGCGTTCAGCTCGGTCACGGTGTTGTTGTCGAACGCCATCATCACCGAGTTCTTTCCGGCGTTGGTGTCCTTCTGCCACGCTTCAAACACTTCGGTGGTCATGGTTTCTACGTCGCCGGCAACGATGCGGTGGTTGGTGCGGTAGAACGTCCATGGGTCATCGGTGCCTATGGCCGGGGGTTCGCGTAGTGCCAGCGTGGCGGCGGCTTCTTCCTCGTTCGCTGTACCGTCTGGATGGCGGAAGCGGTGCAAGTCTTCGAGGTGCATGGCTCCGGCTTCGGTGCGGATCAGGCGCAGTGCGCCGCCGGATCCCACGGCTGAAAGCTGTTGGTCATCGCCCAGGGCGCGGACCACGGCACCGTATTGTTCGGCAATGGTCACAGCTGCGGCGAACAACCCGGTACCCACCATCCCGGCTTCATCAATGATGATCACGTCCCCGGGTGAGGGAATGATCGCATCCGGTGACAAGCGCTGGTGTGCAAGGACGAAGGAATCAATGGTGGTTGCTGTCGCACCAAGTTCACCGGACATGACGGCGGCTGCCGCCGCTGTCGGTGCTAGTGCGATGACTTTGCCGCCAGCTTCGTTGATCGTGTCAGCAGCGAGCCGCAGTGCGGTGGTCTTGCCGGCCCCTGCCGGTCCGACACCGACGCGCAACAACTTATCCGAGCACGCGAATTCACGGGCCATTCCCAGTTGCCCGGCATCGAATCTCTTCCCCTGCATCGCCAGTGCGCGCTCGAATGCTTCGCCTGTTGCTGCCGGGATGATTTGCTTCTGTGCTGCTTCTAGCAAGCGGTCTTCACTGTGTAGGACACCGGAGGATGTGTAGAGCTCACGGTGTGCCTTGGAATATTTGGAAGACCCATCAAGGCGCCTCAGCGAGTCCACTAAGGGTGTGCGCTCCCCCGGGGTCAACAGCAACGAAAACTGGTCGGTGGCCCGTGCGGTGACCTGCTCGATGAGGTTGGCCGGGATCGTTACGTCTCCGAAGCGTGAGCCAAGATGGCGGCGGGTCTCCGCCTCGATGTGGTGCGCTCCCCAGGATCCTCGGGAGCGTTCCAGCACACCGATAACGTGTTGTGCCGCTTCTTCGGGGTCAACCTCATCGGCCGTGTTGACCATCCATCCGGGGTTCTCCTTTTCGGCTTTGATGCGTGCATCGAAGCGGTGCTCCCTGGCTACCGTCAAGGCTCGTGGCCCCACGGTGACACCTTCGACCTTGCTGAGGTCTTGCTTCCATTGATGCACCAGTGCTGAGAGCTGTCGGGCTTCCTTCTTCACCGGCCGCGTGGTCAGTGTCGCTTGCTGAGCCAGATCGATCATCTGCTTGGAATTCGGTGCATAACCGTGGTCCTCGGTGAACTGTTTTACTAGCTCATCGATCACGGGTTTGATGGCGGTACGCCTCGAGGATGCTGCTTCTATGGCAGCAAGATCAACACCGGCAATCTCCATGATCGGACGCTTGCCAGCTATCGGGCGTTCCACCAAACCAACGCCTAAGCGTTCGGTGATCTTCTCCATCACCCTTCGGTTGTAATGCTCGGAGGCGGCCACGTTGAACTTGTAAAGCAGTGCTCCATCAAGGGAGGACCAGCGGCCATCCTTGCCCATGACCTTGTTGGATACCACCACGTGATCGTGCAGCTGCGGATCCCCGTTGCGTGAGTCATAGTGACGGAACGTGGTGTAAACCAAGCCACCCTCCACGTCTTCTTGCCGCACACCGTTACGGCCCCGACGCGTATAGACAGCCTCGGACTCAAGGTAAGCCATGGCCTCTTCAATGGCTTCGTGATGGGCTGCCTCGATGGCCTTTCTGGCCTCGTCGCCACCGACTGCCCAAAGCACCGAAGCGGATTTGGCGGGAGCGAAAACAAGGTCATATCCTGCCACGGCTTGTGAGGCTGGCTTCGTCTGGGCGGTGATGAACCGGCCCAGCTCTTCCTTGTCCTTGGGGTTCCTGGCGTGCATTTCACGGAAGTACACCGCACCAACACGGGAGCGGATCAAGCGGCGATCATCCGGTCCTGGTGAACGCTTTTCCATCCGCTCGAAGTCGCCCATGGCCGTATTGATGCGCGAACCAAGGACGTTCTCACCTTGTTGGTAGCGCTTGTAACGCTGCCCCAAACGAACCTCGGCCTGAGGATCCTGCGCTAGCAATGCTTCGGCGTCAGGGTGGATCCCCTCACCGAACAGCGCTGCCATTTGAGCCTCGGTGACAACACCGGTCACGCCCAAATGAACGGCTCCTGCGCCGCCCCACTGGCCGGGAGGGTTCCCGTCAGCGTGGTAGTAATCGCCCAGCTGGCGATCAGCGGCACGGTACTCGTCCGCGCTGGCGACCTCTCTGGTGTAGTACAAGTACCCGTCCCCAGCGCTGAGCTTGTGGAGGGTCATCATCACACAATCATAGCTTCAGCACCCAAATTTATCGATGATGCATGAGGTGTGACAGATATTAGGGCAATTCCTGATTCGAGGGACGAGGAAACAGATCAGGAATCGCGCTATGATCGGGCCATCAATCTTTTGATGCGGTTCTGCACATGAGAATGCGCGGTGGGTAACATGCTGTTGGTTATCCACGGTGTATTCGATTGTGTAGAACCGTACGTGGTGGGTTGTCCACATGTGTGCGGGAAAAGAACTGTGGACTTTATCTTTTGCCGTGCCCATGTGCACAACCCACCACAGAACCAGCCCGGGCGAAGAACGGTCCGCTTGGGCCGGCGAAGACGGCACTCCCCCGCACTATGCAGGGTTCGCTTCCACTGACCGTTAGGTTTCACGAACAGAGGGATGACATGGCATCGCCACGTAAGTCAGCACAGCAAATTGCCGCTCGTGAGAAGGCGCGGCAAAAGGCCGCCGACTTCACCGCCCGCAACGAAGAACTTATCGAGCTGGCCGCGAAATTTATTGAGTTCGATGACGCAGCCCAGGAAATGGAAACAGCAGCACAGGAAAAGGCCGAGAAAATCATTGAACAGGGAAAAGCTGACGCCGAACAGGCAAGAAATGAATCGGGCGATGTTGTAGCCAGGATGCTCGAAACGGGCGAGTCCAGGAGTGCTGTTGCAGCGCGTTTGGGCATGAGTGTTTCAACGCTCAAGAAGTATGTGCCGACCCCTGGTCCTGCCAAGTCGGCTGTTGTTCCCGCCGACGCTTAGAACAACGTAGGAGTGTCCGGATCGTGGTTGAAACGAATCGCGACGATTCGTTCACTGTCCCAACCATGGGCCAACAGTTCTTCACGGATGCGGCGCGACCTATCCGCTTGCGCGGCGCGTCCCACGCCCCAATACCTTAAGCCGGTTCCGTTACTGTGTCGCATCTTCTTGATCCGGTCGAGCATGTTCTCCCGATGAGTGCCGGGCATCAAATGCGAACTGGGATCCACGGTGGCATGTACGCATGTTGGCTCGTCGCAGCCATGCATTAGCGAGGGCATATCATCGAGCCAAACACCGGTCGCTAGATAGTAGGCGAAGCGGTGTGGGCGAACTGCCCTGGTTGTCCCGTTCTTGTTGAGAGTGAAGCGGCCATAGCCATCATCACTGATGGCCCCAACCCAGAACCAGCAGTCACCCGGGGCTGGCCCCTTGATGACTTTGGCCCAAAATCGTTCATCGGCGGCGCGCATTCTTTGGACTCCAATGTTGTGCGGCGTGTAGACAAGTAAAGTATCCGGCGGCCGAGCGATAAGGCAACACCGAGCCCATCAACTGACTAAAAGGGACGCGTTCGAAAATTGGTCATCCTCAACTGGGGCTTCTTCTAAACAGCGTTCCGTAAGCGGTACGCACGCGACACAGTCCAACGGTCGGGCCAAACGGAACAGTCGTCGCTCAACGTCTGCAAAGGATCAGGTCATGCGCTGTGATGTCCGGTGACCGACCCCGTTGCGGTCGTCTGAGAAGGGATCGGTTCGCCATTTGGAACCGCGAGAAAGATAACAGACGAAAGCTATATATCTATTGTATTGCAAGACTACTCGTGCAAGGGTAGTTACATGTCTTCGATCCGTATCTTCATCCTCGGTGCTCTTGCCGATCGTGGCGCTATGCACGGCCACCAGCTCCGCCTCCTCGCCACTGAAGAGCACGTGTCCGAGTGGGCGGACATTACAGTTGGCGGGCTCTACGGGGCGATCAAGCGACTCGCTGCCGAGAGCCTAATCGAGGAACTACGGGTGGAACAGCCCGGCAACTACCCCAAACGACAGGTCTGGGGCATCACCGAAAATGGTCGGCGCGTGCTGGTATCGCTACAGCTGAATGGGCTGCGCGAAGTCATGTTCAAACCGGACCCGTTTGATCTTGCCCTAACACGCCTCGACTTCGACCACCTCGAGAATCTGCCGGCGATTGTCGAGGCGAGGATCGCCACATTCCAGGGCATGCTGGCCGACCAGGAAGCCCAACGGGCAAGCGTGGCCCGATATCTCACCGTCGCCGAACGAATAGCGATGGCCCACCGAACCGAACGGCTGAAAACGGAGATCGACTGGCACCGCCAGCTCGCCGAACGCGTCGGAGACATCATCGCTGACGAGCGAAATCGAAAGGCCATTGTCGATGACTAGCAACCCGACGACGGTGGTGGCACGCACCCTGTTCATTACGTATTGGCATTGTTCATCGGCTCAAGCATGAGCTGGTTCACACTTCCCCGCACCGCCACAACATGTCCGCAAAGCCAGCATATTTTGCCAGAAAGGATGACGACAATGCACATCATCGTTTTGGGGGCTGCCGGGCGAACCGGAAGCCAAATCGTTCAACAGGCACTCCGCGCGGGACACACGGTCACCGCGCTAGTTAGGGATGACAGCACTTACGGGCCTCCTGCGGTTGGGGTTCAGGTTCACCGCGCGGACGTCTCCGACCCCAGCTCACTTGCGGGAGCCTTCGCTGGCTCCGATACCGTGATCAATGCCATCGGGCCACGAAACGGCAAAGAACCCGCGATGGTGTACTCCGAAGGTGCTGCCAATGTCACTGCCGAGATGCGCCGGGCCGGGGTGAGGCGTTTAGTGACGGTCAGTGCTGTTCCCGCGTCCCTCCCGCACGAAAAGAACCTCTTTGAGCGGCTTCTCCTCCACCCGATCCTGTGGCGATTCTTCGGTCCCAGTTACGCCGACCTCCGCATCATGGAGGCAGCCCTCCGCGACAGCGCCAACATCGATTGGACCATCATCCGCCCTCCGCTCTTGACTGATGACGAGCCGACCGGTATCTACCGCACGGCGATCGACTCGCACCTCAACGGAGCCAAGAAAATCAGCCGAACTGACCTCGCTACTGCCATGCTCGCCGCATCCACCAATGACACTCTCATCGGCCACATCCTCACGGTATCCATCTAGACTCGCACGTTCCTCTTGGGCTTCTGGTCACCTGGTCCTGATCGACAATGGCGAGATTCGTGGGGAAAACCGTATCCGGAAGGGAGCATTGGCCCCTCTCTTCTCGCGTTCGGTGACCGTTCCCCCTCGTGGAGGGCCTCACACGTGTCGAGCGTGCACTACGTCGCATACGATCGGTGTGAATTCGGCGAGATCCGCAGCTCTCTTCATGTGGGCACCGCACGCTGGGTCTTCTCGCATGGCATCGAAGTGGGCGCGGCTTTGCCACTGCGCGTAATTCACCACGTGCCGCCCGTCAGTGCTTCGGTGGATGTTGGCCGAGATGAATCCTGGCATATTCTGCATGACTCCATCAGTCGCTTCGACCAGAACGTCGACTAGTTCTTGTTGGTGCTCGGGTGCAACTGAAAAAACATTCACCAAGGTCATCATGGAGTCATCTGTGCTGATTGTTGTGTTGGTCATGGGAACAGCTTAGAAGTAAGAGTCATACATTTGATCCGGTGACCTCACACCTTTCGAATGATCCGGCGGCAATCCAGCAGTTCCCTTCAAGGTTCCCGTCACGGACACATAAGCGCAGTACGTTTGACCTCTGACGGCGATGCCGGGAATCCAGTTGGTGCGGGCCTAGGCCAGATTTTCGCGAAGCCACGTGGATGCCTTGTCCGCCGCAGCCGAGATCTCGGAATCCGGCCGCCGGGAAACGACCAGGAAGCCCACCTGTTGAAGCCGAAAGGTGTTTCGCCGGACCAATGCCCGGTGAACTTGATCGGCGGAGGCAATCTCCGACAGCTTCTCCCATCCATGCCAGACACCCAGGCTGGCAAGATCAGTCGCACGGTCACTCTCGGAAGACAAATTCCAGTCCAGGATGCCGGATACACGTCCTTGATCCCACAAGACGTTATGGCCTCCCAAATCACCATGGGAAAAGACCCGATGCTCCGCACCGAGAGACGCGAGAGCCTCGACTGCTTCCCTGGCCAGAACCCTCGTTTGGGGATCGAGCCGGGGAAGCACCTCATCGACTTGAATCCGGTACCAGGCAGCACCCCCGCAAAAAGACAGTGGATCAGCCAGCAAACCACGGAGCGGGACCGCATCCACGGAGGACACCACATCCAGCAGGCGCCGCAGTTCGCCCGGTGACCCTTCGCCAACGGGGCAAGGGCTCCCGGCAACAAATTCCGTGGCGACGGCACATACGCCATTGATCTCGATGACCGGTCCCAGGGACCAGGGCAATGCCAACCCCATATCGCGCGGAATCCCATCGACAAGCCCTTGTCTCCGACACATTGTCTCAGCCGTAGATTTGTCACGTGCAATTCTGACTGCGGCATGCCCCTGAAGCAGCACGACAATGTGGGCGGAACCTTCGTCGACAACTGTTCTTCGTGCGGCACGCGCCTTGCTGGGAAGGTCGATAACCGCAGCATCAACAATGGAGGCCAAGTCTGAATTGATTACTGGTGCTGGCACAATCACGGGCCTACAAGATCTGGCATTGTGGAGTCTCTTCGTCATGGGTGTCGCCCAATTCTTGCCGACCTACCAAGTACCATAGGCCCTTCCTCTTCGGAACGATAGCGCTGCAAAGCTCTGAAGCCTCGTTTTGAGTCAAATTGCCCCGCCTGTAGACCCTCTTGCGGCCTTGCCATAGTGGGCTCCACCAGTGGGTATAAGCCTCTTGCTCAATTCCATTGCAGCGTCGCCGCCCGCTGAGATAAAGAGACGTCTCGTTAAGCAGCCACGAGCGCCGCGGCCACGGCCCACCCGTTCGCGAAGACGTGAACGACGACGTTGGCGAAGAGATTTCGGTATCGCCACCACATGATCCCGAGAAATAACCCAAACGAGCCTTGAACGACAATGACGCGTGCGACGTCGATGAAGAATTCGCCTGTTCCATGCGAACCAAGATGCATGAGCGCGAACGCGAAGGACCCTATAACGATTCCCGACCATGCCCCGAGGCCCGCTTCCAGTCGAGTCTGAAGCCATCGACGGCAAAAGAGCTCCTCACCAACGCCCGCTGTCAATGCCGTCGCAACCGCAGCAGTGACGACAAAAGCCGGATCCAAACCACCTATGTCGAAAGTTGGATTCCACGGGGCAACCTGCGAAACGATCACCCACAGCACGATCACGATCGCTGGAGCCCACCACCGCGCAGCACTATTACGAAAGTCGATCTGCACACTTCGGCGGACCAGAAGCAGGAGTCCGCCGGGAATAATGATCAAAAGAAGGAGCTTGCCGAGAACGTACAGCTCGCCTTGAAGCGGAATCGTCGCGGAAGCCAGCGGGAATAGCGCAGCTAGCACCAACAGGACGACCGTCGTGATAAGAAACCTTCGGCGTTCTTGCACGACTGCTATACGAGCAAGCGAGCGTCTTGGAATCAGAAGAACCAGTGAAATTCCCACCGCCGACGGAAGTAACGTCACCCAGTATGCGATCGCCTCCGCACCCGGATCCGACGACACCGAGGTCCCCAAAGGTGACACCACGAGCAAAACCGCGAAACTGACGATCCAGAGAACGGCCCCAGCAGCCACCACCCATAATTCAAGCCTCTGGCCACCTCGAATCGAATTTTGCAACATCCAACTGACAGTACTGCATACCTTCAGCACCGTTCAGCTATCAGAACGGTTCGGAGTTCCGCTACGGGTTCCTTCAGTGACTCCACTTCTTGCGGCCCAAAACATTATCCAACCAAGGTTCTCGTTTCAGAGGTTTTGATTAATCCCAGAGGGGCGAGGAGACAGCCAGATACCGCGGTCCCCGCATAGCGAACAACGCTAGACTGAACAGAATCCTGGCCTGATGCTGGCGCGGTTTTGGGAGCGACGAATGCCAGGCATGGGCCAGGAGATTGGCTATCCTCCACGGAAAGTTTGGTCGATACATGAGGGAATGGCTCTGGCAGCACAGGATGGCCGTCATCCCGCTGGCAATCGTACTGATGACTTTGGTGTCACTTCTCGCCTACGGGGCTAGCGGAAACAGTTGGTCCTTTGGGTTGTACTCAACCCTGTTCAATCTCATGTGGTGGGGCGGCCTGTACTACCTGTACGCAAGGGAAGCTAGGAAACGGACGAACGCCTTGGAAAAGCGGGGCATCTTCATATACCTAAGGTATCCGGGTTCCCGCCCAGGGTCATTGCAGGACGTGTGGGCAGGCGGAACTGCGGCCTGTCAACCACATCAAATCCTGTTCCAAGAGGTCATGTCAGGCTCCGAAGTTTCCCTGGGTAGGCCGACAACACTGGACATTGTTGGTATCCCCGGCCATCCAGAGCGCATCTCAGGTGGTAGGGTGCCGCGCCACCTGCCTCCGGGTCTGATGGTACTGACACTGGCCCTGCCCCATGGCACCGTGGAAATCGCCGCTGAATCCTTGGCTCTAGAGCAATTGAAACAACAAGTGTTCCATGCTGGACCGGTAGCCTAATTCTGGCTTGGACAGACGTGACTTCCAAGGAAGCGACCGTATTCGAGGATAACTTGGCAGCGTTGTCCCACAGAGCGTTCCGCTCTGGAACGTCAGTGCCACAAAGCCTAGAACCCTCGATTCCGAGCCCAGCGGCCCCGGCAGCCGACCGTCTCACGGGACGTCTTCGGATGACCGAACATCAACAAACGTTACGACACTGCTAGCCTCCACGTTTGTCCATGACCCATCACGATTCATGAACATATTCGGTGAGAACGCAGACAGAGTCAGCGCATCAGTGAACCCTACGTCAGTCCTGATCGGATCCGGATTTAGCCGCTGTCACAAACGATGCTCTGTCATACTTGGCCCATGAATCATGTGCTGCAGTCCTACCAGCGTGACCGTGCTCGACGAGTGGCAGGCGCTGTGGTGGCCATCATGGCTATTCTCGGCTTGCTCTCGGCGGCTTCGCGCCCGTTGCGGGGGATGTTGGCCGAACTCCTACAGATCGTTCCCTTCGTGGTTCCGCACACAGCTTCGATCACATTGGTATTCGTCTCTTTCGGCATGCTGCTTACCGCTCGCGGACTGCGACGAGGACATCGCCTAGCGTGGGTGGCGGCACTGGTGCTCCTGGCTGTTTCTAGCATCCTGCATATCGCCAAGGGCGTGGATATCGCAGAGGCCTCCTTGTCAGTTGTTGCGCTCGTTTGGTTAGCGACCCAACACCGCGCGTTTCCCGTCCTTCCCAGTCGTTCGATGACCGTGCGCACAATTGTTGTCGGAGTTGTCGGCAGCTCGACTGTCTTAGCTTTAGCGACGGGTCTGGCCATGAGGGCAGACCGGCGTCACCGTCGGGACTTCGACGACACCGTTGGGGCATTGGTGCAGAAAATGGGTGGGAACAGCGTCCTGCCCATCGATTTCGGCGGACGCTATGCGGCTCCCGTACTCTTCGCCATCGGATTGTGCGTCTTGGGCAGCGTGTTGTGGCTGCTCCTCTCGCCGCGTACTCCTGCGCCGCTGACCGGTTCGGCGCAGCACGCCGAACGCGAACGAGCCCGCACGCTGGTGGAAACCCATGGCGGTGGAACGCTGGACTACTTCGCACTGCGCAATGATAAGCAGTGGTTCTTCACGGGCCACAGCCTCGTGGCGCACACGGTGAAAAATGGTGTTTGCCTGGTGTCCCCCGACCCCATCGGACCTAGCGAAGAACGCGAAGAAACCTGGGCCGAATTCATGATGTACGCCCAACGCTCCGGATGGTCGGTCTCTGTGTTGGCCGCAGCCTCCGAGTGGTTGCCCATCTATGAGTCCTCCGGACTGCGCAGCGTATACATGGGCGATGAAGCCGTGGTGGAATGCCCATCGTTCACCCTTGATGGCCCACCGATGAAATCCCTTCGCCAGGCCTATCGACGTGTCCAACGCAGTGGCTACACCACCAGTTTCCACGACCCCGCAACGCTCGAGGATTCGGTCCGCGATGAACTCATCGGCTTATCGACCCAGAGCCGCCAAGGAGACACCGAGCGAGGGTTTTCCATGACCCTGTCCCGACTCTTCGACCCAGAGGACACCGGACTCTTGTTGACTGTTGCCCGGGATGCCGGCGGGGCAGCCCAGGCTTTTGTGCAGTGGGTTCCGGCCCGGGATATCGACGGGTGGTCACTGGATGTGATGCGCCGATCCACGGCACCGGACCTGCCCAACGGCATCATGGACTTCCTGATCACCGAGACGATCCATCACATCGCCGAGGAGGGCGGCCATGGCCTGGGCCTGAATTTCGCGATGTTCCGCCGCGTGGTTGCCGGTGAATCCGAGGGACGCCTTGCCAAGACATCGCAGTCCGTGCTGCAACGGGCCTCCAAGCACACGCAAATCGAATCACTGTGGAAGTTCAATGCAAAGTACCAACCCTCCTGGGTACCCCGTTACGTCATCGTGGGAGCCATGGACGACCTCGCCGCCCAGAGCATCGTGATCGCCAACGCGGAAGGCATCACCGAAATCCCGGTAATCGGCCGGTTCATGAAACAGCCCAGCCGATGACACTCGCGCTACTGGCAGCCCTGCTGGGCACCGTCGGGTACGGAGCCGGCTCGGTGCTCCAAGCCGCCGGGGCCTCCCGCGCCTCCGGTCCGGCAGTGGTTGTCCAACCCTTATACCTGCTTGGCCTTGGCTGTGACGGAGTGGCCTGGCTCGCCTCCTTGGTCGCACTGCAATGGCTCCCGCTGTTTGCCGTCCAAGCGCTGCTGGCTGGATCACTGGCAATAACGGTGATCTTGGCACGCATTTTCCTCGGTGCCCGGCTGCGCGTCAAAGACAGGATCGCCATTGGAGCTGTCGGCATAGCCCTGGTGACGGTTGCCGCCGCCGCCGGCGCCGAGTCAGCCACCGTCCCTCCTGTTTGGTTTGCCCCCGCTCTGCTTGCCTCCATGGCCCTGGTCGTCGCTGCCATGCTAATCCTGTACCGAGCTGGCGGAACCATGGGGATGGCGGTCGTCGCCGGGCTGGCATTTTCCGGTGCAGCACTTGGCGCGCGCTCGCTGGTGGGAGTCAGCTCACCATGGCAGGTGGTTAGCGAGCCCGTTGCTTGGTCGATTGCAGTTTTCGGCATCGTCGGTGCCGTGGCCTACGCACGCGCGCTGGAACATGGTGCGGTGGGTCCGGTGACATCGGTTCTCTGGGTCATCGAAGTAGTGGTCCCTGGCATCGTTGGAGTGATGATTCTGGGCGACGGAGTACGAACGGGCTGGGCCACCGCCGCTATTGCCGCGGTCGTTGTCGCTCTGGTGGGTTGCGTCGTGTTGGCCATGAGCCCGAGCCAACCGGAAAGCTAAATGAGCCCTATTTCCCAGGGAGCTCCCGGGAGGCAAAAACGAGTGCATAGGGCAGGCCCGCCCGGACCTCGGACCATGTATGCCCTTGGCCCGCATTGATCCGGTAGTAGACCTTCTGCTGACGGCTCTTGAGTTGATCGGCCAGCTTCTTGACCCGAGCAACCCCGCTGCGGTCCCCGTTGTCCAGGTAGAACGCCTGGGGATGCGTGAATTTCATGGTCGGAAGGTAGTCGCTCGGTGAGTGCGCCTTGATAAGCGCCTGATTGCCGTTGAACGCACTCTTCCCGCCACTTCCTGGATCTCCATAGCCTTCGAAAGAGATGATGGTGCTCCACGTGTCCTGATGGCGCAGGCCCTGGTCCAGTGAGCAGTATCCACCGGAGGACATTCCCCCCAGGATCCTGCCGGATCGGTCTGTCCGTGTCGGATAGGTCTTGTCGATGAAGGGGATCGCTTGGGTGTAGATCCACGATTCGATCTTTGGCCCATTGATGGCATCAAGGCATTCGGTGTCCCGTTGCCCGCCGCCGTTGACATCCAGGGACACCACGATCATCGGCTTGACCATGTTCTGTGCAATCAGGGCGTCCATCGTTTGGTCTATTTGGGCCGCGGCGAACCAGTCGGCCGCCGTGCCTGGATAGCCGTGGATGAGATATAAGACGGGGTATCTGGTCTTTCCCGATGCGTCGTATCCGGGGGGCGTGTAGACCCAAGCGTCACTGGCCGCGACACGGAGTTTGGTGTCGCCGGGCATGCCAACCGACCCCACCGTTCCCGGTCCCCCGACGGCGACAGTCCCCGGTGCCCCGGCATCGCTGCCCTGGCCCGTGGCGGCGGCAAGAACACGGCCACCTGCGGTGAGGTTCGGTACGTAGCCTACGTAGGCATTGGCCAAGAATGCGCCAGCAACCAGCACCAGGACGAGGACCCCGGCAATGCGTGCCACGATGCCTGCCCAGAAGCGGTTCCTTGATTTGGGCTGCCCATTTCGTCCCGGTCGTTTGCGCGACAGGGGGCGATGGAACAACAAGAGGAATACTGCCACCAGCAGGCACACAGCAGTCACCGCACCGGCCGTCCACCATGAAGAGAGCCACGTCGAACCACCGGTGCTGGAAAGGACCGCGTCGGAAAGGTTGATGGGGGCAACGTCATTTGAAGAGAATGGTAAGTACATGACTGCTCCTGAGTATGGGGCCGGTTGGTAGTGGTCCGCCGGTTCCCGGAACGTCAGCGTCACAGAAAACACTGTCGTACACAAGATCCGGTGGCCGCGCGGACCCAGCCACTAATCGTTGATGTCGGCGAATACCGGCAGTTTAGTGCTCGGCCACGATGCGCAAGCAGCAGCAGCAAACAATGTACCGGCAAGCCAGCCGAATACGGCATCTGACGGACTCTGCTGGCCGAGATAGACATGGCTCAGTGCAATCAGCGGAGTGATCGCCACCAGCCCGGTCAGGGTAAGCACTGCCCGGCGCCACTTTGCCGAGTACCGTCGAAGCACCAACCATGCGGCACCGGTAAGTAGCGCGGTGGAGACCAAAGGCTGACCAATCGCCGAATCCACGGCCATGGCCTGCCCCGCAAGATGCGCGACCCATACTCCGGTGACCGTGGCCAGCAGCAAAACCACCGACAGGTACACAGTGAACCACCACGGTTGAACGACCGGTCCCGTACGGGTGAGGAAGACGCACCCCACGAGCACGGATACCACTAGGGCCGGGTGCCCCGCGATGTTAATGATCTCCATCAACACCGTAAATTCGTCATCTTGGTGGCTGCGGAACCATGCCTCCACCGTGCTGTCAATATTCCCCAACACCTTGCCCGTCACTGCGGTATTGCTGATCCAGTTGTAGCTGCCGACCAGCGCAATGATCGCAACTGCGAGCACGCCACGTACCTGTGCACCGGCGACAAGAGGAAACCACCGGGTTTTCCTTGCTGTTGCACCGTATGGGGTCTCAGAGGCGGCGGCTCTGGTCTTGATGGCAGCCATGGGTGCGGAGGCGATGAGCCTGGCCACCCATTGTTTGGTGCGTTCGGGATTGCGCAGGGCAAAGCGCGCAACCAAGGCGATCAGCAACGCCCCGACAAGTATGAGAGTCAGAATCAGGCTTGCTTTGCCGAGGTATTGTTCAATCGTCTTATAGGATTGCCCGGCAAAGAAACCCACGAGGACCACGGTCACCGCCCAGAGCGTCCCACCAATGGTGTTATACAGCAAGAATGTCTTGTACGGCATGCGTGACATTCCGGCGATCGCCGGGACCAGTGCGCGCAGCAGACCGACCCAGCGGCCGAGCAAAACCGCGGTGCCCCCGCGTTTGGCCAGGAACTGCTCACCTTTGGCCCATTTTTCGGCCCCAACGAACCGTCCAGCCCGACTGCGTTTGAGACTCGGCCCAAAACGCCGTCCGATTTCATAACCCACAGAATCCCCGGCGATCGCGGCCACGACGGCGATCACCAGCATGATGCCCAGATCCACTTTCCCCTGGCTGGCGATCACGCCGCCGAGAAACAGTGCGGTTTCACCAGGCAGCACCAACCCGACGAATGCCGCAGCCTCCCCAAAGGCCAGAGCGCCCACGATCACATAAACCAGTGGAGCGGGCAGGGAGACGATCGAGTCCAGGAAGGCGCTCATGTTTGTTTCCGCCCGGAGGTCGTTGTGGGTGATCGCTGTTTGCCGGAAAAGAATCTTGTTGCAGGATTGCGGGAGGACAGCTTATCCGCGGGTTCCTTCCCTACGGGGTGCACTTGTGGTTCCAGTGGCAGACTCACCAGGAAGCACGTGAATCCCTGCGGGCTCTGGCTGACCTCGATGGTGCCGCCATGGGCGAGGATGATTTCCTTGCTGATGGCCAAGCCAAGTCCGCTTCCACCGTGCTCGCGGGCGCGGCTGGCATCCAACCGGACGAACCTGTCAAAAATGCGTTCCCTTTCAGCTGCGGGGATCTGATCACCGTCATTTTCAATCCGCACCACGACGTGGTCGCCCTGTGACGAAAGTGAGATCCGGATGATGCCCTCGGCGTGGCGTTCGGCATTGTTGACCAGATTGCGGAAGACCTGCCCCAGGCGGTTCGCATCGCCCCTCATCCGCACCGGCACCAACTCTGTCCGAACCACGTGCGCCGACATCGACCGAAGACGCCGGGCTTCCTGGTTCAGCACGTCGTCCAGGTCCACATCCTCCATACGGAAGCGCAGACCAGAATCATCGATTTTGGCCAGCGTCAAAAGATCTTCCACCAGGTACCCCATGCGTTGGGTCTGGTTTTGCAGCATATCGGAGCTTTCAAGCCATGTTCGTCCCGTGGGATCGGCAACAGCGACTTCCAAGCCGGTCCTGAGGGTCGCTAAGGGGCTGCGTAGCTCGTGGCTGGCGTCTGTGACGAAACGACGTTGTGATTCATCAGCCTTTTGTAGTCGGTCCAGCATGGCATTCATGGTGTGTGCGAGCCGTTCGATTTCATCTGCCGTATTTGGCAGCACGACCCTGTCGTCCAGGTTCTTTTGAGAGATTCCTGCAACGGTCTCGCGGATGCGTTCCACCGGCAGCAACGCACGCCCGATGAGGAACCACATCAGCCCTCCTGCCAGTATGACCAGAAGCGGGACCCCGGCGAGCAGGACCCACCCGACGGTGCTTACCGCGTCTCGCTCGATCGAGGTCTCCGCACCCACCACCACCAGCACGTTCCCTTCGGCAGTGGCTACGCCCTGTGCGGCGATCAAGTGCTCATCAAAGTCCAGGATGCCGACCAGACCGGCATTCTTTGAAAAGTAGCTTTCCCCAGGCTCCAGGACGGCCCCGTCGTAAAGTTTCCCTTCGTCGGCATCTTTCGAGGCAACCAAGATGGTGCCATCGGTTTGAAGGATCTGCGCGAACTGGATCCCGGAATCCCGCACATCCCCGGCGAAATCTTCGGCATCGTCCGCCTGGATCGTTTCCACAAGGCTGTCGAGCTGTTGAACTGTCATGTCCCGGGCGTTGGTGATCAACGTTGAGCGCAGCACGAACAGCAGAACGAAACCCGCCACGACCAAGACAGTGGCCATGATCGCAATAGCGGCAAAAACCACCTTCTTGCGGACCCCCCAACGACGTCGCGACCGCCTCTGGAGGCCGTCCTCTTTGAGCGTTGGTAACGGTAGGTGGCGGTGGCTAGCGTTCATCGGAGACCAAGCAGTATCCCATGCCTCGAATGGTGGTCAGCGTGGATTTGCCGAAGGGAACGTCGATCTTTTTTCGAAGGTACCCCATGTACACCTCCACCACATTGTCGCTGCCCTCATAGGCGGAGTCCCAGACATTGTCGAGGATTTCAGCCTTGGAGACCACCTCGTCATGGCGACGCATCAAATAGTGAAGGATGGCGTACTCCTTGGGAGTCAAGGACACGGTGCTGCCTTGCCTGCTGACGCTACGACGTATCGGATCCAACGCGAGAGTTCCCACCGACAGAGTGACCGGACGCTCCGGAGCGCCTCGACGGATCAACGCCCGAAGCCGAGCGACCAAGACCATGAAACTGAACGGCTTGGTGAGATAGTCATCAGCCCCAAGGTCAAAGGCGTCTGTTTGATCGTATTCACCGTCCTTGGCCGTGAGCATGAGCACCGGGGTCCAGATATTGGCAGCACGGATCTCCTTAAGGATCTGGTAGCCGTGTTTGCCCGGAAGCATGATGTCCAGGACCGCGACGTCATAAGGATTCTCCAGTGCCATCCAGGCACCACCGACCCCCTCGTTGGCAACGTCAACAACAAATCCTTCATTGATGAGTCCACGACGCAGTGTCTCGGCCAGTTCCTTCTCGTCCTCAACCAGCAATAAGCGCATGGATGCCTCTTTCATCAGGTGCTCTCCATCCTAGTTGGATCCGCGTACCGCTCTCCTCCAGCAGAAGGAGCCGTCTTTGCTGCGTGCCTCCAAGGGTTGAACGCTGGTATGTGGCTGGTGAGCAACCCGGCGACCAGGACCACCGCCGCCGCGGAAAGAACGAAGGCAGCAAAGACATCCGAAGGATAGTGCACGCCCAGATATACGCGAGAAACCCCCACTGTCACGGCGAAAACAACCGCTAGGGTGACCGTCAAATAACGCCACCGCGTTCCCCACGCAGCCAACGACACCGCAATGGCCAAGGACACCGCAAAGGCAGTATGACCCGAAGGGAAGGAGGTGAATCCGTTCATATCCGGAACCAAGACATCGGAGAGCAATCCCTGCTCGGGACGCGCTCGGGACACGGCAACTTTCATGACCGTGGTCAAACTCCAGCCGGCTGTGGTGAGAACGATGACCAGCAGGGCATCGGCGGCGGAACGCTTAAGCACGTAGACAAGACCTGCTGCCAGCACAAGAACGACCACTGCGAAAGGACCGCCAAGACCATGGTGAATGCCCAGGGCCACGAGGTTGGCGACCTCACTGTGATGCGTTCCCAGGTCTTGGACGATCCCCATATCCGAAGCCGTTAGGAACAAGTTGTGTTTCAGTATCATTCCCGCAGAGAACACAGCGATGACAGCAAGCATCGTAAAGACAAGCCAGCCTTGAATCCGCACCACACCCCACCGGGCAAACCATGCAGCCAGGCTACGAAGAAGGTCCGAAATACCCGGAGTTACCTTGGAAATGCCTCGATACGTGTGTGTTGGGGAAAGACCGCCACTGGTCCGCTGATATCTAGGCATTAGGCATGCTCCTGCACTGGTCGTTTTCATCACCTGCATATCGGTTCTGCGAAGAGATGCAGCCTGTGGTTCTTTCCATCACTTCGCACCCTTATCGAGGCCGCTTTTCGCAGTCCGGGGCGCCCTAGCTCCACAACTTCGTCTCACGCACCTCCACAGGCCGACAGGGCAGGTGCTTGGCTGGGACCAATGAACGGCAACCGGCCACGCACTCGGGGGGTGAATACGTGGCCGGGGTTCTTGCCTCCTGCTCAGCTCCGCTTGTACTTACTTTCCGCTGGTAGCGCTGGGGCTGGCGTCTTGAGGATTGTTCAACTCCACGTTGGTTCCCTGCTCAGGACTATCGGAGGTTTCCGTGCCTTCGGGAGCTTCAGCGGATTCGTCGTCCTCAATCTCTGAAGCCAAGACCTTCGAGTTTCCTGCGTCGATGGTGACCTCGGTGAAGACACCTACTCCGTCCTTCACCGTTGCATCGTAAACGAGCCAACCATCTTCTTCCTCCAGTTCCATCTCCACAAGGGTGCTGCCTGAAACAGTGGCCAGTGCGGCTGCGCCGGCATCCTTCTCGCTAACCGTCGCGAGCTTGGCCAACTTGGCGGCCTCAGCAGCATCCGACTCCTCAGTCGCAGACTCCGCCACCACAATGGAACCTTTGATCTTCGTTTCTTTCTGTTCACCCTGCGATGATGCCGACTTCGTATCGCTTGCCGCGTTAGCTGCGGCTACGCCAACCGTGGCGACTCCACCGAGGAGCGCTACGCCAGCCAAGGAAGCAAAGACGTTTCTTTTATGCTTGGTCATGTTCACGGGGTGGGAACCTTTCACTGGGGATGTAGCACCAGAAATTTCCTCCGGTGCTTTCGTGCGGTGTTCACTGCTTTGACGCCACGGCTGTGGTGCCATGGAACAACCTTCTCCCCTAGGTGCTAAGACAACGCTGAGGAATCCTGAAGATTTACTCAGCTAAGGCAGGATCAGCATCGTTGTGGGTCAATTGTCCCTTGGCACTCAGCGTTCTTTCAGCCAATAGCGCGCATTCTTAAGCCAAGGCGTTGGCGGACATCTTGCACCCAGCGCCAGTCACCACACATCAACGGGGGAACATGCAATGGAGCAACGGGGAAGCAAGGCCTACAGGGCAGCTCGGGCACTGCTAGTAAGTACGCTCCTCGGAACAGTGCTGGTGTCCTGTGCTGCCATCGGGAATTTTCCTCACTTGGCTGTTGGCTCCCCACCCAGCGCGACCCAGAGAGCCTCATCTAACCAGAGCACGGTCACAACCGCTGCGCAGGATCTTGGTACCGGTTCGACGACGGGCCTCAGCCACGTAGGTAAGCAGATCATTGACACCCGAAAGGTGGCATTGCTGATTGGTGATTCCCAGTCTGCTGGAGCTGCGAACGTCCCCGGAAATCGAACCTGGACCCAAAGTGCCCTGCGCGCAGCAGGATACAATATCCAATTCCTCGGAGCCGGCGGGACCGGCTTCGTTTCCTCGAATGCCGCGGGGGCATTGAACTACCCTTCTGCACTAAAGCAACATCGATGGGCACTGCCGAGCATCGCGCCAGCGTTGATCGTCGTTGAAGGCGGTGGCAACGATGCAACGATTGGTGCCTCGAATGCGCAGATATTGCTGGGTGCGGCCGAAACAATCAATGCTCTTCAGAAGCAGTACCCGTCTTCACAATTGCTCATGGTGGGGACCCTCGCAGGTTCGTCTACTGATAGTGGTGCCAGGCGGATAGCGGTGGATGCGCTGCTTGGTACCTACGCTCGGCAAATCCACGTTCCGTTTGTGAGCACCGGGCATTGGGTGAAAAGTTATCACCTTATTGGCCTGATGGCGGATAAAGTACACCTCACGCAGGCGGGCCACGACGTACTCTCAGCTGTCCTCACCCAACGTCTTGCACAACTCAACCTCACGTCCACGCTTCTTGTAAACCAGTAGGTCGTTGCAGGAGCCGGAACTATATTGGATGCCGAAGTTAGGATCCTAGTCTTGCGACTGTTTTGCGCAGCTGATCGAACATAGTGAGCGGAGCTCCCGCGCTCGGCTGCCAAGTGCCCGGCCAAGGTTCAGGCTAGCGGGACGGCATGGGAGCATTGTGAAATGCCTACCTTTAATCTTCGTCCGCTACCAGCCGGACAAGTGGAGTTACACGACGCGCGACGAAAACGCCGTTGGACCGTCCATCTGGAACCATTCGAGATTGGAATCGCGCCAGTCACCGAGGTTCAATATGCGCAACTCATGGGTAATAGCGAAGCGGGCACCCAAGCACCGCTGGTAGATATCAATTGGTTGGAAGCCATCAAGCTTTGCAATGAAGCGTCAATGAGCGAAAGCCTTTCTCCTGCATACATTTTCGAGGCAGACGAAGTGATTTGGCAGACGACCGCCTCCGGGTACCGACTGCCCACCGAAGCCGAATGGGAATACGCGTGCCGCGCCGGCACTGTGGGACCGCACTACGGACCCCTTGATGCCATTGGGTGGACAGCGAATGACAAGTTAGAGAGCCCGAAAGAGGTTGGTGAAAAACAACCCAATGCCTTCGGACTCCACGACACCCTTGGAAACGTCTGGGAATGGTGCTGGGATCTACTCGATCCGGCCCGCTACGACGACTACCGGGTCTTCCGTGGGGGAGGTTTCGCCGACAAGCACTGGAGCGTCCGGGCCTCGACCCGTCGCGGTGGAGCGCCAGGGATGAGTCACCCAGATCTTGGCCTTCGCATGGCCCGGGGTGCTTTCGATGAAGCACCGGCAGTCCAAGGATGGTCAGGGGAGGCAGACTCTGAACGTGGAAAGATCACTGGCATGCTGCCATCAGGGTGGACGCCCCGGCGGCACTAACTACGACCAATGCAGGCTTACCTGGATGCACACCGCTGAGTGTTGTGTCCCGCAGGACGTTCCCCATTTAGGCCATCCAGTGTCTACTGGAGCATATGACCATAGGAGAACATTTTGAAAGCATGAAAATTGGCTTTGCATTCTTAGCTGCTCTCAGCCTGATGATGATCTTCATCGGAAATGGGGCACTCGTTAAGGGGCTCTACGCTGCACTGCTTGTCGTGTGCCTTGTGGTCATAGCCCTCGTGTCAAGGAAAGATCGTTCACGCAAATGACATCTCTGGCAAAACTGGCACCCTACGAACCGGAATGGCTCACTCCATACCCACCGGCCCGGTAAAGGTTCGACTTGTGGACGCGTTCAGTAAACGCCCTTCCAAAAAAACCAAAGGGTATGCTTCTTACTTCAATGCGTTGATGCCTTCGTGTTAAGCAATGCCTGACTTGCTCTGATTGAGCGGTATTTACGAGGGGCTAGCGCAAAGTCTTCCCACGCCACTTCCCCCACCATTGAAGGCCACACCATGACCAGCGGCGTTTCCACGGTGCAGCGAACACCACACGAGCAACCCGCAGAGCGCCAGTCAAGGACCTACGCCTTGATGACGTCCGGCACCTTAGTTTCGCGCATACTCGGATTCATCCGCACAGCACTTCTGGCTGTCGCCATCGGCTCGTCGACGACAATGGGCGATATCTTCGAGAAGGCAAACGTCATCCCGACGATCATCTTCATGCTGCTGGCCGGCGGCATCTTCAACGTCGTACTGGTACCTCAGCTGATCAAGGCGTCCAAAGCCTCTGACCAAGGTTCGGCCTACACTTCGAAATTGGTGACCCTCACCATAGTGGTGATGGGTGTTGGCACAGTGCTATTGACGCTCCTAGCCGGGCCACTGATCAAGGCTCTAACCCTTGATTGGACCGAACCCATGATGGCAATGGGCACTACGTTCGCCTATTGGTGTCTGCCACAAATTTTCTTCTACGGCGTTTATGCGGTCTTCGGGCAAGTCCTGAACTCGCACGGACGTTTCGCTGCGTATATGTGGGCACCGGTAGCGAACAATCTGGTACAGATCCTTACCATCGGCACATTCATCGTTCTCTTTGGTACTTACAGCGGCGGCAATGACGCCTTGGAAACCTGGACCACCACGCAAACGATCTTGCTGGCTGGTGGAGCCACCCTGGGCATCGCAGTACAGGCAGTGGCCTTGTTCTGGCCACTGCGCAACCTGGGGCTAACCCTGCGCCCCAACTTCTCGTGGCGGGGTATGGGTCTTCGCCATGTGGGGAAGCTTGCAGCCTGGACTCTGGGCTCCATGATGGTCGGAAACATCGCTTCTCTAGTCAACTCAAAATTTGTTTCAGCCGCAGCGCCAGCCCGTTTGTCCATGCCCAACGGAGGGGCAGACATTCCAGGTGAGTACGCGCTAAATACTTCGCAGCTGATCACCGTGTTGCCGCATTCGATCTTCGCGCTCACCTTGGCAACGATGCTGTTCAATGAATTCACCAAGGCCTTCCACGAAAAACGCCAGCAAGACATCGCTCCTTTGCTCGCAAGGGGGCTATGCACCACTGCGGTACCGATCGTGTTCGCTTCAGTGGCTTTCATCGTGCTCGCCGGCCCCTTAGGGCGCCTCTTCGCCGGTAGCTCGGAAACGTCGATGTTGCAGGGCGCGGCCATCGGCCAGCTCCTGTTGCTCACTGCATTGGGGTTGCCCTTCAAGTCCATCCACTTCTTCATGATCCGTGTTTTCTTCGCCGAGGAAGACACCAAGACACCGATGCTGATTCAGACGATCATTGCCGTTTTGGGCGTTGCATTGGCTTTCGGCGCGGTGCAAGCACTCCCCGCAACGGAGATCGCGAAGGCCGTGGCCTTGATATACGGCATCACCAATGTTCTTTCAGCGGTGATCGCGCATTTCCTGATTGTGCGTCGTTACGGGGACTACGGTGTTTCGCGGGTCATGGGCACCTATATCCGCATCGGTCTGATGGCTACCGTCTCGGGTTTCTGTGGAGCCATAGTGTTGTGGATGTTAGGCGGCTATGACTGGGGATTCGCGTGGAGTTCTATCGGCAATGCCATCGTGTCGATCGGCGTGGTCGGTACCGTCATGGCGATCGTTTACGTCTTCTTGCTGCGTCTGATTCGTTCAGTGGAATTAGAACACTTCCTCGGTCCGCTGGGGCGCAAGATACCGCAACTAAGGAGCTGATAATGGCTATTATTTACGGCTGTGGGATCTGGTTCTGACCGATAGGTTCAACTGCTGCGGCGGGTTGCTCATTTCCAGACGTTGGTATAAATGATGAGACCGGATAAGGGCCTGACCATCCCGCAGAGCGTTCCCGACCGGACGGCCTTGGTTTGTTTACAGTCCTAGGCTGCGAAACAGTGCCAAATACCTCCAGAACTGTTGGCATCGGATGCTTCACTAGCTTTTGAAGCCGTCCTATTTGATCGCGTCGTTGTTATGAGTGACCGTCAACATGGCCGATGCCCTATGTGCCAGGGTTGAACGGTGCCAACGTGACATAGCAAGTCACCCCGATGGCGCAGGGCGAGAAGTAGGAAACCGATCAATATGTCTAACCTAGTTTTGGCCGATGTAGGCCAAGATGGATCT